>WGBG01000020.1 GCA_015494395.1 Deltaproteobacteria bacterium
GTAGTTTTTCCTGGCGAAGCGCAGCCATAAAAATCGCGTCTGTCTGAGCGAGGGACGAGCGAGTTTCGCGATTTTGGCGTAGCAAGCCTTGGAAAAACAAGAAATTGTTCACCGGAACGGAAAAACAAGACCATTCACTAACCTCAATTACTATCAATACGCTGAACAGTTACTAATTTTCCAGATTTTGAAACGGTCAATCCAGTGCTACGCCTGCACAGCGCCTGCCTCATATTTTTTCAGTTTCCGCCACAAAGAGACGCGGTCAATACCAAGAATGGCAGCAGCCTTGCTCTTGTTTCCATTAACACTCTTCAAGACAGTCAGGATATAATCCCTTTCATATTCCCGTAACGGCTTGAAGGTAACCGGGGCATCTGCCAGTGAACCTGAACCGGCACTGTACTGGAATTCAGGAGGAAGATGGTGACGCATAATCTCCTGATCGCGGCACATGGCGGCAGCCCGTTCGATGATATTTTCGAGCTCCCGGATATTTCCTGGAAAGTCGTAGTTCATGAGTATGTCAAGCACCTCCTGGGAGATTGACTTGATGCCCTGGCCAGAAGATGAGTACTTGGCAAGAAAGTGCTGAATCAGAAGCGGTATGTCATCACGCCGTTCCCTTAGAGGCGGTATTGAAAGTGTAACCACATTAAGCCTGTAAAAGAGGTCCTGCCTGAAACGTCCCTCCTGCACCTCCTTTCGCAGATCCCTGTTTGTAGCTGCAAGGATGCGGACATCCACCGGTATCTCCCTGGTTCCTCCAACCCTGATTATCTTCTTTTCCTGAATCACCCTGAGCAGCTTGACCTGCATTGATACAGGCATCTCGCCAATCTCATCAAGCAGCAGGGTTCCACCGTCTGCGGCCTCAAACAGCCCTGTCCTGAACTTGCTGGCGCCGGTAAATGCCTCCTTCTCATGTCCGAAAAGCTCATTAAGCATAAGCTCTTCAGTAAGGGCACTGCAGTTGATGGGCAAAAACCGCCGGTCCGCCCTCTTGCTCAAGGCATGAATGGTAGATGCCACAAGTTCCTTGCCTGTTCCTGTCTCCCCGAGAATCAGGACATTGCTGTCATGCTGCGCTATCTCGGCAATATCGCTCTTGAGCTTCACAATGGCAGGATTCTTGCCGATAAACTGGATCCCCCTGCTTGACCGGATATGCTTGCCCCTTCGCCTTATCTCCCGGCTCATTTCGGTTTTACGAGTGGCCTTCCTGACAAGGCTTAAAAAACTGTCTATGGCAAATGGCCTGGCAACGTAGGAAAAGGCGCCTGCCATCATTGCATGCACGGCAGATTCTACAGTTGCCTGATCTGTCACAAATATCACTGCCATATCGGGCTGAAGGGGCCTTGCCGCAGTCATGAGCTCAAGCCCCTCCATATCACCGGCGTGTATGTTTGTGAGCATCACGTGGAAATAGCGTGTTTTCAAATATTCAAGTGCTATTGCCCCCCTGACGGAACTGCTTACCGAATACCCCTCCCGGTCAAGAAGCAGGGTAAGATTCTTCCGATTTATCTCATCAGGCTCTACTATCAATATTTCTATCTTGCCTGTCTCCTGCAAGCTATTGCTCCTGTAAAATATAAACCTAGAAAGCAGTTTCCAAAAATCAATCCACACAGGACTGTTTATTATCCAACAACCAACACGGTTTTATAAATTGTTGCATAAAGTAACATTCCTATCCAAAATCTCAACACAAATCGTGCTCTGCTTAAACCCAAAATCGTTTATTCTTAAATCATAGGGTCAATACGCTGTTTTAATAACCGGCTATACTTTACATACCTTGTTAAAGATGGTTACAATCAAAAAAAATTGCGCCTGCAATTTTGACAGGTTCGAACAGCATCACAACCTATAAAAATAACGCCATAAATCTTTACCATAGTGACATGCGTGCCACTAGACTTTGCATGCAGTTCTTTTATTTGGGTGAAGAAAGGTGTAACGACTTTCATAATTAAAAAGCACAAACTCACTAAGGAGGAGAAAGTATGAATACGGGGAAAGCTAAATTACTGGGGATGTTGGGGGTAATCCTCATTGTGATACTTACAGTTTCAAGCATGACCATGGCAGGAGACGGGGCTTCTGCCTCTGAAACCGCCACAAAAATCCCGTTTACTAAGGATATGGGCATCGTGATGGCAGTTCTGGGCCTGGCAATCCTGATGTTCATCTTTGAATGGGTCAGGGTGGATGTTGTTGGCTGGATAATGATGTCATGCCTCCCCATACTTGGTGTAGTTTCACCCAAAGAGGCCATAAGCGGACTATCCAGTAACGCCGTTGTGTCAATTATTGCAGTAATTATCATTGGAGCCGGGTTGGACAAGACCGGCTGCATGAATGTCCTTGCCAGAAATATCCTTAAAATTGCAGGAAAATCTGAAACCAGGATAATGACCCTTATCTCTGCAACAGTTGCCTTCATCTCCAGTTTTATGCAGAATATAGGTGCCGCTGCCCTGTTCATGCCTGCTGCCATCCGTATAAGTAAACAGACGGGCATCCCCGTATCCCGGATACTTATGCCAATGGGTTTTTGTGCAATCATAGGTGGAACCATCACGCTTGTTGGTGCAAGCCCTACTATCCTCCTGAATGACCTTATTGACCAGTCCAACCAGCTGGGCCTTCTCGGTGTGCAGGTAGAACCCCTTGGCCTGTTCACCCAGACCCCGATTGGTATAGCCCTGGTGGCATCAGCAATTTTGTACTTCATACTTGTTGGCCGATTCATACTCCCCAGAACCGGTGGACAGGAAGATGCCAGCCTGGTTCCTGCCTCAATAGCAGACACCTATCAGGAAATTGCAGGTCTGTTTGAACTTGAGGTTCCGGAAGACTTCAAACCGGCTACAATTCAGCAATTGCACGTGCGCACCCGATACCGCGTGTCCATTGTGGGAATATTTAATCCTGAAACCAGGGACAAAAACTTTGCTCCCTCCCGTGACGACAGAATCTTTCCCGGTGACACCATTGCCATCATTGGAAATGAGGACAGTGTCAAAAGATGTGCCAGGGACATGGGATGGAAAATAAAAGAGGACCTTGAGGTCTTTGCAGAAGATTTCTCTCCCAACAATGCGGGCCTTGTGGAGGGTATAGTTTCACCGCGCTCTGAACTCATTGGAAAAACCTTGAAGGAGGTACATTTCCGCCGGTCCACACAGGTAGTCCCGGTTGTCCTCTGCCGTGATGCCCAGTGCCAGTTCCAGAACATTACCGAGGTACCGCTAAAACCAGGTGATGCACTACTACTGTTCGGACGATGGGAGAGTTTCCATGCCCTGAAGGAACACAAGACATTTGCCTTCACCACTGAGATACAGGGTGAAATAATGAGGGAAGACAAGGCCAGGATAGCTGTTTTCTGGCTGATTGTTGCCATTACCCTTGTTATGGGTTTTGAGCCCATAACTGCAGCCCTTGGCTTCCCCATGAAGCTATCGCTTTCGGTCTGTCTCCTTACAGGGGCACTTGGAATGATACTCACCAAGGTGCTCTCTGTTGATGAGGCATACCAGTCAGTTGACTGGATGACTGTCTTTCTGCTTGGCGGCCTCATACCGCTGGGCCTGGCATTTCAGAAGACCGGTGCAGCAGAGTGGATTGCAACCACAATTATGAATGCCATAGGAACCGTGCCGAACATTGTGTTTCTTCTGGTGGTTGGGCTGCTCACATCGTTCTTTACCCTTGTTGTGTCAAATGTGGGCGCAACAGTACTCCTTGTGCCTCTCTGCATGTCAATGGCTGTCCAGGCCGGTTCTGATCCAAGGATCACAGCAATGGTTGTTGCCATAGCAGCCTCCAACACATTTGTACTGCCCACCCACCAGGTAAACGCACTGATAATGCGTCCAGGTGGCTACAGAACTGTAGATTACGCCAAGGCCGGTGCCGGCATGACAATACTCTTCCTGGTAGTTCTGATTGGAATGCTGTACCTCTTCTACTAAGAGTACAATAAAGCGCTCTTCTGCGAACCGTGCCAAGTTAGCATTCACGAAAAATCTGAAATAGTTACTTAAACATTTTTGAAAAAAACAATAATTCCGATACAGAATACAAGACCATGCAGTTATCAATTATTGAAGCAGAGCAGATTGGCCTAGGTTGAACCAAATTAAATTGCTGTTTTTCTCTGGAAACACCTCCATGGCTAATCTTGGGCTTAATCTGCCTGTATTGAAAGGAGCGGTTAAGAATGGATATTACACGCAAAAGGTTCTGCACAGCAGGTCTGCTGCAATGCATTCTGGCACTATTCATTGTACTTTTAATCGGGGAGGCAGTGACCTATGCGTCAGCAGGACAAGGCCATGAAGCCGGGAATGCCCAGGAACAGCTTGTTGTATTTGGAAAAATTGTAAATCCACACGGGGCAGGCGTAGGGGACGCTAAGATAACCATATTTTTCAATGGCAAAGTCCTTGAGCCTCCCCATTCAGGTCATGGCGGGCACGGAGAGCAGGGAATAACAACAGAGCGTGACGGCACATTTCAGGCTGAATTCCAAGTACCGGAGGGAAGCAGTCATCACGCCACCATTGAAGTTGAGGCGTACAAACCAAGCTATGAGCGGACAAAGGTTGAAATCAAAGACCTTGCCACAGGAAAGCATGGGCTTGCAGCAACTGCCCATGTGGAGATAAAACGCACCCTTGGACCTGCCTTCTGGATAGCAACAGTTGTCTTCATTCTTGCCTATATCCTCATCTCCTTTGAGCTTCTGCACCGTACCCTTGCTGCAATGCTCGGTGCATCCACAATGCTGGTAATAAGCTACACCCTTGGCTCATTTAATCCTGAATACCACATCCTCTCATATGAAAGTGCCATCCATGCCATAGACATGAATGTTATATTTCTGCTTATGGGTATGATGATCATAGTGGGGATATTGAAACACACAGGTGTATTTCAATGGTGCGCGTACAAGTGTTACCAGCTTGCCAGGGGCAATGTCATAATCCTGTCCATAATTCTCATGTCATTTACTGCAGTTGCGTCGGCATTCCTGGACAATGTCACCACCATGCTGCTTCTTACCCCTGTATCAATAGAGATTGCCCTCTCCCTGGGCATATCCCCAATAGCCCTATTGCTTCCGGAAATACTGGCGTCAAACATAGGCGGCACAGCCACCCTGATAGGTGACCCGCCAAACATCATGATTGGCTCCTACGCCGGGCTTACCTTCATGGATTTCGTTGTGAATCTTGCTCCGGTATGCCTGGTCTCGATGGCGGTGCTCTTTGGCTACACAAAGCTGGTCTATGGAGGCGAATACAAGAAGGCAACGGTAACTGATATTCAGGCATTTATTGCAAAGCTCCGTGAGGAGTACCAGATCACCGATGGCACCCTGTTGACAGTGGGACTAATCATCATGTCCATGGTTATTGCCATGTTTCTTACCCACGGAGTGCTGCACATGGAGGTCTCCATTGCAGCCTTGTTCGGCGCGGCCCTCCTCTTTACCTACGGACTGGTAACCAAGAAAATTGACCTGCTGGAGCTGATAGAAAAGGATATCGAGTGGACCACTCTACTATTCTTCATGTTCCTGTTTATTCTTGTTGGTGCAGTTGAAGACACCGGCCTTCTCGACATCGTTGCAGACTGGGTACTTCATCTATCCCACGGAAACCTCGTTGCATCAATCTGTCTCATACTGTGGGTTTCAGCAATAATGAGCGCCTTTGTGGACAACATTCCATTTACCGCAACCATGCTCCCCATTGTTGCATACCTCACCCAGGTCATTCCAGGGGCGCAGTCAGGTGTTCTCTGGTGGGCCCTGGCCTTTGGCGCATGCTTCGGAGGAAATGGCACCATGATCGGTGCAAGTGCCAATGTTGTTACCATTGGTATTGCGGAATCCGCAGGATATCCTATGAAGTTCATAGGATTTATGAAGGTGGCGTTTCCTTATATGATAATCAGCGTGGCTATTGCCAACGTATGGCTGCTGCTTGCATACTAAAGAGGGAGGAGTGACATGAACGTAAACAAAGACAACATCCTCAAAAAAATCCTTATGCCTGTTGATATTGACGGGGATAATACCCAAGCAGTGCAGCTTATGAAATGCGTTGCATTAATGCTTGACCAGCACATTGAGAAAATAACTCTGCTGCACGTTACCGGCGGCAAATACCTTAGTGAACACATGGTCAATATTGATGTAAGGGCAGGCCAGCTAATTTCCACGGAACAATTCAAAAAACTCAGGCAGCCCTACATTGAAACCCAAGTAAAGCCGGTATTGGAGAAGATTAGCCAGGAGTTAAAGTCCCAAGGCATTAAAACACCGGTGGATATTATGGTACTGGATGGTGAACCAGTTGATCAGATTGTAAAGACTGTAAACGAGGACGGCTATACATCCCTTGTGCTACAAAGAAGCGACAAATCCACAGTGGCAAGCATGTTTGTTGGAAGTGTAGCTGCGGGAATTCTTCATCGTGATGTAAATGCCACCATCTATCTTTCAGCAGCACATGGCACTGCTCCACTAAGCTGTCCTCCTACAAGTTGCCTGGTTGCGGTAGATGGCTCCAAAAATTCCAGGGAGGCCCTGGACAGGGCATGCCTTCTTGCCCAAGCCTGCAGGGAAAGTATTCAGCAAATTGTCATAGCTCATGTACTTGATACGGCTAAGTTCAGTGAAACACTTACTGAAGGTTCTGAACAGACTATAAATGTGGAGCCGGTAGATGATGCCTTTAAAAAATTACTGGGACACGGAGTTCCGGAAAATAAAATAATAAAATCTGTATCACTTGGAGACCCGGCTGATGTTCTCAGCGACCTTGTAAAAGAACATAATGTTGACCTCATCTTTATGGGGAGAAGGGAACGTGGCGCATTAAAGGAACTTTTCATGGGAAGTGTATCATCAAGAATCATCAGCAAATGCCCGTCTCAGACCATTGTACTGGTCACATCAAACCTGAATTGAGCGTTTCAAAAGTTTGAAGACATCATTTTATACGATATCAAAAGGAGTTACACCTATAATACTCTTCAACTTTTGAAACCCTTCGGGATTGCCGGATTCACCGCATCTCCTTTGTCAGAGGAATTCCCATATAGCCGACTATTATGGAAATTCCTCTTTCGCGGATCTGCAGCCAATCCGACAATCGCTCAATCCAGGTCAAATTAGGAGTGCAACAATAAATATTATAAAATCCTGGCCCGGCCGTTTAGCCGGGCTTTTTTAATTGCTACAAGTAGGCCATAAAATTTTTAATGGCACTTATCGGCATTTTTTATTTTTATCATTGCACCACTCCGCGATGCGCAATATAGATGCTTACATATACAATTTCCCGCGCAAGGAGAAAAGAGGTTATGTTCAAAGCAATTCAGGAAAAATTAATGGGCCTGACAATACGTCAGCGACTCCTGATGCTGAATTTTTTAGTTTTCACCTTCATTACCATCCTTGTTACCGCATATTCGTGGCAGATACTCTCACTTGAGCAACAACTTGAAAGTATAGAAAGGGTGAACAACCTCTTCCACAATGTCCTTGAGGTAAGACGGTACGAAAAGGATATTCTGCTTGGGATAGGCTCAAATAATCTTGAGCACCTACAGGAATACTTGAGACTCGTGGATGAAGAATCCGAGCAGATGGTTGATGAAATCATCAGGCTTGCCGGTGAAGGAGCATACAAGGAATTCAGAATTGCCCTTGAAAACTACGAGACACTGGTCTGGCAATATGCCCAGAAGGGTGCAAGGTTCAACGGCTCTGAGCTAAGAATTTACGGCAGGACCATGCTGAGTCTGTGTGAGAAGATCCTGGCGGTGCAGAATCATCAAATTCATGAAGGGCTTATCATGATTCTGTACGGCTTTACCATTATACCAGGCGTGTTCATCGTCCTTTTTGTCATTGCGGTTCAGATACAAACAAAGAATGTGCTTGAACGCCTAGAAGTCCTGCAGAAGGCAACCAGGGACCTGCTGGAAGACCGCTTCGAACCAATTGAAGATGCTGCAAACCGCCAGGACGAAATTACCGAGCTTATTCACGCCTTTAACAAGATGGCAAAGGAACTTGAAATAAAGCAGGAAGAGGTTCTGCAGTCGAAAAAACTTGCGGCCATCGGTACATTTTCATCCGGGATTGCCCATGAACTCAACAATCCATTAAATAACATCTCTCTTTCCACTGACACAATACTTGAAGAATTTGACGACCTTGACAAGGAGGAGATCAAGGAGATCCTTGAAGACATCATGGCCCAGACAGAACGGGCAAGCAAGATTGTCCGCAACCTGCTTGAATTTTCCAGGGAAAAGGCGCCTTCAATCTCCCTTATCAGCATAAAGGATGTAATTGACAGTACTGCCCAGCTGCTTGAAAATGAGCTCAAAATAAAAGGTGTTCATCTTGAAACCTGCGTTGGAGAAAACCTGCCCAAAATACTTGGCGACAGCCATAAACTGCAGCAGGTCTTCCTGAACCTGTTCCTAAACGCAATACAGGCAATGCCTGGTGGAGGGCTTATCCATGTGGATACACGGGAGGAACCCAAGGGCTTTATAAGAATTGACGTGAGTGACTCAGGCGAGGGCATCCCCCAGGATAAGATTGACAAAATATTCGATCCGTTTTTTACTACCAAGGCCGTTGGCAAGGGAACGGGCCTGGGACTTTCCATAGTTTACAGCATAATCAAGAAACATGGTGGACACCTGGAAGTAAAGAGCAAACCCGGGACCGGTACCACCTTTTCAATTTTTCTGCCTATAGCCTCTGAAAACATCAAGGACGACTCTGATAATGCAGGAGATGAGACTGAAAATAGCAGTAGTTGATGACGAACAGAGTGCCCGGAGCATGATAAAACGCTTCCTGGAAAAAGAGGGCTACAGCGTTACAACATATGCAGACGGGCAGTCGTTTCTTCGTGATATTCGCTCATCTCCCTACAACATTGCACTGCTGGATCTTGTCCTTCCTGACATAAACGGCATTGAGGTCCTAAAGACCCTGAAGGAGGTCTATCCCGATACAGAGGCCATTATTGTTACCGGCCATGCCAGCATAGAATCGGCAGTAGATGCAACCCGGCTGGGGGCATTCCATTATCTGACAAAACCCTGCAGAAAGCGTGACATCTGCCAGATGGTGGAGCGGGTCAGGGAGAAGATCCTCAGACGGGAGGAGAAGCGCCAGCAGGAAATTGCCCTTCATGGCGACGGGCTCATCCCCGGGTTTGTCGGAGCCAGCCCTGCAATGCAGGAGATCTTTAATATTGTCCAGAAAGTTTCAATGGTTAACTGTAATGTCCTGCTTGAGGCGGAAACAGGCACTGGCAAACAGATGGTGGCAAAGGCAATACATCAACTGAGCCAGCGAAGGGACCAGCCTTTTGTCTATTTTAACTGCGGCGGCTTCACAGAAGAGCTGATCTGCAGTGAACTTTTCGGACATGAAAGAGGGGCATTTACAGGTGCCAACTCCACAAAGAAAGGCCTTTTTGAAACTGCTGCAGGCGGAACCGTCCTTCTGGACGAAATTGGTGAAATGTCCATGCCAATGCAGGTCAAGCTGCTGCACGTCCTTCAGGAGAGGCAGGTACTCAGGGTGGGAGGAAACAAGCCCATTGACCTTGACATTCGTATCATTGCTGCCACAAACCGGGACCTCAAAAAAGCAATTGCCAAGGGTACATTCAGGGAGGACCTATACTACAGGCTTAATGTAGTACGAATTCAGCTTCCCAGCCTGGCGGAGCGCCGCTCTGATATTCCCCTTCTTGTAAGGCACTTCATCAAGAAATTCAGCAAGGCATTTGATAAGGACGTAAAAGGAATCTCCAAAGGGGCGCTGAAACATCTGATGGCCTACAACTTCCCGGGAAACGTCAGGGAACTTGAAAACATGATTCAAAGGGCAGTTGCCCTGTGCGAAGGAACGGAAATTTCCATGAAAGACCTGCCTGAATCAATCAGGGACCTTGCCTGGGGAGATCTGGGTGAAGAATCTCTGATATCCCTGGAGGAAGTTGAAAAACAGCACATTACGCGAGTCTTGGAGAAAACAGGCTATAACAAGAAGCTTGCAAGTGACATACTGAAACTACCACGTACAACCCTGTGGAGACGCATGAAACAGTTTGGTCTGGACAAAAAGGACAAGACCTGAACCAGAGCCAAAAGCCCATCTCCCTGGAACATCCCGCATCCCACCCCGTTTCATTCTGAAACTTCCTGATTGCCCAACCTGCTTTGATTGCCTGTATTCAAGGCAAAAAGCCCCGTCAGCAACCCCTGATTTCATTATGAAACACGATACACTCCGGTTTCTGAAACGAAACCGCTCCTCTGCCTGGTTCCCTGACCGGAACTATAAAATGCACTCTAAAAACCCGCATGATTCGCCCAAAACCTCACTCCAAACGGGTTTATATCCATCAAACCCGCCCCAAACCGCTGTTTTTCCCTGGCACACCTGTTGCAAAGGGAGCGGTTAAGTTCATTGCCTTTTGTCCATGGACCAAAGCCCCTTAACATTACGGCCACGGGCATGACACTTTACGGGAGCAGGCATCAAACCCATGCCTTCAGCGCCGATACAGGGGCAATACAAATTCATAAGTAGGAGGAGAATATGCACAGGGAAAAACCACCAGACTCATCCTAGCTCTGTCCGCTAAAACTTCATCAGGATTTCCTGGTCAGAACATGGCCTGGATTAACCGGCAGTATCCACTGTCTCACTTTTCACTGCCAAGATAATTTATTTCAGACTTCACCCGGCAATTTTCATTTGTGTTTTCACCGGGAAAGGGAGGTTAAACAATGCTTCACATGTATCTTCCAATAGCTGGAAACAGCGTAAACATCCTAATCATACTTGGACTGGGTGGCTTTGTAGGCCTGCTGTCCGGCATATTCGGTGTTGGCGGCGGCTTTCTGATGACACCCCTTCTGATAATGTTCGGAATTCCCCCAACAGTTGCTGCTGCATCGGACTCAAACCAGATAGTTGGCGCATCAACATCCGGTACACTGGCACACTGGCGTCTTGGAAATGTTGACTACAAGATGGGCCTACTGCTCCTTATAGGCGGTATCATCGGCGGAACCCTTGGTGTTCAGGTAATCAAGATTCTCAGGGCAATGGGAAACGCCGACTTCCTCATCAACATCACATACGTTATCATGCTGGGCGGTGTTGGCGGTTACATGTTCTGGGAAAGTCTCCAGGGACTTAAAAAGGGAGAGGCACCTCCAGCTGAAGAGGAAAGCGCTCCCAAGAAGGAATCAGCCTATGCCAGGGCACTGGCAGCACTGCCTTTCCAGACCGATTTTGAAAAATCAGGTGTACGCATCTCAATGCTCCTCCCCCTGATCTTCGGAACACTGGTTGGTGTTCTTGCAGCTATCATGGGCGTTGGCGGCGGCTTTATCATGGTACCGGTAATGGTTTACCTGCTCCGCATGCCCATGCACGTTGTTGTTGGCACAAGCCTTTTCCAGATACTTTTCACCTGCGTAAATGTTACAATCATGCAGGCATACAGCAACCACACCGTTGACTTTGTACTGGCGCTTCTCCTTCTTATCGGCTCAACAGTCGGGGCCCAGGTAGGAACCAAGATCAGTAAGAGGCTTAAGGGCGACCAGCTCAAGATATTGCTTGCCTGCCTGGTACTGCTGGTCTGTGTTAAGATGCTCTACGGGCTGCTTGCCACACCGGACATCATGGTTGCAATTGCAGGTGGACACTAAGAGAGTGGAGGATATAATCATGCGTTACACTAAGAAATCATGTAAATTACTCAATACTACCGCGAGCGTCGTTCCGTTGCAGTTAATCATGGCATTTATATTTGCCATTGCTGTTGTAATGGCGACAGACAACTGCAACGCCCAGAATGTTTCCATCAAGGCCGATCCATCTCATATCCAGATAAGTGCCTTTTACGACGGGACATCTATCAAGGCCACTGGTACAATACCAGCCGGTACCGATATCGTTGTAAGGATCACCGGCGAGGGTGAGGAGATCCATCTGAAAAAGAAGGGCAAGGTTGGCGGGCTTCTGTGGATGAACACCGGCGCCATCTCTTTCAAAAATATTCCTGCCGTATTCATGGTCTATACAACACCTGAAATGGCAAAGATGGAAAACCTCAACGAAATGCTTGGATATTTCTCCGTCAAGGACAAGGTGGAAATAGAGCCTGCTGATGAGGCCAAGGAGTTCCTGTTTAAGGAATTTACCAAGCTGAAGGAAGAGGAAGGCGTTTATATCATTGATACCAAGTCTGTGAAATATAACGGCACATCAAACGGGGAAAGACAGTTTGAGATAGACATCAATGTTCCCCCCAAGATGAAACCCGGTGAGTACTCTGTGGAAGCCTATGCACTTTCAGGAAGCAATATCGTTGGAAAGGCCGATACAGAGCTGATAATTTCACTTATCGGTTTCCCTGCCTGGATATCCGGACTTGCATTTGGTCATGAGCTCCTCTACGGAATCATGGCAGTTGTAGTGGCAGTTGTGGCAGGTCTTGTTACCGGCATGATCTTCAAGGACAAGGGAGGGGCACACTAAGGCAACCTTAAGGTTTGCCAAATGTGCAACCAGAGCAGGGTTGAATGCTTCATGGAGAAACCGGCAGAATGTTTGACAGAGCCATAAACTGGGCAAAAAATCTGGTGAACAGTTCAGGTCGCAGCAGTGCAAGCGGCCTGTCGTTCATAAATACATTTACCCGGTTCAGAGAGATACTTGCCATTAACAATCAGTCTCTTGAGCTCATTGCCGATGCAAATGACAAGCTCAGCGGCGAGTACATCTTTGATACTCATTATATAGAGACTACCTGCATCAAAATCTCATCACTGGTGGAAAAACTGATTTTTGCACTGGATGAAATGGCTCCTGGCAAATATCTTGCCCTCCATGATGCATTCAACCGCATCCATTACGACATAGAAGATATCCTGGCA
The DNA here is from genome assembly GCA_015494395.1 of Deltaproteobacteria bacterium. Classification (GTDB taxonomy): domain Bacteria; phylum Desulfobacterota; class Dissulfuribacteria; order Dissulfuribacterales; family QOAL01; genus S144-17. The sequence continues at coordinate 13,021 of WGBG01000020.1, forward strand.
GGGCGGCAGCCAAGGTCAGAAAACCGCCTTATCATCCCATACAGCGATATTAACAGGGATATGGGTGATGAAGTGGGCGGCAAGAACGCAACCCTGGCACAGGTTGGAAATTTCATGGGGATCAGGATCCCTAACGGTTTCGCAGCCACAGCAGTGGCCTTTGCCCGATACATGGAGCAGGACGGACTGGGCGAAAAGATAAAGCAGATTACAGACAGCTGGGAAAATGATGAAATTGACTCAAGAGCGGCATCAAGCCGCATACAACCACTGATACTGGCGACAAAAATACCGGCAGATCTCAGGACTGAAATATCGGCTGCGGCAGCAGCAATCAAAAAAAGGACAGGAAAAAAGAAAATTTTCTTTGCGGTAAGAAGCAGTGCGTGGGGAGAGGACAGCGAACACTCTTTTGCCGGACAGTACAGCAGCATTCTTAATGTGCCTGCCTCAAAGCTTTGTGAGGCATACAAGAAGGTAATAGCAAGTGCCTACAGCGCATCAGCCCTTGAGTACCGCAGGCGCATTGGCTACACGGAAAAAGAGGTCATTATGCCAGTGGGCTTTCAACAGATGCTTAACCCCATGTGCAGCGGAGTCCTCTACACCTATGACCCTGTGGCACCTGCAAGGGAGGTCATGATTGCCACATCTACATGGGGCCTAGGCGCACCTGTCGTATCGGGAACCGCTGCGGTTGATGAATTTTACATGGAACGTGAGCCGCCACACAGGGTGGTACAGACAAAAATAACGGCGAAATTGCAGGCACTGGTTCAGGCAGAGAACGGGGGCACAAAGGTCATCGACATACCTGAAAACAGGCAGATGGTATCCTCGCTCACAAAGGAGCAGCTGTCAGAGCTTGCAGACACCGGGCTTCTGATAGAAAAGAATTTCCGAAAGCCCCAGGACATAGAGTTTGGCTTTACACATGAAGGAGAGCTTACCATCCTTCAGACCAGGCCCCTTGCCCTTAAATCGTTCAATGCCCCTTCAGCCTCGGAGCTTGCGGCAATCAAGGACAGGTACAAGGTCATAAAGGAACATTGCGGCACTACAGCCCAGGATGGCATAGCCACAGGCCCGGTACATATCATCCATTCAGACGATGATCTCAAGAACTTTCCGCCTGGTGCCATACTGGTTACAAAATTTGCCTCTCCCAAACTGGCGTCGGTGCTCCACATGGCTGCTGCGGTAATCACCGAGGTAGGGTCTGTTACAGGCCATCTTGCAACAGTGGCAAGGGAGTACAGGGTCCCGGCACTGTTTAACTGTGAAAACATCACCACAATCCTCAAGGAGCGCCAAGAAATCACTCTGGATGCAGAGGAACCTGCAATTTATGAGGGTGTTGTCAAGGAGCTTAAATACTACGCCTTATCAGAGGAGGAGATTGGCGAAACCTACGAGTACAGACTGCTTCGCCGTGTGCTCAAAAAGATTGAACCACTGAACCTGGTGGACCCCACAGAAAAAAACTTCAGGCCAGAGGCATGTCAGACACTGCATGACATAATACGTTTCGTACATGAAAAGGCTGTTCAGACAATAGTTGATCAGGGTTATTACCATCCTCACGATCCGGACACTGCAGCAGGCAAGCTCAAACTGGGAGTGCCTATGGATCTGGTGGTGATTGATATAGGCGGCGGCCTTGCTGAAGACATAGAAACCGGCAAAAAGGCAATAATAAAGCCTGAGCAGATAAGATCTGTGCCCATGAAGGCACTGATCCAGGGCATCACAAACCCCAAGGCATGGACAAATGAACCGGTGCCAGTGGATATGGGCAGTTTCATGTCCAGCCTGACCAGGACGTTTTCAGCCGAAATCACATCGCCCCGTGAACTGGGCCAGAATCTTGCAGTCATATCCCTGGAGTACGCCAATGTAAGTTTAAGGCTTGGATATCATTTTACTATGATTGACACATATATTTCTGATAACATGAATGACAACTACGCCTACTTCAGATTTTTTGGAGGGGTCACAGACGACGCCCGGCGGGCACGCCGCGCAAGATTCATAGGGGCGGTACTGTCTCATTATGATTTCAGAATTGATCTGCATGGCGACCTGGTTGTAGCGCGTCTGAAAAAACTGGACAAGGAGGCAATGCTCAAGCGTGTCTATCTGCTTGGTCTGCTTATCGGGGTCACACGGCAACTTGATGTAAGAATGGTAAATGAACAGAGAGTCAAGGAATATACTCAAAATCTAATAGAGTTATTGGAGGATGGCTATGGAAAACAACAAAATCAGCATACTTATACTGGACGATGAACCTATTGTAAGCAAGCGCCTGAAACCTTCTCTGGAGAAAAAGGGATATCTGGTAGAGACATTCACCGAGAGTGAAGCAGCCCTTAAAAGGGTAAAGGAAAAAAAATTCGATATAGTCATAACTGACCTTAAGATGGAAGGTCTAAGCGGCATGGAGTTTCTTACAGAGGTGAAGAAACTGTATCCTGACACAGAGGTCATTGTAATAACCGGGTTTGCCACCATGGATACCGCAAAGGAATCTTTCCAGAAAGGAATTTTTGATTTTCTTGCAAAGCCCTTCAAGCTTGGAGAAATCACATCGGTAATACAGCGGGCCGAGGAGAAAATAAGGAGCAATTCTCAGTCCTGATCCGCAACATGCATATCTTTGAACCGTTATGACATAGAGGTGATAACAATGAAAGCCCTTTTATATCTCAATGAGGACCTGGCATCCAGCATTGCCATAAGGTATGCAGACTATCTCTGCTCAGCCGCTGACGTGCAGCTCCACATAATTCACATTGAGGAGCCGGATACCCGACAGCAGGCAGGGACTGGCTGGGTTCGCCGCACCTGGGAATCGGGCATGCAGGAGACGGGCGCCCAGGCAGTTAAGAGAATAATCAGGACAGAAAACGTAAAATGCCACTTTGCTGGCCCACCGAAAATCATCGTTGGCGACAAGGAGTTTGAAACCCTCCGTGAACTCAGGATGGGGGGATTTGATCTCTACATGGAAGGACACATAGATACTTCTTCTACAGATGACTTTTACAGTATCGTATCGTCAAAGCTTTACAGCCAAGCGCCATGCCCGACTCTTATGATAAAAAACCTTACAGTATCACAAACTGCAGCGATCTTCCTTGCAAACGCAGTTGACTATCAGAGACTGGTTACCAGGTTTCATGACCTGTTTCACAACTCCAAGTTTGACGCTGACATAATTTATTTTAAATCCAGCGAACAGTCCGAACTAACCTTTATGGACATTTCAGAGGGCGGTTCAATCCTGAAAGAGACAGAAAAATTGCTTAAACATACAGGGATACCTGTTAACAAAACATCAGTTCTGTGCGGCACACCTGAACAGGCAGGTGATTTTCTGAGGAACTACGCCTTTGTTGCCGCCAATCTTCCGGTGCGCAAATCTCTCCGGGCAGAAGTTCTTGCCCATACACCTGCATCTGTTCTATTCTGCTGATAGCATAATACTTACAATATGGTATAGTTTTCAGGCAAGCATGTCAGATGGTCATGTAGAGAGGGGTTGTGTGCTTTACTTAGAAAATTAGACGGAGGATTACCAGCATGAGAATCATTGCGGCTGTAGATACCAAATCTTACAGCGATGAAATAATGGACTATGTGGCAAGGCTTGCGGCAAACACCTGGTCTGACCTTACCCTTTTGGCAATACAATCAGGAAACACAAAAATTGAAGAAAACCTTATCCAGGCCATTGTCAGATACAGGAATACTGTCTTTGAACACGAAGAGGATGCAGGTCTTTACGCTCCGGTCTCAATGACCGAGCTGAAAGAGACAGCAAAGGGAAGGTGGGAGGTATCATCAAGGGCACGCAAAGAATTTTCTGTTGTGATAAGGGGAGGAGATGCCCGCAGGGAAATACTGGCAGAGGTTGCAGAACGCAATGCAGACCTGGTAATCCTTGGCTGTACCAAGGGAATTGACTGTATATGGGAAGGGGAAGCATATCTCCCACAGAAAATTGCAAGAGATGCCCCATGCTCTGTTCTGGTTATTAAATCAGCAAGAAAACCGGATCAGATAGTTGCCTTTCTGGACCAGACCAATGTCAGCCAGGAGTCCCTTGAGATGATCAACCAGATGGTTACTGTCAACAATGCAGGACTTAAGATTGTCGGCCTCAAGACCCCCAAGGGGGTTAAGGGTGACGTGGAAAAAAAGATGGTTGAGATCCTGAAATATTACAACGAGCGAGAGATAGGGGCATGGATCAAGCTGGTGGACACTGAAAACCTCGAAGAGTATGTGGCACAGTCAACAAGAGAAGGCATGGTTGCACTCTGGATGGGCAAGGAATCCATATTAAGCAAGATTTTCGCGCGTGGGCTTATAGAAAAGCTCATAAGCAACACACAATCATCGGTCCTGCTACTCAGGTAATATGCCATAATGGTTGCAGCCATATAACCGGCAAGCACCCCACGTACAAAACAAAACCGGCAGCGCATTTTGTTGCACTGCCGGTTTTTTAGTACTTAACAGGTGTTAAACAGCGGGATTATCCTTCTGAATCATCACCTTCTCCGCTTCCAAGCACACTGCCTGCAAGCCCCATTATTCCAGCAATACCAACACCCTTTTTAATTGTCTTGCCAACACGGGCAAACAGGGCACGTTTTCCAATAAGGGATGCCTCTGGCATCTCCTGCGGTGTCTCCAGCCTGTCTAGGAGCTCAAGGTCCTTTGCCTTGCCGTAATAATAAACATTGGGGCCAATCTTCACATGGGCTGACTCAAGCCGTATGGCGCCGTTCTTGAGATATTTTGCCACTTCAGGATCATCCTTGCGGCCAAAAATACGAGCATCACTGATGCAGGTCTGAACACAGGCAGGCTGAAGACCGGCCTCTACGCGCGGCATGCAGAAGGTGCATTTGTCTGCCTTGCCCTCACTGTTATCATCGGCAAGGTCAGGATTTACGTAACGTGCGCCATAGGGACAGGCATCGGCACATGCCCCGCAGCCAAGGCAACGTTCCTTGTCTATGAGAACCGCTCCGGTAAACGGATCCTTGTAGGTTGCGGCAACCTCCATGACCTTTGTCTTTCCCGTTTCCTTGCAGGTAAAGGTCTTTTTTACAGTATCTGCCGGACACACATCAACACATGGCGGACTGTCACAGTGGTTGCAAAGGCCTGGATAAAATGTATAGGACATGCCCGAGTTGGTCCTTGCAGGCCCCAGACGCCTAACCCAGTTACGCCTGAAGCCCTCCTTTACAGGAATCTGCCATTCAGCACGACAGGCAACCGCACACGCATGGCACCCAACGCAGCGGTTCAGATCTATAACCATTGCATATTGTTCCATTATTATTTTCTCCTCTTACTATGCTAACCTGCTGTTATAACGTGGAATCTCCCGAGGAAGGGCAGCAAGTTCCGGAATATTAAGAACCCTGTTATTCTTGATTATACGCACAAAATTGGTGCGCTTGGAATCAGCACCTATGAAACGGTCGTTCACTATATTGGTCATAAGGAAACCATCGGCAGCCCCCTTGCCGTATGCCCTGGTGAGATGTTTGGATTTTGAACCGAATCCGTGATACATGAACACCACATCCGGACGGATTCCAGGAGTTACCAAAACTTTTATTGGGTTTGAGCGTTTGCCGTCCTGATTTTCCAGGATAACCTCCTCATCATTCTTGATGCCAAGCTTTGCAGCCACCTTGTCGTTGAGCCACAGCTTGTTCTCAGGCATCTCGTTATGGAGCCAGAGGTTGTTCATTGTCCTGGTAAAGGTGTGCATTGGCGCCCTGCCATAAACCAGCCTTGTATAACCCTTTGGAGGAGCAGGAGTAGGATCATACTTTGGAATTGGATCAAGGTCTTCATCTTCAAAATCTTCAACTGCAAGCTGGACCTTACCTGACTCTGTACTGAATTTCACAGTCTTTGGATCCCTGTAGGGTTTTCCTTCATATACGACAATGCCACCCTGCTTATTAAGGCTCTCCAGGGTAAGATCAGCCTTCTTGAGTTCCTCGTTGACAAGCTCCTCTTCTGATTCGCAGGAATAACCCTCGATTCCCAACCTTTCGGCAAGTCCCCTGGCGATCTGATAGGGAGACCTTACGTTGAACATTGGGTCCACAACCGGCTGACGCACAGTGAGATATGGAGTCAGACCCTCATAGGTATAAACACCATCGTATCGCTCCAGGTAGGTAGTATCAGGCAGCACGATGTCTGACCATATTGCAGTCTCTCCGGCCATCATCTCTTCACAGAAGATAAAATCAAGTTCTTTGATGGCCTTCATGGTTGTGTATGGGTCAGGAATGGTCTGAATGATATTGACACCGTTTACCCCCAGAAGCTTCACCGGATACGGATCTTTGGTCAGTATTGCCTTTATTATTGACCTTGTTGTCGTACCGAAAATATATGAGAAGGGATAGGGAGAGTCATCCTTCATTGAGGTCTCGGCATCTGCTGTCTCTACATCTTCTGGCTCAGCACACTCGGCATGACCCTTCTTTACCGGGGTGGGGAAATAGATACCGCCGGGAACGCCAACTGCGCCAAAAAGTGCAGTAAGGATGGCATAGCTCTGATGACGGCCCAGATCACCCTTTCCATACCAGGTTGCATGACGGCCAGGATGGATATTGACATGGGGGGCAGCCTTGGCAAGAAGTTCAATGGCCTCCTGAATATCAACCAGCTTAAGGTCACAAATCTTTGCCGCCCACTCAAGGGAGTAGTCGCTTACCTCGTCTTTCAGCTTATCAAAGCCGTCACAGTGATTTGCAACAAAATCTTTATTATAAAGATTCTTTTTAATGACATAATTGATCCATGCCAGCATAAGTGCAGTATCTGTACCAGGCCTTATGGGCAGGTAAATATCTGCCTTGTTTGCAGGAGCAGAAAAACGCGGATCAACAACAACCAGCTTTGCCCCCTTATCAAGCCCTTCAATGAACTCACGGACATGAGAAACGTGAACGTTCTCACCAATATGTGAGGCTACCAGGAGCATTGCCTTGGCATTGCCCATGTCATTATACTGGCGGGTACCTGTTGTGACGTAGCCAAAGGTCTTCAAATATGCCAGTGCTGGCGGGCCAACACACTGAAAGAAGGCAGGCTCACTGGTGTAGTTCTCAGTACCCATTGCCTTGAAGATGCCCCTCATGAACTCGGCTGAGGCACCATGATCAAAATACGCAAGGGCGTGAGGGCCATACTTCTTTTTGACCTTCTGCATATTGTAGGCGACTTCGTCCAGGGCCTCATCCCATGAAATCTTGGCCCACTTACCCTCGCCTCTTGCACCTACCCTTTTGAGAGGGGTCTTGACCCTATCAGGGTCATAGAGGAGCTGGACACCAGAGTTACCACGGGCACAAACCCTCTGCCCATTGACAGGACTCTTTGGATTCCCCTCTATCTTTACCAACTTTCCGTTCTTGACCTTGGCAACAATTGGGCAACGCCAAAAACACATTTCACAGACAGATGTAACTTCCTTTGCCCCCATGGATCCTGTCTCAGGAGCAAGGGCCGCCTGTGCCGTTGCAGGACGAAAAAGCCCCTCTCCCTTGGTACCGCTAATGGATGCGGATGCCATGGCCGCAGCAGTAGCCGCGGATATTTTAAGAAAATGTCGCCTGTTCATGCATAACCTCCTTAAGTGTCTGTTTAAGGCACAGATGGGTAACCTGAGCCAGAATTTGAAAAAATGGAAGGGGCTCCGCGATGACAATTCTCTGTTCAAAGCGCGGATACCATTTACAGAGATGGCTATTTAGAAAATCCGAAGTCAGACTCATATCGTCCCTATCGAGCAACAGGCCCAAGAAGTTTAATTCGTGCATAATATGATCCGGAGACTCCCCGGATTCCACAGGCTCAAAACCCGCCTTGTTATAAAAAAACATGGCCTCATCATAACCCTTCTGACGCATGATTCCGCTATGGTTTACATAGACAGATGCATACGGGGGTGCAGCCACTCCGCCGGGACTGTTAATAAAAAGCCTGACATACTCTGCCTGCAGAGTTTCAAGTTCAGGGACCTGTTTCCGGTCAGACTCCAATTGCAGGCCCATATCGCCTGCAAGAAGAACCAGGGCATCAGAGAGATTTGCAACAGGTGTATCCTTGTCAGGATAATCAAAACACGATGATAAAAAATAGAATGGATGCGTTGGCTCCATAGACAGCTCTCTCTTTCCTCCCTGAATTTTGCTGGCTCGACACTAATAACCAGGAAAATATATTTTTTTTAATCTATACAAGTGAAACGAAATTACAGAAAGACACCAATTATGTCAATCATTCCTTTTTAGATTTCTAAATATTGCTCATCAAGAAATCGAGCCCACCAAATGGATCTTGGCGGGCTCGACCCATACATCAGAAGCCAAGTGCAAGCTGCAGGGTACATATAAGATGATCCTGCACCGGACGGCTTCCGTATGTTTCATCACCCTGCTGAACAGTGGTTATGTCGAAACTCAGCTTATTTGCCTGTCCATAAAAGAACCAGTTTACACCGCCGCCAACGATGTTGGTTCCATCACCATCCTCACCATCAATATATTCATAGTGAAATACAGGCTGGAATCCAAAATTCATTGGCCTCCAGGGAAGCAGGTAACCTGCCTTGAGAGACACCATGTCGGCATTATCACCCTTTGTAAAATGGGTATAATTGATGGAGTTGGGACCGTTGTTTACGTGGGTATATGCAGCCTCGGCAGTGACTGCCCCCATGCCAGCCCCAAGTGCCTGATCGTAGTGAATGTCCATTGTGTAGGCAGCATAATCGTAACTGCGGTTGGGATTGCCGTAATCCAGGTCACTCTGAAAATCCATTCCAACGCCCACTGTAAGGACATTCTTTTTGCCAAGATAGGTACCTGCATTAAACCAGTTTGTCTCTGGCTGCATAAACGCCCAGGATAGCCTGCCTGCAAAACGCGGGTGATCACCGGGATTTACATCATCATTCCCTATACCCTCGGCGATCATGAACCTGTACTGAAGACGGTCTTCAAAAATATTTCCCCACAGGCACACTCCATCGTCACGCCCCACCTTACTGGGATAAAAAATTCCACCGCGAATACCGCCCTGTGCCCAGTCAAGATCAAGGGTAAGAAGGGATTTTGTTGATGTGGTTCCGTAGTTTCTGGTCAAGGGCACATACATACGTCCTACCTGCAGACGCACCATCTTCTGCCAGATGTTGAAATTTATCCATGCATCCCTCACAACAAGATTGGAGCCCAGGCCAAGACTTGGACGGTCGTGCATATAGTCCTGGTCAATCCTGTCGCCAGCCACATGAATGAACGCACTTACACTTTCCCTGAAATCAAGGCCTGCATAAAAGTAGGCCCGGCGTATAAGCGTATCGTAAATGGTGGAGTCCTGCTCCCCGTCACTGTCAGTATCCCTGCCGTCACTGACAGTCTGATACCACGCCTGCCCCCAGAATCCCGCCTTGACCTTGAAATCATCGTTCTTGTAAATCTCCATGGCCATTGCCTGCTGCGCAAACACAATTCCAGCAAGCATCACACACACAACAAAACTCTTGTTTACCATTTTTTCCTCCTCTTATTGAATGATAGCAGCCAGCATCGGCTCTGATTCACCGCAGCAATACCCTTTAACCTCCCGGTCCAGCCCCCATATAACCACTCAAAATAGAGGCCAAAACTGAAAAAATTCGGGCAGCAACCATGATGAATCTTTTTTTTAAAGATCATAATATGTGTTAGTGAAATCATTTTCAGATGTCAACAGCGAAAAAACAATAACGGCACAACCACTTGATACCTGAGAAAAAATGCCTATGTTTTCATAAACATAAAATTACAGAGGAGCTAAGAAAATGAATGATAAAGTACACATAGTGTGTCCAAACTGTGACAGTATAAATCGGGTTCCAAATTCAAGGCTTGGGGAAGGACCCAGGTGCGGAAAATGTGAAAGCCCGCTGTTTACAGCACATCCAGTTGAACTTGGAGACCACAATTTCCAGAAACATATAGGCAAAAACGATATTCCTGTCCTGGTTGACTTCTGGGCCCCGTGGTGTGGTCCGTGCAGAATGATGGCACCTGCAATGGAGCAGGCAGCCTCAATGCTTGAGCCCCGTGTGCGGGTGGCCAAGCTGAACACTGAAGAGGCCCGCCAGACAGCGGCCATGTTTGGTATTCAAAGCATTCCAACCGTGATAATATTCAGACAGGGACAGGAGGTGGCCAGGCAGTCAGGTGCCATGGACGCCGGAAGCCTTGTTGCCTGGGCAAAATCTTATACAGGATAGTAGCTGTTCTTCAGGGCTGTATGCTCTTATTTTGTTTCAAAAGATAAAACACGGACAGTTACAGGGGATCAATTGATATGGAATATAAAGATTACTATGAAATTCTAGGGGTTAAAAAAGATGCCGCCCAGGATGAGATAAAAAAGGCATACCGGAAACTTGCCCGAAAATACCACCCGGATGTCAGCAAAGACCCGGACGCTGACAAAAAATTCAAAGAGGTGGGTGAGGCTTATGAGGTATTAAAAGACCCGGAAAAGCGGGCGGCATACGACCGTCTTGGAGCCAACTGGCAGGCTGGTCAGGATTTCCAGCCGCCGCCGGACTGGGACGCAGGGTTCGAGTTCAGTGGCGGAGGTTTTACAGCAGGAGATGCTGAGGGTTTCAGTGACTTCTTTGATCTGCTGTTTGGAAGACACGCTGGTGGGGGAAGGAGAACTGCCCACACACAGCATCATACCTTCAGAACCAGAGGTGAAGACCAGCGTGCCAAGATATATATAGACCTTGAGGACAGCTATCAGGGCTCTACGCGAGAGATAAAACTGCAGCAGCCCGTTATTGATCCAGCGGGGCGCGCACGCACTGAAGAAAAAACACTGAGGGTGCGTATTCCCAAAGGGATACGGGAAGGACAGCACATAAGACTCAAGGGACAGGGCAGCCCCGGCCTTGGCGGAGGCCCTGCCGGAGACCTGCTCCTTGAGGTTGCCTTCAACCCTCACAGGCTCTACAAGGTCAAGGGCAAGGATGTATATCTTGACCTCCCTGTTGCACCCTGGGAGGCAGCTCTTGGGGCAAAGGTGAAGGTGCCCACCCCTTCAGGAATTGTTGACCTGAATGTACCTGCTGGTTCAAAACAGGGCAAAAAGCTGAGGCTGAAGGGCAGAGGTCTGCCTTCCAAGGTGCCTGGAGACTTTTATGTAGTGCTGCAGATTGCCCTGCCGCCCGCAAATACGGAAAAGGCAAAGGAACTGTACCGAAAGATGCAGCAGGAGCTTGATTTTAATCCTAGGGCAGGACTGGGGGTTTAGATATGAGCATCAGAAATGACATAATACCGGTACTGGAAGGTGTAATACTTGAAGAACAGGAAGAGCTCAGCCTTGGAGAGCTGTGCAGGCTTTGCGGAGTACATGCAGAATACGTGCTTGACCTGGTGGACGAGGGCATACTTGAGCCTGCAGTACAGGGGAAGCGCTACAGGTTTCCTGGTGAATGCGTTGTACGCACACGCAAGGCAATCAGGCTGCAGCGTGACATGGGTATGAACCTGGCAGGAGTTGCAATGGTGCTTGACCTTCTGGACCAGATTGAAGAACTCAAGAAGATTATAAGACATGAACTTTATAGATGAAGCAGAGATATCAGTGATCGGAGGCCGCGGTGGGGCAGGATGCGTGAGCTTCAGAAGGGAAAAGTATGTCCCCAAAGGCGGGCCTGACGGAGGTGATGGTGGCCACGGCGGAAACGTAATATTAAAGGTAGATACAGGCCTTAACACCCTTCAGGCATTCCGCCGCACCAAACGCTTTGCTGCCGGCAAGGGCCAGGCAGGAAGGGGCAAAAACCAGCACGGCAAACGGGGAAAGGACGTTATCATCAAGGTCCCGCAGGGCACACTGATACGTGATGCAGACTCCGGCAATATCCTGGCTGATCTTACAGAAAAAAACCAGGAATGGATTGCTGCAGCAGGCGGCCTGGGAGGCAGGGGCAATGCAAGGTACGTATCCTCCACAAACCAGGCTCCTGCCTATGCCCAGCCAGGTCTTGAGGGTGAGGAGCGGCACCTGCTTCTTGAGCTTAAACTCATGGCAGATGTGGGCCTGGTGGGGGCGCCCAACGCAGGAAAATCAACTTTCCTGTCCCGCGTTTCAGCAGCAAGGCCCAAAATAGCCGACTACCCCTTCA
>WGBG01000021.1 GCA_015494395.1 Deltaproteobacteria bacterium
ACATTAAGGGCAGCAAAGGTATTTTCCCCTATCAGTCCATCGGGTTCCAAACCGTGCCGTGCCTGAAAATGTTTTACAGCCTCAACTGTCTGGCCGGTGTATATGTTTGAAACATGTCTTGAGTCCTGTTCGGAGGGGTCTGTCAGAATATCCGGGGAATCTTCAAGATCACCGTATGCCCTTAACCTGTATTGAAGCCTTTCAAGTTCAGGGTACTGCTCTCCGGGGTGGACAGTCCGGGTAACAGGCAGGGGAGATGTGAGTTCCGGGTCATCTTCAAGGGTTCTGTAAAGCTTGAGCCAGTAAAGCAGATTCCAGTACGCCCGGTATGGGGGCTCGATAACCTCTATGCTTTTTTTCAGATCAGGATCGTGAATGTGTTCAAAGAGGGCTGATGCAAGATCAAAGCGTTTCTCCTCAACATTAAGGTCAGCCCCCACTGCTTTAGGGTCAATCCTGCCCATGCGAAGATCAGTGACATAACGCATCAGGGATACAGACAGCCCGGCATCCACCGGGGCAAGGCGGTAAAGCCTCTCCTGCCCGGTTTCCTTTATCTTGCCGGATTTTATATCATTCAATCTTTCAATCCATACGTCTCCCCTGTAGGCATGAGGGTCAAGCCCCTTGTCCGCAGCCTGGGCAAGTATGTTGGCAATCTGATAAGCCTGCGGTGTAGGATTGCCATCCTTGTCAAACCATGCAAGCTGCATGTCGTTCATTTGATAAAAGCGTCGGAGATTCTCCTTGAAGCCTTCAAAAGCCGTAACGCCAAGGTCTGTGGTGATTTTTTCCTGTATCAGGTCACAGAGAATTGGTTTACACGACAGTCTTGATGGACCAGTGTCAGAGGCAAGGCAGTGATTAATCTGTATTGTAACGGTTAATAAGAACAGGCATAATATTCTTTGATGCATTGACATAATTTTTCTTCTTCCCTGGTAAGAGTTTTTATGTTGCAAATTTTGCAGGCATACAGTCAACATGCCGGACAGTTCGGGACAATCTTTCGTCAGTGTAGCAGGTGTTATTTTATAAAGCCATTTTTCAATTTTCCAACTTGTCGTGCCGATAAAATAGACAGATGATTATTTAAATTTCATGTCCCTGATTTCATGTACTGTAGTTCTAAACTTTTATGACATCTTCCGCATGGGGTTTGTACCCCCCTGACATGAAAATTAGCTGAAAGCTCAATGGTCGGAAGCTGAAAGCAAACATGGCTTCTTCACCGCCCGCTTCGCTCAAGGGCGCCAAGAACGCAAAGAACAACGCAAAGGCAGTTATTCCTTCCCTGTCGGCCACTCCGACAGGGAAAAGTTAAAACCCTTTGCGTCCTTAGCGTCCTTCACGGTTCAGCTTTTGTCTTTTTGGGCTTTGAGCCTTGAGCTTTCAGCTTTGCGCTATTTTCACAGTAACTTAAGATACAACCAGCCTTATAGGTGTAATCTGAAATGAACCTGATTTTTATATCCTCCAAACTTGCTGTCACAATTTATTTTCTTGTGGTGCTGGCGCTTCCCATTGTCCCCTGTCACAGCGTGGCTGCATCAGTGGACAATGCGTTGAATGCTGCATACAACACGAGAGATAAACACGAGATATTTCCCCGTTACAAGGTCATTGAGCCCAATATCGCCTTTTGGAAAAAGATTTATTCACAGTACACTCTTTCCCAAAGTGTAATACATGACAAGTCCAATCTGGATATAATTTATGATGTGTTGACTTTTGACAACTCCAACAGTGAGCAGGCACGTAAGAAAAGAAGAAAGATGGAAAAAGCGGCATGCAAGAAGTATAGCCGCATCCTGCGACTGCTTGCATCTGGCAAAAAGCCTGTAACACCGGATGAGAAACGGGTGGCCGCATTGTTTGGAAATAGTGCGGACAGAAAGGCGCTTAGAAGGGCGGTAAAAAATGTCAGGTGCCAGAGGGGGCAGAAGGACCGTTTTCTCGAGGGAGTAAAGAGGTCAGGCGCTTATATTCACGCCATGCGTGAGATATTCAGAAGCTACGGCTTGCCTGAAGACCTTTGCTATCTTCCTCATGTGGAGTCCTCATTCAGGCACTGGG
>WGBG01000022.1 GCA_015494395.1 Deltaproteobacteria bacterium
CCGTTCCGGTGAACAATTTCTTGTTTTTCCAAGGCTTGCTACGCCAAAATCGCGAAACTCGCTCGTCCCTCGCTCAGACAGACGCGATTTTTATGGCTGCGCTTCGCCAGGAAAAACTACGAAATTCTTCATAGTCACTCCAAAACAAGACTATTCACTAAGCTGAATAGATACGAAAATTATTTTTTTAATGAAATTAAAAGAAGTTATGTCGATTATAGTTTTCCAGTTTTAAAACCCTTCGGGATAGCCGTATTTGCTGCCTCTCCTTTGTCAGAGGAATCCCCATATAGCCGACTATTATGGGAATTCCTCTTTCGCGGATATGCAACAAATCCGGCAATCGCTCAATCCAGGGTAGATATGAACTGCAAGTGCGAAACAGAGAACATAGTGCCCGTCTATGTGGGGTAATTTGTGATCCCGCGCTATCCGGTTTTCGTCTTTTGTTGACATAAACAGCCTGGTGGTCTAAATAGGTTTCAGTTTGAAACAGCAGGTGCTGTGAACAGTTTCCCAGTACCTTTTACAGAGCAGTTTTTTCATCACCCTTGTCACCGCATCGCCAGCGGCTGCAGCCGCAGGGAGTATCCATGAGATCCCTCTTGCAACAGATTGGATTTGGTCGTGAAAGGAAAGGGGCCAACGACCAGTTTGGCACTCTTTTTCTCCACTTTCGGCGCATTGTCACAACTAATAATCAGATACTGGAAAAGATAGCTGATCTGGAGAGAGTCCTTGGCGGTGAGTACATTTATGACCGCACCTTTCTCCAGAACGCAGTTTCTGAGATAATAAACCTCGGGCGCAGCGTTATTTATCATCTGAATGCCATGTCAGATGAGCGGTACAGCCGCCTTTACGACCTGTTTACCGTAACCGCAGATTACCTGTCGGATATCCTTGCAGGCGGGCTTGGGCCTTACGGGCCATTTCCCGTGCTGGAATGGAATGTACTCCACAGGGATCTGGGGCATCTTGCAGGCAACAAGGGGGCGTGTCTGGGGGAGATTTCAAACGGCCTGGAGCTCCCCTGCCCGGAAGGTTTTGTTGTAAGCACCACAGGATATCGCCGGTTTATGGAGGCAAATGACCTCTTTAACCGTATCCGAGAGGTGATGGGCGAGACAGATGACCCGGCGGTTCGTGCAGCCAGGATTGCAGACCTCTTTGCCCAGGCAAAGATGCCGTCTGACCTTTCAGGCGCACTGAAAAAGGCAATTAAAAAACTTCGCAGAGGCCCCAATCCCCCATCCCTTTTTGCCGTCCGGAGTAGTGGTGTTGACGAGGACAGTCACAGGAGTTTTGCAGGGCAGTTTCTCTCTCTTCTGAACGTGGCAGCAAAGGATATCCCGGGTGCCTGTGTTCAGGTTATGGCCTCGCGCTTTTCCGAGGAAATATTCCGCTACCTCGGAAATGACCTTTCCCCAGAGGAGTCCCCCATTGCTGTGTTGGTGCAGCCCATGGTTCATGCAGAGGCAAGCGGTGTCCTCTACACCAGGGACCCAAATCACCCTGATGCCGGTACCATGGTTCTTTCCACCGTGAGCGGGCTTGGGGAGGAGCTTGCATCAGGGCGTGATGCAGGGGATCGTTTTGTGTTTGAACGAAACCATCCCTTTACCCTGGTTGAAAGTTATATTACCCCGAGCCAGGATGATGCCAGCCTTTCTCAAGCCATGAGCCCCGGACAGACGGGGATGCGCAGGGGGTCCGGCATAATAGGGCTTGATGTGATTCGGAAGATGGCAGAGTATGGCCTTCTGCTTGAGAAGCGTTTTGAGTATCCGCAGGATATTGAGTGGTGCAGGGATGGTGATAACAGGCTGTGGATACTGCAGTCACGTCCACTTCGTCTGAGGCAGGTTAACCGGGATGCAGCCAGTGTGGACAGGCTCATGGAGGAGCTTTCAGCGCTGCCTGTGCTCATGTCAGGAAAGGGACACATCTGTCAGCTTGGAATAGCAGGCGGTGTTGTGGTCCATGTGGATGAAGATACTGAGGTTGAGTCCTTTCCCGCAGGCGCAGTTGCTGTAAGCCACTTTGCAAGTCCTAAACTTGCCGAGATAGTGCAGCGTGCCTCAGCCATAATTACTGATATCGGAAGCCCTACAAGTCACCTCGCCACCATCACAAGGGAGTACCGGACACCTGCACTTTTTGGAACCTGTGATGCCACTTCAGTCCTGAAGGAAGGCATGCATGTGATGGTTGATGTTGAGGCAAAGACAATCTACCAGGGACATGTGGAGCTTCCCCCGGGGCTTCCTGAGGCAGAGGGGTTTGCTCCGCCTCCGGACTACAAGGAGGCTTCGCTGCTCAGGCGGCTCCTGAGGCTCATTGCCCCGCTCAACCTGGTGGATCCAACATCCCCTGACTTCAAGATGGAAAATTGTCAGACCATTCATGACTTTATCCGTTTCTGTCATGAACAGGCAGTTTCCGAGCTGATAAGGTTCCATACTTCCGGCAGGGTTATATCACATGGCCTGGCTCCTGTGCTTAAAACCGGGCTTCCCCTTAAGATTCGCGTTGTGGACATTGGAGGCGGGGTAAGAGGCAATGAGGAAGAGGGCAGAAAGGTCAAGGAGGTGGAGATTGAGGATGTGCTCAGTGTGCCATTTCAGGCAATCCTCAGGGGGCTGCTTAAAAAAGAGTTCTGGTCCCAGGATGTGGCATCATTTGGCATCAAGGATATGCTCTCAGGCATCACCCAGCCAATGAGCATGTTGAGCAATATTTCCACCTACAGCGGAGAGAACCTTGCAATCCTTGCCCAGGATTACTGTGATGTGAATCTCAGGATGGGTTATCACTTCAACATCATAGACTGCTATATCTGTGATGAAGCAGACGATAACTACATTTATTTCCGCTTTGCCGGCGGTCTAGCAGAGCCCGGAAAGCGCAGGCGCAGGGCAGAGATGATATCCCGCATTCTCTCCGGGCTCTATTTCAAGTCAGAGATCAAGGGTGATCTGGTGCTTGGCAAGGTCAAGATGCTTGAGCGCAAGCACATGGAGAGGATACTTGAGCACCTTGGGGAGCTTGTTGCCTTTACCAGGCAGCTTGATGTGAAGATGGCGGATGATAAGGCCATTGAGAAGTTTTTCAACGATTTTTTGGGAAGAATAAGAGAGAATATGTCTTCCGAAGGCGCATGATATGGATTTAGACTGGCTTTTTCATCCTGTTCAGAGTCTCCGCAAACTTCAGGAGCAGAGACGCAAGGCACAACTGGCAAGGCTTCGAAACCGTTACCAGGTTTTCCGAACCCTTCTTGATGATAATCACAGGGCTGTTGAACTTATAACCGAGGCAGGCAGTTCTCTAAGGTCGCCGGTGTTCTGGCCCGAAGCACTGCGCAGGATAATCAACGAGCTTCTGAAGGTTACTGCAGACCTTGTGGAAAAACTTGATACCCTTGCTGATGGCGCTTACCGTGGTCTTGTAAAGCGCCAACAGGTGATTGCCGATGCAATTCGGGCAGACCTTGCAAAACTTCCCAAACAGGATCTTGTCCCCTATTGTATATTTCTTGATGCCATAAAGCCTGATATGTACCGGGCAGTAGGAGGCAAATCCGCCAACCTTGCACGGCTCCGCCAGACCGGTGTTTTTACGGTTCCAAACGGTTTTGTGATTCCTGTGTCCATGTGTCGGCTGTTCCTGGACAAGGACGATCTGTATCTGCGCATTGTGGCACGACTCCGTTCAGGGGAGGACAAGGACGGGCTGCCTGACCAGGATAGTGTTGAAGCCGTGCAGAAGATGATCCTGCAGGCAGAGCTTCCCATTGAGCTTCAGAAGGCGCTCAGGGCGGCAAACCCCAGTTTTTCCAGAGGCAAGGGGCTCGCCGTCAGGAGCAGCGCAATCAGCGAGGACAGTGCCTCCCATTCATTTGCAGGGCAGTATGCATCCATCCTTAATGTTGTTAACAGGGAGCAGCTTGAAGAGGCATTCAAGAAGGTGGTTGCCTCTGCCTTTAATCCCAGAAATATAGCCTATCGCAAGCATGGTGGGCTCCCGCCCTATGAATTTGACCTGGCAGTTCTGTGCCTGGAGATGGTTGACGTGTATTCTGCAGGGATACTCTTTACCAGGGATCCCAATTACGGTGCCAGTGATAATATGCTCATAAGTGCCGTTTATGGAGTTGGGGAGCTTGCAGTTGGAGGGAGCGAGGCTGCAGATGTTTACCGTCCGCCCCGGGACGGTTCAGGGCCTGGTGAGAGCCAGATAGCAAAGAAGACACACAGGCTGGTGATTTCAAAGGAGGGCGGGCTGGTTGAACAGGAGCTTGATCCTGAAGAGGCCTATACCCCGGTTCTTACAGAAGAGCAGATTATGGAGATGGTGCGTCTTGGCCTCATGGCAGAGGAGATGTTGAGCGGGCCTCAGGATATTGAGTGGGCAGTTGATGTCAATGGAGAGATAGTAATTCTCCAGTCTCGTCCGCTTAAGATCAGCAGCACATCCGGCATGTCCGACATGGTAAGACAGGACAGGAAGGTACTGGTGGGGCCCGGTCTTGTCTCATCTCCCGGCATGGGGGCAGGTGAGGTGAGAATAATCAATAACGACAGGGACCTGGAAGGTCTGACCGATCCTCCCTATGTGTTTGTGATGCATCAGAGCCTTGTTCAGGCAGTCAGTGTCCTTCGTGAGGCAGGGGCTATCCTGGTTGATCTTGGCAATCCTGCTGATCATCTCTCCTGTGTGGCACGGGAATACGAGGTTGTCATGCTTACTGGCCTTGTTGATGCAACCAAGGTGCTCAGTAATGGCGACAGGGTGCTGGTGGATGGTGAGCGGGCGGTTGTCTATGAGGCAACTGAACAGGAGATGGAGCAGTGGCGAAAACGTCACAGGAAAAAGGCTGCTGTATGGAGAGACCGGGTGCCTCGTCCTGAAGACCCGCTTGCAGCAGCGCTTTATGACCGGATTGTGCCACTTAACCTTACAGACGCCTATGGTCCCACATTCTCAATAGCCGAGTGTAAATCTCTTCACGATCTTGTGCGCTATGCACACGAAAAGGCAGTGCTGGCAATGTTTGAGGCTGGTGATGAGGCCATTGAGACAACCACCGGGCTGGTATGCCATCTGGAGAGTGATATTCCCTTCATGGTCTCCATAATAGACCTTGGAGGCGGGCTGGTTGAGGGTGCCGGAAAGCGTATAACTCCTGAGCAGGTCCTTTCAAGGCCCTTTAATGCTCTGTGGCAGGGGGTTGCAACACCGGGACTTAACTGGGGGCCTGCAGGTGGGGTTGATATAAGCTCTGTTGCTTCCAGGTTTCTTACTGATCACCGTTCAGCGCGTCCGGTTGGTATGCCGAACTATGCCCTTGTTACCAGAGATTTCCTTAACCTGAATGCCAGGATGGATTTTCACTTTACAATGGTTGATTCCATCTGCGGTATGGATGCCAAGGTCAACTACATAAAATTCCGTTTCAAGGGTGGCGGAACCGGCCTTGAGCAGCGGATTCGGCGTGTACGCTGCCTGTCTGAAATCCTTTCCTCCAACGGTTTTTTCTGTAATCAGCGTGATGACCTGCTGACTGCGGCAATACAGGGAGGGGCACCTGAGGTGATAGAAGAAAAGCTCAGGGTCATTGGAAGGCTTTTGGGATTCTCCAGGCTGCTTGATGCCGTAATGAGAACCGATGATATGATTCCCCTGGTGGCTGAGGCATTTATGGAGGGAGATTACAATCTCGAGAGCATAAAGGAGCTTCTGGATGCGTCAGGAGAAGATGACACGAACGAAGAAGGCGCAGAAGGAAATAAGCGTGGTGAAGGCGGGTAAACGGTTGTGTGTGCAGCTGTCTTGAGGTCCTGACCATTATTTACGCATGATAAAATGTCTCCTCAGGGAGCTGGATGGCTGTCAGCATGTTTCCAAGTGAAGCCCCGGTATCTATGCCTATCTTGGTGGGGGTGACCAGGGGGAGCTCAAAGGGTGTGTGGCCAAAAATTACCTTTTTGCCAAAATCGTGCTGACTTAACAAAAACGCCTCGCGCACATCGCAGAGAATTGATATGTCAGTGTTCTCAGGCAGCTTTTCCGGATCAAGTCCTGCATGCACAAAGATATAATCTTCATTCTGCCACAAAGGTTCAAGGGACAGCAGGAAATCCAGGTGTTCCTTTGGAAGAAAGCTGGTTGGCTGAAGGTGAAATCCTTCCTCATGGTGGTAGCTGTGCACAGTGGCATCAAGCCCCATCTGGCGGAGGTAGGGCACCAGGGCAGGATCCTCGGTTTTGTGATACTCAATCAGCAAGTGCTCATGATTTCCAACCAGTGCAATCATGCGCGGGTTTGCTTTTTTCAGTTCGCAAAGGTAATCCAGCACCTTTGCAGATTCCGGTCCCCGGTCAATATAGTCTCCTATGAAAACAAGCCTGTCACGTTCAGGGTTGTACGGTAAACGCTCCATCAGCTTTCGGAGTTTGTCATAACAACCATGAATATCCCCAATGGCAAATATCTTTTCTTGCATTCTTTAACCCTGTTTTTTTCCGAAAATGGCTCAAAGCTGAAGGCTCAAGGCTGAAAGTCTCAAAAGACATAAAAGCTGAACCGCAAAGAACGCTAAGAACGTAGTAACTGTTCAGCGCATTTATTGAATGAGGTTGGCAAATGGTCTTGTTTTTCCGTTCCGGAAAACAATTTCTTGTTTTTCTAAGGCTCGCTACGCAAAAATCGCGAAACTCGCTCGTGCCTTGCTCAGACAGACGCGATTTTATGGCTGCGCTTCGCCAAGAAAAATTACGAAATTGTTCAAAGTCACTCCAAAACAAGACCATTCACCACGCTGAATAGATACAGAACGTAAAGGTTTTTTCTCTGATTTCCAAAGTCCAGCTTGAGAACCTTGAACTGGAAGCTCCTGCTTCTTCCTCCACTTCCTTAGAGTGCACAATTTAATAAACTGCAAAATCGTGTTTTCATAGTTCGTTGTGCTCGTCCCAGGAATGGTGGTTGCCATGTATGGCATCTGGTGTTATCGAATTGCCCTTTAATGATTACCGCTTTGCAGTGAGAAACTTTGCCATATATGGGCTGGAAAAACAACTATATTTACCACAAAAAAAAACCGCTTCAGCCATAATGCCTGAAGCGGTTGAATTCATGTTTTTTTATCGAGGTTGTCTTTAAATTGCAGCAGTTGCCTGCCGCCACAACCCGAGGCTTATTTATGATGGACTATGCGGCAGTTCCCTGCTTGTGAGCCATCATACCCTTGACCATGGCTACAATAATGATGAGCGCTGCTGTTCCAAGGGCTGTAACAAGTGACCAGAAGCTGATGGAGTCCAGTACCTTGAGAGCCGTGTCACTGATTGGCTCCATCCAGCCAAGATCAACAAGGTATCCAGGCACCTTGGCGCCGCGGCTTACTGCAACGATGAGCATGGTTGATGCCATAACCAGCTTGATTACATAGTCCTTGACGTATGTTGTTCCAAGGGCGCCAAGCTGTACGCCGATCAGGGAGCATGACAGAAGTAGTACTGTAAGACGGATATCAATGAGTCCGGCAAGACCCCACTGGATGGAACCCCAGCAACCCATAACAAAGGCTATGACCAGTTCTGTTGCGCTGGCAACCACTGCGCTTACGCCAAGAACGTAAATAAGGCCGGGAACTCCGATAAATCCGCCAACGGCAATTGTTGCAGCCAGCATACCGGTGAGGATACCAACCGGAAGGGTAATCCAGGCAGAAACGGTGATGTTTGCTGTCTTGAAGTGGATCATGGGCGGAATCTTGATGTTCTGCATCTTGAGGGCAAGGGTTCCAACTTTTTCTTCCTTTGTACCCTTTGCAAGGGAGATGGCGTCCATCATTACGTATCCACCAACAAATATGAGGACTACAAGGAAGACAACACTGATATAGAGGTTTGAACCTGCACCGCCAAATGCAGCCAGGATTGCCTTCTGGATCATAATACCAATCTGTACACCGATAATTGCACTGATAGCCATGACAAGTCCCAGCTTGATGTCTGCCTGACCATATTTCCAGCGTTTGTAAGCGCCGACCATTGCCTTGGGGAATTTGTGACACATGTTACTGGCAACTGCAACAGCACCAGGTGCACCCAATGACATCATGGCCGGTGTCATGACAAATGCGCCACCTGAGCCAATAAAGCCTGAGAGCAGTCCACCTACCGCACCAATAGCCATCAGGGCGATTATGCGGACAATGGTCATGTCAAGGAACATTATCTCAATACTCTTGATCTCTCTCATCTCAGGTGCAGCATGGGCTGCCTCTCCCTCATGAGCCCCCTCCAGATGTACCAGGTTTACCAGAACCTTGCGCTTTACCGGTATCTCATCAGGCTTCATTGATTCCGGATAGATAAGGGTAAGTTCCTCACCTGTGGTATCTTTCTGGAATTTCAGGGTGTGAGTAGCCGGGTCAACGGAGAGTATCTCTCCCTTGAGCAGGTCCTTGGATGGACCGGCACCACCAGCCATGGCTGATGGACAGATGATCACCATTGATACTAAAATCGTCAGAATTGATATGATAAATTTTTTCATTTGCTCTAAATCTCCTCCATTCAGGTAAATTTTTACCAGGCTAGTTTTGGCTCCTAGTGGCTTGATTTTGCCTCAATTCCAAGACATTCCAGCAAGTTGCTGGCAAATGCGCCATGTACAAACGAAAACCAGAAAACGGTTACGATGGGGAAGATGGTATTGACTCCACCTTTGGTATAAACCTCAGTAACCAGTTGTTCGTTCTTGAACAGGAAAATGTAGGAGGCCAGGGAGATTGCTCCCATGATGACCGTCTTGCCCCACGGTTTGCCTTTTGATGATGTAGTTGCCATTTTGTAAATCTCCTTCCCTTGTAAAGTTTATTGTGACAGTGTTGTGTCACAAAGTTAAAACAGTTCGTCATGTGCACCGATAATCTGGTTTGTAACCAGTGCTGACTTTTTAATTTGTGACTTGATTATTTTTTTGCCTTTGCCAGGTGCTAAACCTGCCCGCTCGCTCCGGGTTCAGGCGTTCTCAGCACCTGAAGGCGTGGCGGTTTGTCTGTTGTTTCTCCCTGATCTGAATGGTCCGGTTCATCATAGAGTATGAATCTGATATCCGGTTCCTGCTCCCTTGCCCTTCTGATGGCCATCTCCTTTTCATTGACATCAACAATGGTTGTTACCTTTATGTTTGATGTCCATGCCAGGGAGGCGAATTCAGATGCCTTTTTTTCTATCTCTGCCTCAAAGCGTAAAATTTCCCTACGGCGGCTTTCCTTCTCCAGGCCGTTGCACTGTTCATTTACAAAGAGAACTATAACTTCAAGGTCAAGCCGGACAGCTACAGTAAGGGCATAATCGGCAAGCTCTTTGGAGAGCTCATTGCCGGTTACCACAACAAGAAGTTTTGGTTGTCCTGTTTTCATTACTGTGTGCCACGGTTTCTCAGAAAATGATAAAAAACCAGGATTGAGCGATTGTCGGATTTGCTGCAGATCCGCGAAAGAGGAATTTTTATAATAGTCAGCTATATGGAGATTCCTCTGACAAAGGAGATGCAGTAAATACGGCAATCCCGAAGGGTTTCAAAACTGGAAAGCTATGATCGACATAACTCCTTTTAATTTCGTTGAAAAAACAATTTTCCAGATTTTGAAACGCTCAATCTAGGAAAACGTAACTGTTCAGCGTATTGATGGTAATTAAGGTTAGTGAATGGCCTTGTTTTTCCGTTCCGGTGAACAATTTCTTGTTTTTCTAAGGCTTGCTCCGCCAAAATCGCGAAACTCGCTGGTACCTCGCTCAGACAGACGCGATTTTATGGCTGCGCTTCGCCAAGAAAAACTACGAAATTCTTCATAATCACTCCAAAGCAAGACCATTCACTACGCTGAATAGATACTAAAAAACAATGCAGAATTAATTCCTGCATAATGACCGGCAGTCTTAAAGCATAAAGCGTGCCAGAAATTTATATTTTTATTTATCGTATTAAATCAAATAGTTATCTGATTGTTTATGGTGTGTTTTTCAAAGTCGATTGTTATTTATGTTTCTTTTTGAAACACAAACCTGTGCCGATTTCAAGAGGCTGTGAAGATGGTTTTGATAATATGCTGAAATAATTGGTAATTATCTTGCAATTGGTGTGGGTTTTATAAAAGATTGGAAAGTGTTGCGTTTTGTATCGTTGGTGCATATTGCAACACTAAACGAAACCAAAATGTAAAAACTGGATATGTGCGAATAACTATTTCAGGGCAGGGATAAAGTAAGGGATAAACGCTAAGTTGGTATTGATAATATCCCGAAAGAGGGGGATTTTTTAATTTTCAGAGTGGTTGGCTTGATATAAGCCTTATTGGGTGTGTTTCTCAGTGAAACATTGAAATGCTGGCGGTTTTGGAGGTAGATTACATGCTTGTGTAAATAATATCTTGTATTAACAGTAAATTAGGTGGCTAGTGCCGTTGAATTTTCAAAGTGGAAACCGTTGTTGCATTATGCAATATATGTCAATGGCGATATGAAACAAGGGCATAAACTTTAGGAGAAAGTTAGCCATATAACAGAAAATCTACAATTTCCTTGCAACTGTAATCAGCCCATGAACGTCTTTTCCTGCTTCCTTTCTGAGGACCGTATCAGTCATCTTTTCAATTCTGAATCCGGTTTTATCCAAGGTATTTTTTATGTATTTTTTGGAGTGGGCATATCGGCCATTTGGCCTAAGTCTCCAGTCCTCATGCTCGGACAAAAGGTGCTCAACGGAAAATGCTGTTATGCCCTGGTTGTTAAGGTGGCTGTAAATTCTCTCAAGAACCCCGGAAAGTGTCCCGAAATAGACAAATACATCCGAGCTGTAAATAAGGTCAAACAAGAGTCCATCCATTTCCCAGTTGGAAAGTATGTCTCCGCAGATCAGCCTGTCATAGAGTTTTTTCTCCCTGGCAATTTCAAGCATTTTTCCGGATGCGTCCATGCCTGCAAGAAACCTGGCATGAGTACGGTAAAACTCTGCACCAAGGCCTGTGCCGCATCCAAGATCAAGTATGTTCATGTTGCGGGAAAGATAAGGAGAGACAAGTTGATACAGTACCTCAGGGGTCCGGTATTCAAGTTTGTCAACCAGGGTCTTTTCAAATTTCCCGGCACACTCGTCAAAGACCTTCTGTACATGGCTTATTGGCGCAGCCTCTGGTGCAGGCAGCCTGCCAAGCCCCTGGAGAAGAAACCGGGCTGATTCATTATCAGGGTCAATATCCAGCACCTGCTCAAGGAGCCTTCCAGCTTCCTCCTTTTTACCTGTGCGTAACTTCAGTGCTGCCAGGTTGTAAAGTGCAGCAACATGCCGGTTATCAAGTCGAATTGCCTTCTGGTAAGCTGTTTCAGCGTCTGGATATAGCTCAAGCTCCTCCAGGGCCAGGGCAAGGTGATTCCAGCCCTGGGAGGCTTCGGGCATGAGGCTGGTTACCTTTCTGAAACATTCAAGGGCCTGTTCAATATCACCCTTGTCCCGCAGGATCAGCCCGATGTTATTCCACGCCGCTGCAAATTTGGGATCTGCCTCCACGGTCTTCCTGTAAAATGTTTCAGCCTGCTTGAAATCCCCTGTGGCATGGCAGAGCCTTGCAAGGTTGTACATGGCAGGAGGGTAAGGTGGAGATTGCCGGGATGCCTTTTGGAAATGACTGGCAGCCTCCCGGTAAAGCCCCATGTCCATGAGCACTGTGCCAAGGGCATTCAGGACCGGAGGCCAGCCTGCCCGAAGGGAGAGCGCCTCTTCAAAGAGGGCCCTTGCCTCCTGAAGCTTGCCTTTCTGGTGAAGTGAGGATGCCCTGTGGAGAATTTTCTCAAGTGTCATGAAGTTTCAAGGTGCCAGGGCATCAAGGGCACGTTTCATAATGGCATCATGCTCCTCGGGTGTGCGGGCCCTTCCATATTTTTCAATTATCCTCTGCCACTTTTCTGTGCCGGTGTATTTGTGGCATGCGGCGCATACCCCCTCCCGCTCAACCAGCAGACGCTGTTTCTCTCCAAGCGGCCTGTCTTCCGGAAGGGGCATGTTCTGGACCTGTACCCCCTTTCTTGTAATGAGCTGTTCAGGTGAAAACGGGAAGTCCTTTATTGGGGGCACCTGCCACGGGGCATCAATGCCTGGAATGTCGCCATATATGCCCTTGCTCATGTCTGAAAAAACCGGGTGTTCTCCAAATATCTTCTCAGCCGACCTTGAATTACCCGTACCATAGCCTATTGCCTTGGGGCTGGTGTGGCAGTTTTCACAGGTGCGAGCCACCGGACTGATGGAGTGAGGCTGCTCAGGGGCAAGGGTTGTGCTGTTATGCCCTGATGAAGTGGTATAATGCCGGTTAACGGTCTTAAGTTCACCTTTTTCATCAACATAGGTGTAAAATACCTGGCAGCCAGGGACCAGGGGAGATACCCTGCCCCGGAAATTTACCCCCAGTATGGGGTCTTCCCAGCGAAGGAATGAGCGGTTTTCCATGGCAATGTTGCCAGGAGTTTTTGTAATGGTCTGCCTGCCGTTTTGTCTGTCAGGATTTTTTGATGTTATGATCCAGTCAGTACCTGTTTTCCGCCTGTCATACTTGATATGGCAGCCAAAGCACTGGGGTGCCCAGGTTGCATGGCAGGCATAACATTCAAGCTTTTTCATGTGGGGGACAGATACCATTGCAGTTCGGGCTGTATCGGTCTTAAAGGCGTTTCTCTGGTTCATTGCCTTCAGCAGCGGAACCCTGTGCTCCCTGCCGGAAAAAACACTCTTTATAAAAACTGCGCCATTTCGCCTCTGCCAGTTGGCACGTGCATTTCCCCTTGAGGTGAGCAGGTATGCCCTGCCGTTTTTTGAATAGGTGCCGCGATTTCCCTCCAGGGTTACAGGGGTGCCATATCCCACTGGTAACTCCCAGGGATAGGCATCAGGCGTACCGTGACAGTCATAGCACGATATCTCCACCTGGTACCATGTGACAGGATAGATGTTTCCGTCTCCGTGTACATCAATTGATGTGTGGCAGTCAACACACTCCATACCACGCTGAAAGTGCACGTCAGACTTTACATGCATGTATTCCTTAGTGAACAGGGGACTCTGTGGCTCTCCATACCTGTTAAACGGGGGCGCCTTGCCATCCTTTACATAATCGTATTCAAACATCCCTGTAAAAGTGGTGCCTATCCGTTTGCCACGGGTGTGGCAGTGGGTGCACTGGGCAGAGGGGATGGCAGTTGTTATCCGGTGACGGATGGGATGGAAACGCCTCTTTAGTGTCTTTATGGCAGGATCGTCGCCTCTGTACTCCCCGTCGTTGCTGTAGAGTACATGGCATGCTGCACAGCCTGAAGCCCGCCTGTCACCACGCTTTCCGCGTCCCTCACCCCATACATGGCAGCGGCCACACTGCTTTCTGTGCATGTCGGCAAAGCCCGCCTGCTCCTCAGAGCCGAAAATCCTTTTTGCCTGCTCAAAATCAGGTATCTCCTTCACTCCTTCAAGCCGGGTTATGAACCCAAGTTTCAGTGCCTTTTTTATCCACTTTTTATAAAGCTCGGATCCTGCTGCAGGCTCTGCGCCATCAGGATCGTCCATGTTGAAGTCTGCATATGGAAAAGTGCCCTTTGGGATAATACCGTTTGATGAGAGCGTCTTGTTTGCCTTGCCTGTTTCAAGAGCCATGAGGGAGCGTGCCATACGGTAGGTGTAGTTCATGCCGGTAGTCCCTGAAGGGTCGGAGAACTGGCTTGTATGGCTGTAGATGCTCCCTCCTGCAGGTTTTGGTAATGGTTTTCCCATAACAGACGTTATGGTGTTGTGTCCATCATGACACCTTGCGCA
The DNA here is from genome assembly GCA_015494395.1 of Deltaproteobacteria bacterium. GTDB lineage: Bacteria > Desulfobacterota > Dissulfuribacteria > Dissulfuribacterales > QOAL01 > S144-17. The sequence goes on from WGBG01000022.1 coordinate 13,876, forward strand.
CCCATCTCCCTGGTGCAGCACCCACATGCTTGAAGGGTTGGGATGCATGCCCTTGTGGGCCGCATCCTTTGTCAGGGCTTCAGGGTTGCCATTATGGCATACTGCACACTCATAACCGTCCCCTTTTCCAAACCGGTCCTCTGCCTGGGCTAATAGCCAGGGCTGCATTGCGTCATTGATGACAGCAATGCCGGTATGGCATGAACGGCAGCCTAAACCAGCAATGGCCTGACCGTGGTGAATAAACAGGAGCAATGCAATCAGTAACAGTGCAGGGAGTAGAGTGCGTGGTGATTTCATTGTTGTTGGTTTCTATCCGTTGTCAGGCCAATCCTGCAGTATGGGACAAACCGTCATGATATGTTCTGATACCTTTATCCAGGGCTTTCTTATGATGCGATCTTTTGTGTTTTCAAAAAATACTTCCATCTTTAAGTTGGTGAGGCTGTCAACCTGAGGCATCATGATAGTGCCGGTTTGTTTGCCAAGAATGATGTATGCGCTTCCATTGAAATTAATCCTGCATGCCTTGTCCGTGGTATTTACAATTACCACTTTGCCGTGGGATTTTATGAGATATGTATCCTGCTCTATGCCACTTGAATCAACATTAAAGAGTATTTTGCCGGCACATTCACTTTTTTCAACAGTAACGGGTGCATCCTCATCTTCTGTATCCTCATCCATCGCGGAATCGTCATAGTCGTCCATGTCGTCATCATCCATGTCATCATCCAGTTCGTCATCATCCATGTCTTCGTCTTCATCATCCTCGAGATCATTAAGCACTTTGATGCCATCTGTCTGGGCCATGAGCAGGGGAGATGTTGCCCGGGCTGCCTGCATGTCAAAACCAATGGAGTTCTTTGCATTGTAGAGGAAAAATATGGATACAATGAGTAGTGTGAACAGGAAAGTTAAGTGCTTCATGGCTACCTCCTTTTTGCTTTATGGACAAAGTGTTGGGATCGTGTATCTGCTGCAGATACGCACAAAATTAATGTTATCATCCTTGAATTGTTTTGCAAGGTTGAGGGCTTTGGGTTAATACTTGCTGTACCAGCTCATGGGGCAGTGCATACGCTCCGTTGTCGGGGAATAGAAGTACAGGAATTAAGTCTTAACCCCCTCCGCCTTGCATCTGCAGCACCCCACGAGCAGGTGTGCGTCAAGAAAATAAAATGCCGGAGGCCCGATGTTGGAACAGGTAGATATAATCGTAAGGGGTGAGATACTGATAATTTCCGCCGACAGGCCAGGTGATGATTCCTGGTGTCATGACGGGGCAGTTGCCATCAGGGATGGATTTGTGAAAGCCTCGGGACCCTGGAAGGAGATTTCAGGGAAGTATGAGTCAAAACAGCTTCATTACCGTGAATTCGGCCTGATTATCCCCGGCTTGATAAATGCCCATACCCATGCATCCATGGCGCTTTTTCGTGGATTGGCAGATGATCTGCCGCTTAAGACCTGGCTTGAAGAGCATATTTTTCCGGCTGAGGCAAATCTTACTGCTGAACTTGTGAAAACAGGGGCTGAACTTGCCTGCGCAGAGATGATTCGCTGTGGCACAACCGGTTTCGTTGATATGTACCTGTTTGAAGATACTGTGGCAGAGGTTGCGGCTTCTGCCGGGTTAAGGGCATGGGTAGGAGAGGGAATTTTTGACTTTCCCTCACCTGCGTTTCCCAATGGCAGGGAAGCCCTTATGGAGACAGAGAGGATGCTTGATAAGTGGCAGGGGCATGAGCTTGTTACTGTGACAATTGATCCGCATACCCCCTACACCTGTGGCACTGAGCTTCTGAAGAGTTGCAGGCAGCTTGCTGAGGAGCGCGATGCCATGGTGGTTATGCACGTTTCAGAGACCAGTTGGGAGAATGAAGAGATTCTTCAGAGGCACGGCTGTTCCCCTGTTGAATATCTCCACAGGCTTGGACTCCTTTCTGACCGGCTGCTTGCAGTACACTGTGTCGTGCCTGACGATAATGATATCAATCTGCTTGCAAGTAATGGTGTACGCATAGCCCACTGCCCTGAGAGCAATCTCAAGCTGGCATCAGGTGTTGCACCAGTGTGGAAATTCCTTGAATCAGGTATTTTGACAGCCCTTGGTACAGATGGTGCGGCAAGTAACAATGACCTTGATCTCATGAGCGAGATGGATACAGCCGCAAAGCTTCCAAAGGGCATAAC
>WGBG01000023.1 GCA_015494395.1 Deltaproteobacteria bacterium
GTCTGCTGATCGCAGCCACAGAGATGGTAAGGACAGGCGGACTGGGTGATGATATCCCAAGCCTGCCTCTTATCGGCTGTGCTCCCCAGTGGATGAGTGAAAAGGCCGTGTCCATTGGACAGTACTTTGTCTCAAGCGGCGCTGCAGTAATATTTGGACCAAACTTCCCGACTTCAGGCTCCAAGGTTGTTACAGACTTCTGCTTCAATGAAATGAAGGAGATTTACGGAGCAGGCTGGGATGTCGCTGTTACTGCAAACGAGTTTGCAAACAAGATGATTGACAAGCTTGATGAGAAGCGTAAGGCACTTGGCCTTGACAAGAAACAGGAGCGCGTACTCTTTGATATGGCTATGAGGCGTGAGCTTGGTTCAGGCCTTCCCGGGCAGGGCTGTGCCCCAGGCGGTGCCCATTAGTCCTGTTTGCATATGCGTTTGATTCGAAGTGAGCAGGCTTAACAAATGCTCATTTTGTAAAGATACCAAGAGTGAACAAAAACCCTTGTTTAATTAGAGATGAGGGTAAGAAATAAACCTCAAGATAAACTGGAGTTCAAAGAATGAGCCAATCTGGTGCTATAATGGTCCTTGGAGGCGGTGTTGCCGGTGTGCAGACCGCCCTGGATCTGGCAGATCTGGGTTACTACGTTTATCTGGTGGAGAAGAAGGCGTCCATTGGAGGTGTGATGGCTCAACTGGACAAAACCTTCCCCACCAACGACTGCTCGTTGTGAATACTGGCTCCGAAGCTGGTTGAGGCCGGTCGGTCTCCAAACATAGAAATACTCAGTAACGCCACACTTGAGAAGATTGAGGGCAAACCCGGCGAGTTTATCGCAAGGGTAAGGCAGGAGCCCAGGTACATTAACGAAGACCTCTGTACCGCATGCGGCATCTGTACAATGTACTGCCCCAAGATTGTGGTTGATACCTATAACGAGCGTCTTGACATAACAAGTGCAACGCACATTGACTATGCGCAGGCAATACCTGCAAGCTACTATATTGATGCAAAGGAGTGTCTCAGGCTCAACTACGAGACATGTAACCTCTGTGCTCAGACATGTACGGCAAAGGCTATTGATTTTTCTCAAAAGCCCAAAAAATTAAAGCTGGATGTGGGGGCTGTTGTCCTTACCCCGGGTTTTGGCAAGGTTGATGATTCGGTACTTGAAAAGTTTGGATACGGCAAGTACCCGGACGTTGTCACCAGCTACGAGTTCGAGCGCCTTACCTGTGCTTCCGGTCCCACAGAGGGGCATGTGGTCAGGCTTTCAGATCATAAGGAACCAAAGAAGATTGCATTCCTGCAGTGTGTTGGTTCCAGGGATGAGACATGCGGAAATGGCTATTGTTCAACAGTCTGCTGCATGTATGCCCTGAAGGAGGCGTCAGTTGCCAAAGAGCACGACCCTGACCTTGATGTAACCATCTTTTTTATGGACGTCAGGACCCAGGGCAAGGGCTTTGACGAGGCCCGCAAGCGTGCTGTTGAAAAATACGGCATCAATGTGGTAAGGGCCAGGGTCCCCAGGGTGGATGAGATTGATGGCCGCCTTGGTCTTACCTGGGTTACTGATGACGGCAAGTCACATTCCGGCATCTTTGACATGGTAGTCCTCTCTGTTGGACTTGATGCCCCTGAAGATGCACAGAAGATAGCTGACATCGCCAAAATCGAACTTAACAATTACGAATTCTGTCAAACTACGCCTGGTCAGCCCCTTGCAACAAGCCGTGACGGTATATACGTGGCAGGCGCCTTCCAGGGTCCAAAGGATATTCCTGAAAGTGTAACACAGGCATCCGGTGTTGCAGCCATGGCCTCAGAGCTTCTTGCAGAGGGCCGCAACACCAGGACAGTTACCCTTACTTATCCTGATGAAGATACTGCCCTTGAGGCTGAAGAGCCGAGGATCGGTGTCTTTGTATGTCATTGTGGTGTCAACATCGCAGGTACAGTGGATGTCCAGGCTGTGCGTGACTATGCCGGAACGCTTCCAAACGTAGTCCTCTATGAAGACACCCTCTACTCCTGTTCCCAGGATGCCCTTAAAACAATTGCAGGCAAGATAAAGGAAAACAGGCTGAATAGGGTGGTAATTGCAGCCTGCTCACCCCGTACCCATGAGCCGCTGTTCCAGGAAACTCTAAGGTCAGTCGGTCTTAATCCCGCACTTATCGAGATGGCGAACATCAGGGATCAATGTGCCTGGGTTCATGCCCAGGAGCCTGAGGCAGCTACTGAAAAATCCAAGGATCTTGTCCGCATGGCAGCAGCAAAGGCAAGATTACTTGAGCCTCTGGAGCAGCCCACTGTTGATGTTACACCATCAGCCCTTGTAATTGGCGGTGGTGCATCCGGAATGGGTGCAGCTCTCAGCATTGCCGAGCAGGGTTACAAGTGCGTTCTGGTGGAAAAGAGCGACAAACTTGGTGGAAACCTTGCCCGCCTCACCTGGACTATGGATGGACAGGATGCTGCAAAGGTCCTTAAGGACCTGACATCCAGGGTAAAGAAGAACAAAAATATAGAAGTCCTTCTTGAAACCGAGGTTGAGGCCATCTCAGGCTATGTTGGAAACTTCTCAACCACAGTTTCCCGTGAGGGCAAAACAGAGATAATCAATCACGGTGTTGTGGTCCTTGCCACAGGCGGCAGGGAGTACAAGCCCAATACATACCTGTACGGCCAGAACAACAGGGTTCTTACACAGCTTGAGCTTGAGCAGAAGCTTAAACGGGGAAAGAGTTTCCTTAAAGGCGCCAACAATATTGTGATGATTCAGTGTGTTGGCAGCCGTGGAGATGATATGCCCCACTGCTCCAAGCTCTGCTGTACACAGGCTGTTAAAAATGCCCTTAAACTCAAGGAGGCAAAGCCTGATGCAACTGTCTATATCCTTTACAGGGATATCAGGACATTTGGCTTCTATGAAGACCTTTACAGGGAGGCAAGGAAGCAGGGTGTCCAGTTCATCCGCTACTCCCTGGACAGGAAGCCGGAGGTTCTGAAGGCAGGCCGAGGTATTAAGGTCAGGGTCTATGACAGCCTTATCGGAGAGGACATTGACATACCTGCAAACCTGATGGTCCTGTCAACCGGTATTGCGCCTGGTGAGAATGAGGCGCTTGCAAAGATAATCAAGGCCCCCCTCACCTCGGACGGATTCTTCCTTGAGGCCCACGCAAAACTGAGGCCTGTAGAGGTGGCTGTTGACGGTGTTTACCTCTGCGGTCTTGCCCACGGTCCCAAGTCTCTTGAGGAGTGCATGGCCCAGGCCAAGGCTGCTGCGGCAAAGGCAGTGATACCGCTGGCAAAGGGCAGGGTGGCTGTTGCCCCCATTGTATCCCGTGTGGATCAGGATACATGCATTGGCTGCGGAATCTGTGAGAGCCTCTGTCCGTTCAAGGCAATAGAGATTGTCAAGGTTGGCAAGAAGCGCAAGGCACAGACAATTACTGCATCCTGCAAGGGATGCGGAATATGTGCCTCTCACTGCCCGACACTTGCAATCAGCATGGGTGGCTTTACTGATGATGCAATCATGGCCCAGATACACGCCTTTGCAGGCGATAACTGCGGAGAAGAGGCCTGAATAATATGAGTGCTCAAATGGATAACAACAAGGAGAATGCAATGGCCCAGGAGGGTTTTGATCCGCGCATCCTTGGATTCTTCTGCCACTGGTGCTGCTATGCTGCGGCAGATTCGGCAGGTGTGTCAAGGTACCAGTATCCGCCAAACGTAAGGGTTGTGCGGGTAATGTGTACAGGGCGCATTGACACCAGGTTTGTGCTGGAGGCATTCAAGTGCGGAGCGGATGGCGTTTTCAC
>WGBG01000024.1 GCA_015494395.1 Deltaproteobacteria bacterium
ACCAGGTGTTTGTATCCCAGTCATTTACATCTCCCTGGGCAAGGGTGCTTGCTCCAGTATGGGGATAGCCCGGACTATCCAGACCGAAAATTTCATGAGACAGCGCAGCGCCAAGGGATATGTAGTGATTTACTATGGGATTCCAGTGCCCTATTGCCCTGACATAATACTCATCCTCTCTTGAAGAATAACATGCAGTTTGTATGCCCCCGCGGGTATTGCCAGAAAACACCTTGTCCCAATAGATAGGAGGTGTCTCCTCGTAATCGAACATGTCATAACTCAGTGTCAAAATACCCTTGAACCCAGGCATAAACTGATACTCATATCTGCCCAGAAGGGTAAACTGCTGATATCCAACTCCCCTCCCAGGTACGGCGTCTAGGGAAAATTGTCCAGTTACCGGAAACTTGCCTATGGGAGGCGAGGCAAGCTGCTGTCTTAGCTGATCCACATGGTTTCCACCGGAAGTGTATCTTATCCATGCCTGCAGGCCTCCCCAGTCTATCTGTGCATGTACCTTGTGTTTTACAGCACTCCTGTACCCTTTATGATCATTATCAATATGAAAGGGCACATCCTTGCCTGACTTTATCCGGTACATTCCATCAGGTGTGTAAAAACTCTTTCCAAAGACATAAGGAGAGTCATCCTGATCAGCACCGGCGTAGTCGGTAAGTCCATAATCAAGGAAAAAACTGGCACCGTTTTCAAAACTGTAGCCACCGCGCATCTCCAGAGATGTAAACCGCTCAATGGCACCCTGGCGCACATTTACATCAAATCCGTTATACTCTTCACCGTTTCTGGTGATGATACTTATCACTCCAGCCCACTGCCCCTGGCCCATAGACTACAGAGCCGGGACCGCGTACAACATTAATTGATTCAATATCCTCCATCATTGGAAGATCAAGCTCACAGAATGCCCCCCCTGAAGGCGGTGATTCATAATCTTTCCATTCACCAGCAGGAGGATTTTGTCGTTGCTGTTACCGATAATTCCCCGTATGCCAATTGCCTCCGGGCCGAAGTAATTTCTTGCAACCTCAAGATTAGGTACAAAGATTTCAAGCACCTTGGTAAGGGATCTTGCCCCGGACTGCCTGATCATATCAGCAGTTATTGTAGTCATGGAGGCAGGTGTATCCCGGAGGGTAGATTGAGACAGTGTTCCTCCCTGCTCCACTTCAATAGAAAGAAGCTCTTCAAGGGACATATTGGTAAGTTCTGTCAGAGATACATGGTATGCTGCTTCACATGTCCCGGTGATTATGGTCAAAAACAGGGAATATATGGCAACAAGAAACAAACTGAACTTGCCCTGCATGAGTCCAAACCCTCCAAAGTGATATGATATTATTTTTAGACCAATAGCATGGTGATGAAATTTACCACCACAGCCTTTATTGTATGCCCCTCATTTTGCTCCGCCACCTGAAAAAACTGGAACTTTACTTTTCTGGTTTTGCCAATTGGTAAAGTTCCTCAAATCTGAAATTCTCCACCATGGCCCTGACTGCCGATTCAAGCTCACTGTTTCCTGCCCTGGAAATAATTTCCAAACATTTTTTCGCATCAAGCAGCAGTGCCGCCTCAGACAGTGCATTCCGCTCCTCTGCCTCAAGTCCATTGCTTATCATTGAGGCAAGTCCGGAAATATCCGGCACATCTGTCCCGCTTTTTGTATCTGGCGTTTCAGCGCCAGTCTTCTTACCATCCTGCTGGTACATGAACTCCACGCCAAGAAACCTTGCCATTACATCAACTATTTCCTCTTCTCTGAACGGCTTTCGTACTAGATCATCGCATCCTGCAGCAAGAATATTATCCTTTTCATCTTCAAAGGCGTGAGCCGTTAGTGCTATTATGGGAATCCGACCAAGATATGCGTCCATTTTTCTGATCCTGCGCGTTGCCTCCAGGCCATCCATAACCGGCATTCGTATATCCATCCAGATGAGATCCGGTCTAAAGGAGCTCACCATCTCCACTGCCTGTTTTCCATCCTCTGCCTCAGCGATCTCAGTAAAACCAATGCCTTCAAGGAACTGCCGTAACAGCAACCTGTTTTCTTCCATATCTTCTACAATGAGTATTTTGTACCGGGGTTGACCTGGCTTTATTCCCAAAACCTTTTGCGTGCTCTTCTTCTCAATTATTTCGTCCTGGCTGGCAGGCTCGTAACAGATGTCAAAGGCAAATACAGACCCCTCTCCCACTGGGCTTTCCACATGTATATCCCCTCCCAGCATGCGGACAAATCTCTTTGCTATGGCTAGGCCAAGACCTACACCGGAACCGGCCCTTTCAGACTCTTTTTCCTGTACAAAGGGCTCGAATATACGATTAATCTGTGTTTCCGGTATTCCTCGGCCGGTATCAGATACCCGAAAGGTCAACCGGCCTGGACATGACGAAGATACCTCGAGTGATATGACCCCCTGGTCAGTATACTTGATGGCATTATTAAGGAGATTGATAAGAACCTCTCGAAGCTTTCCCTGGTCGGTTTTTATATACACTGGAGTATCATCAGAGATAAACATCTCGAATTTCAGTTTTTTTGCTGCAACTTGGCTTATAACCATCTCCTTGATGGTATCAAGCACGGTACACAGGTTAAAGGCAGTATGCCTGACATCTGTGCGGCCGGCATCTATTTTGGAGATATCAAGCACATCGTTCAGTAGTGAGAGAAGGTGCTCGCCACTACGATTAATAATTGCGATCTTTTTCCGCTGTTCAGGAGTAACATTACGGTCCCTGGCCAGGAGTTGAGAAAAACCCAAGATAGTATTAAGGGGGGTGCGGAGTTCATGGCTCATATTGGCCAGGAAGGTTGACTTTGCCGTACTTGCAGCCTCTGCTGCCTCCTTGGCCTTCAACAGTTCCTGTGCCTGTTCAGCAAGCTCTTTCGTACGCTTGTGCACCATATCCTCAAGGTGATCACGTACGCCCTGAAGCTGTGAATCCCTCTTCTGGATAAGATCCAGCATGCTGTTAAATGTCTCAATGAACTGACCCAGCTCATCATCAGAAAACTTTTCTGCCCGTACACTATAATCAGCACTTTCTGAAACATGACTTGCTGTCTTTGCCAGGGCCATTAGAGGCTGAATAATCTTTCTTATCAGCCAGCTAGAGATGAGCATTGCAGGGATAAGCGAAGAGACAAAGACAAGGAAACTTATCAGGACATAATTCTTAAGGCGGCTCTGCAGGATTTCAGTACTCTCTACCAACAGGATAGTGCCAACCTTCTGGCCGCCAAACAGGACGGGACGGCTCACTTCAAGAGTATCGCCAGTAAAAACAGGAAAGAAATTCTTGGGAGGAGGTGGAAGTTCCAAACGATGGCCTTGCCGCTGATAATTTGCAAAAACATTACCTTCACGATCATAAAGTATTGCCGCAATAATGTCAGGATCGGCGCCAAGGCCTGCAAGAGTTTTGGTTGCAAACTCTTTATCAAAAAAACCTAATGCAGAACCAGAACTCATGGCCAGGATATCAGCCTGGTTTACAAGGTTCCTCACCATGTACTTTCTCATGGTAGAGATATCGTAAAATATAAATGCCGCACACGCCAGCACCAAGGCCACAGCACTGCTTACAACGCCCAGTCCTATAATTTTGGTCCTGAATGATGCTGTTGACTGGCACCGCAACAAACCCCACTCCTTAATCTTCAAGAACTTCTCGGATAATCCTGTCCAAGTCCTTCTGCATGACCGGCTTTTGCAAAAAAGCCGCTATATGCTCCCTATCACCTGTATTTTCATTAACGCTATCGTAACCACTCAGAAGAACTACCGGCAGATTGCCTCTGATACTGTGGACTTCTCTTGCCAGGGTAATCCCATTCATGCCGGGCATGGTCTGATCGGTAATCAACAGGTCAATCGAATCGGGATTTGCCTTAAATATTGACAGCGCCTCCTGAGGACTAGTTGCACCTCGTGTCTTATACCCCAATAGGCGTATCAACTCCTGGATCAACTCTACCAGGGCCGCATCGTCATCCACTACAAGAATGGCGGGGCCGGCTGCCTGATGATCTTTACTCACTCCCCAAAAGGAACTGACAAGCCTGCCAAGCTCTTCGTTGGTGAAATCCGGGGATAGAAATTCAACAGTGGCCCCATCCACTCCATTTCCGGTATCTTTGCCTGCGGATTCAGAAATCACGATAACCGGAACCGATTTTGTGACAGGGTTATCAATTAGTGTTTGAAGTAGCATGGCTGTAGCATTTGAGATATGTTGAGGCTGGCCGTCCTGTGAGTCATACAAATACAGCTTAGAGTTTGCTATAATAAGGTCAGGGGGTGAAACAGTGGCAGACCTTATGGCAAAGTCCATACTGGTAGAGGGGCGCAGTTTGTAATGCGGCGCAGAAAGAGCCTTCATAATCCTGTTAATGCTGTCAGGGTCTGGATCAATGATAATAATTGAAAAATTATCCTTACCCACTGTATCCTCTGTCTGCGAACTATCTGAAGACATTACCTTTCCTTTTAAGGAGCACTCCATATTTTTCCAAGGAAGACAGCTAACGGTGTACCAACAATTTTATCCCACACATACATTCAAGGTCAAATAAATATATAACAAACTTATACTAAATACTAAAGCAGGGCATCCAGCAGAGTCAAGGCTGTGCAGCCTGAAATACGTGAAAACACAGTAAATGTTTTGACCAAAGACACTTCCTGTACATACCCGGTTTACCTTTACAAACAAACTCCATCACCACGGAGGTTGACTTTCAAAGTATGATGTTTATAAATAGCAATATGCCTATATATGCTCAAAAGGAGCCCAGAATGTTTTTAAAAAAATCTTCACTTTTGTTCCTGGCTATTATCCCCTTCCTCCTTCTCAACGCAATTCCTGCCCAGGCATCAGGCAGTACGGACAACCTTGTATCCATCTACCAGGATGCAGAGAAGAGCGACCCTGCACTTGCAAGGGCCAGGGCAGGTCTTGAAACGGCAAAGATTGAAAAACCCCTTGCCAGGTCAAGACTTATGCCAAGAGTTACGGCAAACGGCCAGGTGGCAAGGCGCTATAACAAACTGGAGGGCATTCAGCCCGACACCCTCACAAAATATTACTGGGGCGGGGATTACACAGTTGCCTTGACCCAGCCGGTATTTGACGGCCAGGCATGGGTGAGCATGAAGATAGCAGAAGATATTATCAGCGCTGGTGAAGCCGAGCTTATGAGCGCAAGGCAGGACCTGATACTCCGGACTTTTGAGGCATATTTCAACTTTCT
>WGBG01000025.1 GCA_015494395.1 Deltaproteobacteria bacterium
ACTATCTCACCACTGTCCGAATCCATTATAACGAACCACGGTGCCCTTCCGAAACGGGGATCAACTGCTGAACTGCCATCTTTTCCCTGAGCACTTATTGCAACTTTCATAACCTAAACCCCTTTTCTGCTATTAAATTTCTGAAGCTTTTGGTAACCGTCCAGCATCCCACTGATGCTTCCCTCACCAGTGGGTGTACCAGTGGTGAAAACACATTTGCCTCTGCGCATGTTGCGAATTAACGATCAATTTTTAACCGCCCGCTTCGCTCAAGGACGCCAAGAGCGCAAAGAACAACGCAAAGGAAGTTATTCCTTCCCTGTCGGCCACCGCTACAGGGCAAAGTTAAAACCCTTTGCGTCCTTGGCGTCCTTCGCGGATCAGCTTTTGTCTTTTTGGACTTTGCACCTTGAGCTTTCAGATATTTTCAAGGTAAACGCAGAGCAACAGTCCCTGTCTTTGCAAAAAAATGATTATTTCATTACATTTGGGAAACTATGTTCACCAGCACCACTTGTCAATACATTTTTTTGAGCGTATGATTGCATACTATCAGTTATCACATGTGAAGGAAACAAAAAAATGAAACAGACCCCTGCATCATCAACATCTGTCTGACTCACGGCATCTGCGGCAAAACTTACGGCCCTGAAATTCAGACACAACACAAACCTTGAGGGAGGAACAGTGTCATGGCAAGAAAAATAGTGGTAATAGGCGGCGTGGCGTGTGGTCCAAAGGCTGCGGCAAGGGCCAAACGCCTGGACCCGACGGCTGAAATAACCATTATCGAAAAGGGAAACGATGTCTCCTACGGGGCATGTGGCCTGCCGTTCTATCTGGAAGGCGAGATCAAGGATATTTCTGAACTCAATGCAACGCCGGTTGGTATCCCCCGGAGTCCCGCCTTTTTCAAGGCTGTAAAGGGTGTAGATGTCAAGGTGAAAACCGAGGCGGTTTCAATAAACAGGGACCGCAAAACTGTAACGGTAAAATACCTTGATGCCGGCGGAGTTGAAGAACTTCCCTATGACAAACTTGTACTTGCAACAGGAAGCACCCCTGTTCGTCCTCCGATTCCGGGAATTGATCTTGAGGGCATTCACTGCCTAAAGACCCTGGAAGACGGAAGCACAATAAAATCTGCCATGGAGGGGGCACAGGGCAAAAAGGCAGTAATAATAGGTGGCGGACTCATCGGTCTGGAGTGTATTGAACCCCTGATAAAAGCAGGTTTTGAAGTGCATGTTGTGGAAAAACTTCCCTTTGTGCTCCCTGCCCTGCTTGACCAGGAGATGGCTGCCCCTCTCATGGGACACCTCAAGTCAAAGGGAGTGAAACTGCACTGCAATGATGGTGTAGAGGCATTTGAAGATGACGGTAACGGGCGGGTTGCCAGGGTCAAGACAGAACAGACAGCCATTGATGCAGACCTTGTGATACTTGCAATAGGCTTCAGGCCGGTTACTGACCTTGCAGAGGCTGCAGGCATTGAGACAGGCAGAATGGGCATAAAGGTCGATGCCCACATGCGCACGTCAGATCCGGATATTTACGCAGGGGGTGACTGTGTTCAGTCATGGAATATTGTTACAGGTGCCCCCATGTACGCGCCAATGGGCTCAACTGCCAACAAGCACGGCAGGGTGATTGCCAATAATGTCTGCGGCTGGAACAGCACCTTTTCCGGTGTGTGCGGAACAGGGGTGTGCAGGGTGATGGGCTTTAACATAGCCCGAACAGGTCTTACAGAGAGGGATGCACGGGCTGCTGGGTTTGAAGTAATAACAGCCCTTACTCCCGGCCCTGACCGCCCGCACTTCATGGATGAATCAAAACCCATTAACATGAAACTTGTTGCCGAGGCGTACACTGGCCGCCTTCTGGGGCTTCAGGTGCTGGGACCAGGCGAGGTGCTCTCAAGGGTTGATACCATGGCTGCCCTTTTGAAAATGGACGGAACCATTGACGACCTTGCGGACACAGACATGGCCTATGCCCCTCCCTTCTCACCGGCACTTGACAACCTCATTACGGCAGCCCACGTGGTCCAGAACAAGAGGGATGATCTTGTCCGCTCATACACCCCGGCAGAGTTGAAGAAGAAACTGGATGATAATGAAGACATTATCCTGCTTGATGTACGCACCCCGCCGGAAGTTGAACAGATGAGCCTGCCATACGACCAGGTAAGATACATACCCCTTGGAAAGGTCAGGGAAAAGGCATCTGAACTTCCAAAGGACAAGGAAATAGTCTGTCTCTGCAAAATATCACTCAGGGGCTATGAAGCCGCAAAGATGCTTGAAGGGGCAGGATTTGACAGAAACAACATCCGTGTACTTGACGGGGGCATTGTAGCATGGCCCTACGAAAAGGTTATAAAATCATAAGTTGAGTGTTTCATAATCCGGAAAATTATTTCCCTGCACCGTTTTCATCCCATGTCACGAAAACGGTGTCAGGGAAACATTGACACATCAAGACTGCAAATCCATAAAATGGGCTTCAACATTCCCTCAATTTCCCTTTATACACCCCCTCAAAATCACCATCCCTCCACATCTTGCAAAATTGTAAAATTTCTGTATTGTAGGTTTTCTTTATCGTAAAACCATGCCGGTACAGGCATGGTTTTTCTCATCACACCAGAATGTTAACACCTGGATTGAGCGATTGTCGGATTTGCTGCAGATCCGCGAAAGAGGAATTTCCATAATAGTCGGCTATATGGAAATTACTCTGACAAAGGAGATGCAGTGAATCCGGCAATCCCTAAGGGTTTCAAAAGTTGAAGAGTATGATAAATGTAACTCCTTTTAATATCGGATAAAATCATTTTGTCAAACTTTTGAAACGCTCAATTCAGGTAACATATACTTGGGTTGAGCCTCAAAAAACTTCAAACAAGCAATGGCTCTGACCAGGATATACCAAAATCATGAATCAGACAGATTCGCTTATAAAAAACAGAACGCCTGAAACGCCCTCTGGCGGTCATATATCCGACGCCCCTCCGTCAAACGATATTGAGGTGCTGAACTGTCTTTATCAGGTCACCCGTGCGCTTTCCGCCACCCTGGATCTTAAGGCTGCGCTCAAGGAGGTCATGGATATCCTGGCCCACACAATGGGTATGCAACGGGGCACTGTAACCATACTCAAGCCATACTCCACTGAGCTTCAGATTGAAGTGGCCCACGGCCTCACCGCTGAGGCAAGAAAACGGGGAAGATACCGCCTTGGTGAAGGCATTACCGGCAGAGTCGTCTCCACGGGCGAGCCTCTGGTAGTGCCTAAAATCGCTGAAGACCCGCGGTTTCTTAACAAGACCCGCACCAGGAGCGGGACAAAAAACAGTGAGACCGGCTTTATCTGCGTGCCAATCAAGGATGGCAGCCGCACCATAGGGGCATTGAGTGTTGACAAGCTCTTCAGCGGAAAGGGCGCCCTGGAAGATGACCTCCAGCTTCTGACTGTGATAAGCAGCCTTATTTCTCAGTCTGTGGTTCGGCTCCAGGCAGCCCATGCAGAAAGGGAGGCGCTCCTTGCAGAAAACCGCAAACTTAAACGGGCGCTTTCTGAAAAATATGAAATCAAAAACATCATAGGAAAATCAGGGAGAATGCAGGAGGTGTTTGACCTGGTTCTCCGTGTGGCTGAGAGCAATGCCACAGTGCTCCTGAGAGGTGAAAGCGGAACAGGCAAGTCACTGATAGCAAAGGCAATCCACTTTAACTGCAGCCGCCGCAAAGGTCCCTTTGTAATAGTCAACTGTTCTGCAATTCCAGAATCCCTCATAGAAAGTGAACTCTTCGGACATGAACGTGGGGCATTTACAGGAGCGGTTTCAAGAAAAAGCGGCAAATTCGAACAGGCAAAGGGCGGCACCATCTTTCTTGACGAAATTGGAGAGCTTCCCCATCATGTGCAGGTAAAACTCCTTAATGTGATACAGGACAAGGAGTTCCAGCCCCTGGGAAGCTCACGCACCATAAAGGCAGATGTTCGAATCATTGCAGCCACCAACCGAAACCTTGAGGAGGCAATGGAATCTGGCCACTTCAGGGAGGACCTTTACTATCGCCTGAATGTATTCCCTGTCTATCTTCCCCCGTTAAGGGACAGGCGTACAGATATCCCCCTTCTGGCAGAACACTTTATGAAAAAATTTGCCAGAGACAACAACAAGAACATTGTCCGCATATCCCAGCCTGCCATTGACGCCCTGCTTCAGTTCCAGTGGCCGGGTAATGTAAGAGAGCTTCAAAACTGCATGGAAAGGGCTGTTCTTATATGTGATGAGGAGGTACTCAGGATTCATCACCTTCCGCCATCCCTGCAGTTTCATGATATGTCCGACCAGGAGGTGGGGAATGCAAAAAAATCCCTTACGGATATGGTTGCACATTTTGAAAAAGAGCTTATTGTGGAAGCCCTTTCAGAAACAGGCGGAAACCAGACCAAGGCTGCAAAACAGCTTGATACAAGCCTGAGAATTATAAATTACAAGATAAAAAAATACGGGATAGACGCTACCAGTTTCAAAAAGAAGGTTTAAGCACCGCTGCACACAGCCGTATCGCTGCAGTCGCCTGCCTGAAATCAGCCATAAACTTCTTTTGACCAAGCTTGCATGTTATTCCCCTTTACGGATAACGGATTGACAACAAACTGCCACAGCTCATTGCACTGGCTCAAGGCTTGATTTTTGTGCGCTGGACATGATCGGAACTGCATAATCACAGATGAAGAGTACTGAATCGGGAAAACGCAGACATTGCCGTAACAATCACAGGGGCAAGAAAAAAAGAACGCCTTTTTTCATGAAGGAGGAAAGGAATCCGTGGCCCGCAGTCCAGAAACCGCTGTTTGATTCCCTTGAGGAGGACAATTGCATAATCCTTCGCCCGGACCACAACATAAGCCGCAAGAATATTGACAGGGAGGCGCTGAAGGTGCTTTACAGGCTGAAGGATGCGGGCTTTATCGCATATCTGGTGGGTGGCAGTGTCCGGGACATGCTGCTTGAAAAGCGGCCAAAAGACTTTGACATAGGCACAAATGCCCGGCCGGAGCAGATAAGAAAGCTGTTCAAACACAGCCGCATAATCGGAAAGCGTTTCAGGCTGGTCCACGTCTATTTTCGTGGAGGCAAGATAATTGAAGTTTCCACCTTCAGAAAACAGACCGACTGTGACGACAGGGAGGCTGCCCGTGAAGAGCTTTCCAATGATGACCTTTTCGGCACTCCCCGGGAGGATGCATCAAGGCGCGATCTCACCATTAACGGACTGTTCTACAATATAGCCAACTTCAGCATAATAGACTATGTGGGCGGCATGTCCGACCTGCGTAACAGGATTGTCAGGGCAATAGGTGACCCTGAGCGACGATTCCTCCGTGACCCGGTGCGCATGATGCGTGCCGTGCGTCATGCTGCCAGGACAGACTTTGAAATTGAGCCCCTTACATGGAAGGCCATTAATGAAAATGCCGACAAGATAAGGCTTTGTGCCATTCCTCGGGTGCGAGATGAATGGCTAAAGGACCTATCTTCCGGCTCTAGTGCAAAATGGGTAAACCTTATGCTGGAAAGCGGGCTGTTTGAAGGGGTGTTCCCGGGTTTTGCCAGCGTACTGAATAAAGATCACGACAACAGCCCTGCTGAAATGATAGTAAGGATGCTGGAACAACTTGACATACTGGTGTCCCGCAACAAAAATGTAAGTGAAGCGCTTCAACTGTCATTCCTGGCATACCCGGTTCTTCACGCCATGCCTGAATGGCATGATTTGAAGGGAAGAAAAATTCGCTGGCCTACCTATGAAGTACGCTGCATGCTTCGGGATATCTTTGCGCCCTATGACTTCCGCAATGTTGTAACTGACCAGACAGCCCAGATCATATCAACCCAGTGGCCCATTGCCGTATGCATCAAAAACTCAACCTGGCCAAAGAGGGTATGGTCCAAACAGATTTTTCCTGAGGCAATCACCCTGTACAATGCGGTGCGCCGGGTCTTAGGCGAGCCTGAAATTGGAGATGCATCCCAGTACATATCAGGGAGCAGAAAAAAAGCCGATTGCAGTGGACGCAGAAACAAGAGGGGATGGAAAAGACGCCCTTCTCATGGAAAACACAAAGGCAGAAATAACGCAAAGAAGAGGTAAAATATGAAATTACGCCAGAATGCCAAGGAGCTGGTCCTTATAGAGACTGCGGGACTTGGATTCATACTTGGGGAAATCCGCTACAACAGGCAGACAGAAACCGTGCTGTTTGCCCTGGAAAAGGCTGCCTTTTTTGATCTGTACTTCCCCTGTGCAGTTATCTACGATCAGAAAACCGGGCCATCTGTACGCCCCCATGTTCTCACAACAATGACCACGTCATCCATCAGGGTGCAGAGAAGCCGTATCTCCTGTTTTGTGCTTGAGAGCGACCTTAATCCCGCCCTGATAAGACAGTATAATGACCTGCTTGAAAGTGTAATGCTGCAGCAGGAACTGGCATCTCCTTCCAACGACAAAAAAGACCCGGACCCTGACCGCCCATCTCCATCAGGAGGCACCAGGGTTGTATCCATAAAAAACGGCAAGGAGAAAAAATAGACTGGGCGTGATCGCTTTTCCTGAAATAGACCCTGTAATCTTTCAAGTTGGTCCCCTTGCCGTAAGGTGGTACGGAGTCATGTACCTCCTGGGCTTTGCAGCATCATACTTGCTGGTCAAAAAACAGATAAGGGAATATGCTCAAAGCGCTTCATTTGCCCTGCCTGAAAAAAAAGAAAGCTTCATACTCTCACAATACCAGCACCTTGAGGGACTTGCCTTTTATCTAGTAATCGGAGTTGTGCTTGGAGGAAGGGTTGGTTACGTACTGTTTTACAACCTCTCATATTTTATTCAGCACCCCTCTGAAATACTGGCGACATGGCACGGGGGCATGTCATTTCATGGAGGCGTAATCGGGGCGCTTCTGGCAGGGTTCATATACTGCCGTAAATTCAAACAGAATTTCCTGCTCTGGGCAGACAGATTTACTGTCACAGCACCCATTGGCCTTGGCCTTGGAAGGCTGGGAAACTTTATCAACGGAGAGCTTTTCGGAAGACCTGCCGATGTCCCATGGGCAATGATATTTCCAGCAGGAGGACCATTTCCCCGGCATCCCTCCCAAATCTATGAAGCCCTTCTTGAAGGTGTGCTTCTTTTTTCCATACTTTGGCCCCTGAGAAAAAAACCGTGGCCTGCAGGCAGAAAAACCGCCCTGTTCCTGATTGGCTATTCCGCATGCAGAGTAATAGTAGAGTTTTTCAGGGAGCCTGACCCGCAACTGGGCTTTGTGCTTGCAGGATGGCTCACCATGGGGCAGCTTCTTAGCCTGTGCTTTGCCCTGGCAGGATTAATACTATGGGTTTTTACAGGAATTTCAGGAACCAAAGTCTCAATTTAAATAGGCAATAAATACCTTATCAACCTCAAGTCTATTCTTGATCTCCCACCTCTCCTTAACCGCCAACTCATTTATAAAAGAATTAAACTGTTTAGTTGTCATTGCCGATTATATTTACAGATGATGGAGGTGCCTGCAAAAATAATAAACTTATAGTATCTATTCAGCGCAAGAAATGGTCTTGTTTTCGAGTGATTATGAATAATTTCGTGGTCTTACTTGACGAAGCAAAGCAAAAAAAAGCGTCTGTCTCAACGAGGAACGAGCGAGTTTCTCGATTATTGCGTAACGAGCCTTAGAAAAACAAGGAATTATTCACCGAAACAGAAAAACGAGACCATTTACTAACCTTCTGAACAGTTACAACTTATCTATTAGAAAACCCTTAGTTCAATTCTTTTTTATCCTGCTTATTAATCCCCGATTTACACAAATTTTAAAATAGCCCGTATGGATACAATTACACACAAAAAGGAGAAACCATGAACTTGTTCAACAAAATAAAATTTTCTTATTGTCTTATAATTCTCAACCTGTTCTGGACAGTGTCACTTGTCTGTTCTGTATTCGCTCCATTTATTTTCAAACTCAATTTTCAAGAAACTGTGATCCTGGTTTTGGTTTCAACAGGAATGAGTACTGGTCTAACGCTATTGGTATTTAAGGCCATTAATGACAAACGAAAAGCAATCTTTGTACGCCTTCAGGCCATAGCCACAGGAGACGCAGATCTTACACAACGTATAGAAATAACGGGCAAAACAGACCTTGATGACTTGGCGGCCCTGGTCAATCTTTTTATAGGAAGAATGCAGGAGATCATTGCTGATATTAAACAAAATGGCCTTGAGGTAGCATCTTATGCTGAACAGTTAGGAGAACTTTCAACGTCCCTTGCAAGTATTGCTGTTGAGGGTCAGGCACAGGCTGAAGAGGTAACAAGCAATGCCACTAATACCGCTGATCAGATGAACGGCATCGCAGCGGCCATGGAGGAGATGACAGCGACCATATCAGAAATTTCTCAGAACACAGGCACAACCAGCGGCAGAACAAGCGAGGCCATTGAAAATACCGAAAAGGCAGAACAGATAGTAGGTGATCTGGAAACCGTTGCATCTCACATTGCTGATATGAGTAACCTTATTGGCACAATTGCAGAACAGACAAACCTGCTTGCGCTTAATGCCACCATTGAAGCTGCAAGGGCAGGTGAAGCCGGCAAGGGATTCGCCGTTGTTGCAAATGAAGTTAAGGAGTTGGCCAAACAAACAGGCGAGGCCGTGCAGCAGATTGAAACCAATGTAAATAACCTGCAGGAACGGGTTAATGCAGTCTCCACTATTACAAGAGATATTAACAGCATCATAAGCAATGTGAACGAAATGACAGGGAGCGTGGCTGCAGCTGTGGAGGAGCAGAGTGCTACCAGTATGGAAATAAGCCAGAATGCACAGACTATATCCCAGAACGTCCAGGCACTCGGCGACATGAGTGCAGGCATCACAGACGCCAGTTCACAGACAGCTATGGGCGCTGAACAGGCCAAGGGTCATGCAGCCCAACTTGTCGAACTTGCGGCCTCACTTAAGGAACGTATGCAGGTATTCAGGGTATGAACGAAAACTTCAATGCTATCCTGTATAAGAATCGGTTCCACATGCCTGGCATTAAATATCCGGAGAAATTTCTCCCTAACGCCCAGTGTGCAGGCCAAATTCGCAGACCAGATATATTTATGACAAGCAAAGATTTCAAAAAAGAGAGGTGAAGGAACTGGAATTAAGAAGATAAATTGCAAGAAACATTGCCAACACTATAAAAACGGCATTAAGGAGCATGTCCGGTATTATTGAAGGCCTGAACCGGCCATGCTCAATGTCCTTTTCAATGCGCACAAAACGAACAATGGCCATTACACCGGCAAAACATCCCAGTACTACGATTGTAACCCCGATCCATTCGGATATCTCTGTAAAATCCCGGCCTAGATTTGCATGATGATGTTCTGCAAGGTAGGACTGGTAAAACAGGTTGAACTTTGCAACCATGAAACCAAACCCCATAATGGAGACAGAGGTACGTATCCAGGCAAGCAGGGTTCGTTCATTTGCCAGATGAACCCGTCTATCTGCAATATGGCTCTGCCGCTCTTCCGGGGTAAGTTTCCTGCGTGTAAAAAAAAACATGGTTCAGGCTGTTTGCACTAATCGAATAAATTAACCGCTTCCAGCATTTCCCAGAAAGTCAAAAAGTCTATATGACAAGTGGAAGTCGCATGATGTTTCTGTAAAGTCTCTCGCCAGAAAAGTTACTTTTATTCCCTTCTAACCTTTATAGACAGTGCATGTGCCGTAAGCCCTTCTATTTCTGCAAGCCTGATTACACTGTCAGCATCCCTGACAAATGCCTCCCTGCTGTATGAGATAATGCTTGAGCGCTTAAGGAATGTCTCAACCCCGAGGGCTGAAGCAAACTTTGCCGTACCCATTGTAGGAAGAACGTGATTAGGCCCTGCTATATAGTCACCAACCGGCTCCGGGGTGTACTCTCCCATGAATATTGCACCGGCGTTTTTTATCTTTGGAAGCAATGCCCAGGGATCCTTAACTGCAAGCTCCAGGTGTTCAGGGCCAATGCTGTTTACCATGGCTGCTGCTTCTTCAAGATCAGGAACCACTATCAGGGCACCGTTATCCTCAAGGGATTTTCGCGCAATATCAGAGCGTTCAAGAGAGGCAGTAAGTTCCTCAAGGGCTGCATCAACCTTCCCGGCAAGGTCGTTTGATGTTGTGATAAGAACTGCGGTTGCCATTGGGTCATGCTCTGCCTGGGAGAGCAGGTCGGCTGCCACATGGCGCGGGTCAGGAGAGTCATCTGCAACCACAAGCACCTCGCTTGGCCCTGCAACCATATCAATACCAACCATGCCGGACACCAGCTTTTTGGCAAGGGTCACAAAGATGTTGCCTGGGCCCACCACAACATTCACGGGCTTTATGGTCTGGGT
The DNA here is from genome assembly GCA_015494395.1 of Deltaproteobacteria bacterium. GTDB lineage: Bacteria > Desulfobacterota > Dissulfuribacteria > Dissulfuribacterales > QOAL01 > S144-17. The sequence continues at coordinate 10,469 of WGBG01000025.1, forward strand.
TCCAAACACCATGGCGCCAATTGCCCAGGCGCTTCCCATTCGATAAACCTCATGCACCCCAACTTCTGCGGCTGTAACAAGGAGATGTGAGCTTACGCGGTTATCCTCACCTGGCGGAGTGGCAAGAATAATACGCTCCACCCCTGCTATTTTTGCAGGAACACCGTTCATTACAACAGAAGACACCAGCGGGGTTGATCCGCCAGTGCCTCCGGGCACATAAAGCCCTGCGGCATCAACAGGATTTACCGCCTGCCCCAGCAAGGTTCCATCCGTGCGGGTCATGAACCATGAATTTGGAAGCTGCCTTTCATGAAATTCCGTAACATTGGCAATGGCTGTGCTGATTATGTCAAGGAAGGAATCGTCTATTTCACTGTAGGCCTTTTCAATTTCTTTCTGGCTTACCCTTATGGCTTCCTGACTGAAACCCTGGTAATCAAATTTCCTGGTGTATTCAACCAGGGCTTCATCTCCCCTGTCTCTGACTGCCTCAAGGATTTCCCGAACGCTGTCTTCAAGATCTGATGAAAGATCAAATCTCCTGGTGGAAAGCGTGCGGACAAGCTCCCTTCCCTGGGCGGTAGTGGCTGAAATTACCGGCAACATAACTTATTGCTCCTTTTCGATGCTTCTTGGAACAGGCAGAAACTCCACGGTTGGCTCACGCTTAACCGGCTGCGGATAGAGATTCATAAGCTGATAAATTTCATCCGGCATGCCCTCGGAAACAGGAAGCCCCATGCCTGCGGCCTCCGTGCTTGTAATGGCATGATCATGGGTCCATGTGCCCTGGGAAAGTTTATGGGCAAGCTCCTCTACCTTGTCTGATAGATATCTGCCCTCAAGAAGCTCTTTGACATTATCCTTCATTTGCCGCAGTGCCTTTTCAGCAATATCTCCCATGACTATTGAGTTATCATCCACCTTTTCAATGGATTTGTCCTTGAGAACCCTCAGCAGGGAGGCAGCAGGATATTGCCCTATCTGGGGATCAACAGGCCCAAGCACCGCATGCTTGTCCATTATTATCTCGTCAGAGGCAAGAGCAATAAGTGTTCCTCCGCTCATCGCATGGTGAGGTATAAAGGTGGTGACCTTACCGTTATGCGCCTTTACAGCCCTGGCAATCTGTAGGGCTGCAAGCACAAGCCCACCCGGGGTGTGAAGTACAAGATCAATGGGCACATTATCATCTGTCATGTGAATTGCCCTTATCACCTGTTCAGCATCGTTAATATCAATATACTTCATTACAGGAAAGCCAAGGAAACTCATGGTCTCCTGCCTGTGGACAAGCAGAATAACCCGGGAATTTCGCTGTTTCTGAATTTTTGCTATCATGCGCTGCCGTGCTGCCTCAAGCATCTTCTGGCGCAGCACCGGCTGCATGGCAGAGGCAATGAAAAATATCCAGAACAGGTCAAGTACTGTCATCATTATCTCCTTCTTTTTGACTGTTAAAATTTGTCCTCAGTTGAGCAATTCAAAATATGGAAAATTATTGTATCTATATCAGTGTGGTAAATGGTGTCGTTTTGGAGTGACTTTAAGGAATCCTAATACTTCTCCGTACTTATAGAATATTTTGCGTAAAATGTTTTAATAGAATATCTTCTATGTTCTGCCTTGAATCCAGTACGGATAAAACATAAACTGTGCCATTGGAAATACGATACATTACACGCCAACGCTTAATAATCATTTCCAGGTATTGAGTAATACCGTGATCATACAATTCAGGTACAATCCGATGACGTTTGGGAAAATGATATAAATCATTTACTTGCTTTTTAATTTTTCTTAATATTCTTAAGGCATTGATAGGACTATTTTGAGAAATATACTAAATGATCTTTACAAGGTCATTCTCTGCTGTTTTTGTCCAAATAACCTCATATTTTTTCGTCATTGTCTATCTTGTTTTTAATATTGGCAAAAACTTCGTCTTGCGTACGACACTTGCCACTTTTTAATCATCTTCACCTTGTGAAAGAAGTTTTAAAATGCCAATAGCATTCCTCATATTTTCAAAACTTTCAGGGTCTTGCAGGACAGCTCGGGGCTCACCATTTTGTGTTATGATAACCGGTCTACGAGTCTCATTAATTTGTTTCAAGATATCAGCAGCCCTGCTCTTTAGATAACTTACTGATTTTATATCGCTTTGTATATTCATTTTTCACCTCCTGTCTTTTTATGATACCTCAAAAAGACAGAATGCCAAGGTGGTTATTCAGGCGTTAACACTGTTATCTAATTGACATGTTTAATAATTATTGCTCATTGAGGCCATCTTGTATCAATACCCCAAGGAGTGTACTCGTCGCTGAACCTGGCGCCGCACCCTGTGGCACCTGCCCTGAACATCTTTATCGTCAATATTCCGAACAGGAAGCCCCCTGCATGTGCCCACCATGCAATACCGCCAACTGTCTTTGGCCCTGCAAGACTGAGCGCCCCACCAAAAAGCTGTTGCATAAACCACAGCGCCAGAAAGAAGATTGCGGGGACTTCAAAGAAAAACGGGAAGAAAAGTATTGGCACCATCATAATTATCCTGGCAGTTGGAAATAACACATAATATGCCCCCATTACCCCTGCTATTGCCCCTGATGCCCCGACCACCGGTATTGTTGAACCGGCATTGGTAATTATCTGAACGACAGATGCCACCAGTCCACAGCAAAGATAAAAGACAAGAAACCTGAAATGGCCCAGTTCATCTTCAATGTTGTCTCCGAAAATCCACAGGGTCCACATATTGCCGATTATGTGGAGCCAGCTTCCATGCAGGAACATTGCAGTGAAGAGGGGCAGAATGGCTCCGGGGGCAAGACCTACCCAGGAAGCCCATTCCGGATGGGTATAGCGGGCGGGCACCACGCCGTAGAGATAAAATAGTTTCTGTAAACCATGCGGGCCAAGCCTGGTTTCAAGTAAAAAGAAAAAGACGTTTACTGCCATGATGGCCCACATCATAAGTGGTGGACACCTGCGTGGCACACTATCCTGAATTGGAAACATTACATTGCCTCATCTGCATTAAATTCCCTGATTTAAACCTGATCCTTGAAAATATGGGAAAACAAACATTCCTGTCTGCCTACCCATAAGTAGATACCACAATTTAATTTAGTTGTCGTCCAAGAGAAGAGGAAAATCATGCGAATCGTAATATCAATTCTGGATAACAGTCCATTGAAACTGATTTATACCTAAATTGAGCGATTGTCGGATCTGCAGCAAATCCGACAATCGCTCATTTAGGATACATACAGTTATCAGGGCTGACAGAAAATCTTTCTGCCAGCCCTTTCTGCAAACGGTCTGGTTCCCTTAACAACAATTATGGGTCTGCATATCTCATGTTACTTTATCACTCCAGTGCTACAGCTACATATCCTGCAATATCCCTCTGCCAGTTTCTGTCGTAATAGTGCGCTCCAGGAGGAAATGCCCAGTAGTACGCCTCTCCATAGCTGGAATCAGCTGTACCCCAGGGTGAGGGGGATAGAATGTGATAGGTATTTCCGTTATCATTGGTCAAAACAGCCCTTAGCCAAATGGTATCACCGGGCTGAACCGTTCTGCTCCATGTTGAAGTTCCCGGTGCAATGTTTATCCAGTGAGCCCCTTCATCTGGACTCCACTG
>WGBG01000026.1 GCA_015494395.1 Deltaproteobacteria bacterium
CTGCACAGGACGCCAGGGGGATTCAGGAGATGCCGGGCCTGGATGATATTCTTAAAAATCTTCCCCCTGCAATCTATATTTTCGGCATATCATACCTGCCCCCACTTCACCAGGATATCATTAAAGCCCTGTCAAACTGCTCCCATGTTCAGCTATACCACCTTGCCCCGTGCAGGGAGTACTGGACTGATATAGTCCCGGAGAGAAAGAGAATCCGCCTGGAACGAAAGTATGACATGGAGACTATTGACAGCCTGTTTCCCGCAGGTAACAGGCTCCTTGCAGCGCTCGGCCTTGCAGGGCGCCAGTTCCTTGCAAGGTTCCATGAACTTGATTTTTCATCAGGCAGAGACCTTTCGGAAAAGGCGCAGGGAAACAGCATGCTTTCTGCAGTGCAGCACTCTGTTCTGCAGATGAAAGAGCTTGAGGAGGTTATCCAGGGACAGGAAAAAGGCGCATGTCTTCCCGATGGTTCCATTGAGTTTCACAGTTGTCATAACAGACTCAGGGAAGTTGAGGTGCTTCACGACAGGCTGATAAACGCCTTTTTAGAAGACAGCAGCCTTGAGCCGCACCATGTTGCAGTCATGGCCCCTGACATATCCCTCTACTCGGATGCCATAGAGGCAGTATTCGGCCAGGCACCGGAGGAAAGGCAGATACCATACAGCATCGGGGATATTGGCTTTGACAAATCATCTCCAGCCGTTAATGCCTTTATCTCGCTTTTAAACGCTGCCGCCGGGGAATTTACTGCCCCTGATCTCATGGACCTGCTTGCAGAGCCGATGATTGCCCGGCGTTTCGGCCTTGATAACGAGTCCCTTTACACCATGCGCCAACTTGTAAAGCAGGCGGGAATAAGACGGGGTATGGACACCCTTTCCCCAGGCTCTAACTGCACCACAAATACCTGGCTTTTCGGACTTGACCGGCTGATGGTCACAGGCCTTATGGATACAGAGGGGGCTGCAGAGCTTCCCGGAGGGTACAGGGTCAGGCCTCTTGACTGTTCAATAGAGGGCGAGAGACTGAATCAGCTTTCCGCCCTGTCTTCATTCGTCTTTGGCCTTGAACGCCTGTCATCAAGGCTCCTTGTAGACAAAACCCCGCACGTTACAGACTACTGGCGCCCGGTCCTGCGTGATGCAATCATTGAGTTTATCATGCCGGAAGATGAATGGGACCGGGACATTACGGAAAATCTTGTAATTCCCCTTGAAAAACTATTTGAAGACATGGAGGCAGGAGGCCTGGAACATATCCCTTTCAGGGCCCTTTCCGCTGCAATACAGGACCATTTCTCAACCCCGCCTGCCAACAGCACCTTTATTTCAGGCAGGGTGCTGTTTTCAAGCCTTGTGCCCCTGAGGGCTCTTCCCTTCAGGGTAATCTGTCTCATGGGCATGAACCAGGGAGAGTTTCCGCGTCAGGCAGCGCGGCCGTCTTATGATCTTATGGCAAAAAATCCAAGGGCAGGGGACCGCATCAGGAGAGAGGAGGACAGGTATCTGTTCCTGGAGACCATAATGTCTGCACGGGAGCGCCTTGTTATCACCTTTGTTGGCAGACGCCAGAGCGACAATGAGAGGCTTGAGCCATCAACGGTGGTGAGCGAGCTTGTAAAGACTGTTGCCCAGGGCCTTGCCCCCGATGACACGTCAAAGGCAAGAGCGATTTCACGGGACATTATAACTGAACATCCCCTTCAACCATTTGGCGAGGCATACCTCAAAGATAACAGCGGCAGGCTCCTTTCCTATGCGACAGAGTGGCTTCCAGTGGACAGTAATGGAAGGCGGCTTGAGACACGAAGGGTAGAGCCTGTGGCAGAGTGGCCCTCTGATTTCAGCACTCTTCTTGAAAGACCGGAAGAGCCTGAGTGGCAGGTCTCTGCAGAGAGCTTGGTCTTCTTCCTGTCAAACCCGGTGAGACATTTCCTCAGGACACTTCTTTCAATCGAGGTAAACATCGGAGAAGAGGCGCTTGGCGACCACGAGACCTACCGCCTTGACTACCATGAAGAAAAGGAGGTGCTGACTGCAATTCTGTTGCAGCTTTCAGGTGGAAGAGAGCCAGGGGATGCATTTTTCAAGCGCCTGTATAACCGGCTGGTACTGGGTGGCGTTCTTCCTGACAATGCCCTGGGTGATGCCGCATGGCAGTGGCGTATGGAAAACCGGTTTCTCCCCCTTGCAGACCAGTTGAATAGTCTTTCCCAAAAGGTATATCCTGCCGGAGACGCAGAGGTTGATTTCTCCATTGACCTAGGCCTCTCTCCTCCGGCAAGGATGCTGATATCAGGTTCTGCGGGCATCCGAACCAGAGATGAAGGAATAATGGAGTTACAGCCCGCAATGTCCGAAAGATCAAAAATTCTTCTCTGGCTGAGGCATGTTATCTGGTGTGCATCGGGTACAGCCACTGATCCGGGCAAGGCATTTTTGATCACCCGAAAGGGGGAGTCAGCAAGGCTTGCCGCCCTGCCTGAAGCCCATGCCACGGCATACGCCATGAGGATTGCAAAGCTCTACAAACAGGCGATGACCGGGCTGATCCCCTTCTGGCCCGCTGCCTCCTATGCCTTTGCAAAGGCACTGCAGTCAAAGCCCAGGAAAAAAGATTTCAAGACGTGGAACCCTGTATCACTCAGGGAGTGCGACAGCCCTGCCATTGCTGAAGCAGAAGCCGCATCCCTAAATGCCACCAAAGATTCAAAATTCAGGAGCAGTTACAGGGACCCGTGGCTGATGTACCTTTCAAGGGGCAACCACAGGCCCCCGGACTCAATGGTTAAGGACGCAGAATTTCAGGAAACCAGCCTGGATATCTGCGCGCCAATGTTTTGGGCAATGGAAAAGGGCAGATGATGTATCTGCCTGCATGGTGCCGCATCTACGGCGTTGTCAGACGCTTGGTAAGCGTTCACAGGGCACCACATCTGCTGTGTTGGCGGGCGCTTGAAGTACAGGGA
>WGBG01000027.1 GCA_015494395.1 Deltaproteobacteria bacterium
GTTGAGATAAGCCGTTTTTCATTAAAATTCCGGCAACGCGCAATGCCTGTATGGTTCACGGTACTTGCCCGGAATCTCGGCTGTATTTCTCCCGGCAAGAGGGGACACGCAGGCATCAGGCTGCTGATGAGGCAGTTAAGGATTCCATACGAATGGACTGTTGCAAATAGGTATGCCGCCAATCATGGAATAAGGTGCATTGCAGTGGACATGGGTGATTTTGCCAGAATCGAGCTTCCGGCATGGCACCAGGAACTTCTTTCCAGGAAAAACCTTGAAATTATAGCATCAGAGCCTGATTTTGACCTTCAAAAACACTTTTCAACACGATTAAGGTTTGCGTCCATGTTCCTCAGCGGCAAAAAGCAGTGCTGTGAGGCAGCCCATCCCCTTTCATATCTTGCCCATGATCAGTGGCAGAAACGGGAAGACAAGGTTTCAGGGCGTGTCCAAAAAATAGCAGCCCTTTGTAGCCGGGTGGTGCATATCTGCGGCTGGACACACCTTGTTACCGGGGGCCCGTGGCCCAGCCTGTCTGACATGCTCATGCCCTTTGATCCCCAAAGGATGCTGGTACCTTATGAAAGAAACTGATACCATGGGAATGATTGAATATACGTGATATTTTTACTATACCTTACAGTGAAAACAGCTCACAGATAAAACTCTGAAAGAAAAGGCTGAACCTCAAAGAACGCGAAGGACGCACAAGACCATTTACCACGCTGAATAGATACCACAGAGGAAACAAAAAATGCTTGATATAAAATTCATAAGAGACAACAGAGAAAGGGTTGAGGAGGCCCTTAAAAACAGACAAACCAACCTGGACATTGCACCTCTTTTTGAAATCGACCAGAAACGCCGTGAACTCCTACGGGAAATAGAGGAGCTGAGGAACAGGAGAAATACGGTTTCTGCCAGGATCGGCCAGATGAAAAAGAACAGGGAAGATGCCTCTGAGTACATTTCCGAGATGAAGAAAGTTGGGGCACGCATCAAGGCAATCGACAGGGAACTTTCGGACATCGAAACCCGATTTCGTGAATTCCTCCTGGCAATCCCCAACATTCCCCATGAATCTGTTCCTGTTGGTAAGGATGAAGATGAAAATGTTGAGGTAAAAAAGTGGGGCACTATTCCAGAGATGGACTTTGAGCCCCTTCCCCACTGGGATGTGGGTGAAAAGTTGGGCATTCTGGATTTCCAGAGGGCAGCAAAGATTACCGGCGCCAGGTTCTGCGTTTACAACGGGGCAGGAGCCAGGCTTGAGAGGGCGCTCATAAACTTCATGCTTGATCTGCACACAACAAAACATGGATACCGGGAAGTTTTGCCGCCGTTTATTGTGAACGATGCATCGCTCTATGGCACAGGCCAGCTACCCAAGTTTGCCGAGGACCTGTTCAAGATTGAGGGCAGGGAGTTTTACCTGATACCCACAGCCGAGGTCCCCGTAACCAATCTGTACCGGGATGAGATTCTTCCTGAAGATGCCCTTCCCATTCACCATGTTGCCTTTACCCCGTGCTTTCGTTCAGAGGCAGGGTCACACGGCAGGGATGTCCGGGGAATAGTCCGTCAGCACCAGTTCAACAAGGTGGAGCTGGTTAAATTCGTAAAGCCCGAGACATCTTATGACGAACTTGAATCCCTGCTTGCAGATGCTGAAGAGGTGCTTCAATTACTGGAAATCCCTTACAGGGTAATTGTGCTCTGCACTGGCGACACCGGGTTTTCTGCTGCAAAGACCTATGACATTGAGGTCTGGCTCCCCGGACAACAGCGCTACTGTGAAATATCATCCTGCAGCAATTTTGAAGATTTTCAGGCAAGACGCGCCAACATTCGATTTAAAAAACCCGGCGGAAAGACCCGCCTGGTTCACACCCTTAACGGCTCCGGATTGGCAGTGGGAAGGACTGTTGTTGCAATACTTGAAAACTTCCAGCAGAAAGATGGAAGCGTCAGGATACCAAAGGCTCTTCAGCCGTACATGGGGGGCATGGAGGTTATAACAGCGCCGTAGATAAGGTTGTGCCTGGTCTTGTTTCACCGCGCTGGATAGATACAATGGAATATACTGAATATATCAAAATCCTGATTGCACTTCTTGCAATAGTAAACCCGCCGGGCGCAATTCCCGTATTTCTCTCACTTTGTGGTGACCGGCCTGAAAAAGAGGCACTCTCCATTGCCAGAATTGCGGCAATATCAGTAGGGATTGTTCTGCTGGTTGCTGCGTGGGTGGGAGATCCCCTGCTGTCTTTTTTTGGCATAAACATCCCCTCATTCCGTACCGGCGGCGGACTGCTGATTCTCTTGATGGCAATTGCAATGATGCATGCCAAGCAGAGCGGGGCCAAACGCAGCCCTGAAGAGGAAGAGGCTGACAGCCAGAGAAGCGACGTGGCAGTAGTCCCACTTGCAATACCTCTCATGGCAGGGCCTGGGGCCATAAGCCTTGTAGTAATAGATAGTCATCGGGCAATGGAGCCACTGGACATGCTATTTCTCAACATTTGCATTGTAATCATTGCCTTTATCGTATGGATTACCCTTCGTCTGGCAGAACCCATTGGCAAACGGCTTGGCATTACAGGTCTTAACATTGCCACTCGAATAATGGGCCTGCTGCTGTCTGCCATCGGCGTCCAAATGATAGCTGAAGGCCTGAAGGATTTACTCCCAGGGCTTGCATAACCATTAAAAATCTGCCAACGACTGATGGATACACCACGCTTTTCCACAGTTTTGAACCAGCAAAATAAAAATAGAAAAAATTGATAAAAAAACATTTACTTTTTCTGACAGGGCATGTAGGGTGTTGTGAATGGATTGATACCTGTCAGATACAGACTGTCGCAGACAGTATCAGGCAATCCAAATTTTATTATTTTTCAAGGCCTTACCAGAGGCCAGTACAAAGGAGTAGTTCAAGATGTCAGAAGGTACAGTTAAATGGTTTAATGCTTCCAAGGGTTTTGGTTTTATTGAGACAGATGAGGGTGGAGATGTTTTCGTACATTACTCATCTATCAAAACAGATGGTTACAAAACTCTTGATGAAGGCGCAAGGGTTCGTTTCGATATCGTAGAGGGGAATAAGGGCCCTGCTGCTGAGAACGTAAGCACTATCTAAATAAACTGTTAAATAGTGATTATTCAAGCCCTGCATCTGCAGGGCTTTTTTTGTGCCTAATTCGTAACTGTTCGTAGCATTAATCTCAATGAGTTTCGTAAACCCCGCCATATTGACTTTTCGGTGGTTCGTTCCCATCCTAATATTTAGAAACTGCTCACACCCCTCAAGGATGAATTCACGTATTGATGGAGGACAAACACCATGATTAGACAGCCAGCAGTAGCAAACCAGTTTTACGACGGCACCCCCGCAGCCCTTAAAAGCACCATAGCCCGGATGACCGGAGGTGTTACAGGAGGGAGTGAGCCATGCATTGCCGTTGTTGCGCCGCATGCAGGCTATATCTATTCAGGAAGTGTTGCAGGTGCAGCCTTTGCCAGGGCAAAAATCCCCAGGACAGTAATAATCATGGGGCCGAATCATACAGGTTACGGCTCACCTGCCTCTGTAATGCCTGACGGGGTATGGCGAATGCCTTTTGGAGATGTGCCCATTGCATCGGACCTGGCATCAGCTCTCATTGCAGGCTCTGCCTACCTTGAGGCAGACTACCAGGCACACATGTATGAACACTCCCTGGAGGTACAGGTGCCGTTTCTGCAATATTTTCAGCCAGATCTTGAGATAGTGCCTATCTGCCTGTCGCAGATGCCTTATGAAATATGCGAAGAAATCGCCAGGGCTGTTGCAAATACAATAACCAATGCAGGCAGGCAGGTGCTCATGGTGGCAAGCACAGACATGACCCACTACGAATCCCAGGCACAGGCCAATGCCAAGGACAGGCTTGCCATTGAGGAAATCATGGCAATGAATCCCCAGGGGCTTTACGAGACAGTTGTTACTAACCGCATTTCAATGTGCGGCTTTATCCCCACCACCATTACCCTGGCAGCGGCCCTGCTACTTGGAGCATCAAGGGCCGAACTTGTGAAATACGCAACATCAGGCGATGTGTCCGGAGATTATGACAGGGTTGTTGGATATGCCTCGTTCATAATCTCTTAACATTTTATAACACGGGCAGTACAGGATTCAACCTGCACCGCCCATAAAGTTCCTTACACCAACTATTATCGCCGTGTCCACTTGCCCGGAGCAGTTTCAATCCAGGTACCTGGCGGCACAGCCCTCTGCCACTGCTGTGCAAATATGCGTCCCACCCTGCTTACCTGGGAGGACTGAATGTTAAGGGCGCTGGCTACAGCTGCATAGAGGGCCTTTCGGTTGCTGTTCTCCTCCTGCATAACCCTCTTTGCCTCCACCTTTGCCTTGAGGTTAAGGGATCCTGCCTGACGCATCACAACATATCCATTATATCCTTCCCCCAACACACCTTTCACAAGCCATTTACGCAGACGCGGATAATTCTGCTTGATACGTCCCTTGAGGGTGCGAATGGTTGCATTTGAAACATCCAGTTCCCGTGCAGCATAGGCCTTTGAAAGACCTAGGCGCATAAAGGATACCGGACCAGTTTCTGAATCTTTATTCTCAGGCGCTGACCGATCCAGTTTTTTGGCATCCGCCCCCCTGACATCACTTACGATCTCCTCGGCTGTTTTTTGCACCTCAGCCGCAGGGAAATAGATATTTATTGTCACACATGCGGTAAGCAGGAAAACAAACAGGCCAATTGCCAGTTTTTTCTTGTCGGTACGTGAATTGTCATGCATGTCCTGACCTCCATTTTCACAGTTTGCAGGGACGTTTTTTTTTGCCCCTACGGATGCATCAACGATGCGCAATAGTAACTGTTCAGCGTATTAACGGTAATTAAGGTACGTAAATGGTCTTACTTTTCCGTTCCGGTGAATAATTTCTTGTTTTTCTAAGGCTGATGCTCTCGTAAAAAGTCTTGATTCTGAGCTTGTGCGCACAATACATACAATATATATACCACACCATTATAATGATACACTCTATGTTGTATGAGAATCGTTTAGCTCTGACTTTTTACGAGTACATCAAGGCTCACTCCGCCAAAATCGCGAAACTCGCTCGTACCTCGCTCAAACAGACGCGATTTTATGGCTGCGCTTCGCCAAGAAAAACTACGAAATTCTTCAGAGTCACTCCAAAACAAGACTATTCACTACACTGAATAGATATGCGCAATATTCCGTTTACATGGTTTGGTATCACCACTTATTCTATTTTTGCCTTGCCGGACTCGGTAATCCTGGCAAGACGCTCAAGCATGTCACTAAAGGATATCTTGCCGCCTGGATTCTGGTTAATGACATTCACACCGCCCCAGAACCCTCGTTTTACCAGGTACTCTGTATTGCCTTCCCTGATCAGCCCGTGAATTGTAAATATGTCATTTTTCAAGCGGCAAGATACTGCAATACTGCTATAGGAAAAATTCTTAAAGAACTGCCCAAGCAGGGGAATGCCGCCACCGCCGCCACCTAAAATAGAGAGGTTCCTGATTGCCTTGATACTTATCTCCTGATCAACGCCCCTGACCTTGCGGCTCCTCAGTTCAAGTTCAAAACCCTCGGGCTGCTTTCCTGATATTACCAGATTTTTCACTTTGCCGTCCAGCCTGCCTGTGACCTTTCCAAAATCGGTCAATTCTGTAATTGTGGCAAGATCAATATTTTTCAGTACTACATCTGCGCCAAACCGTGGAACCGGCCCAAAGAATTCAAGCCACATTCCGGAAATCTCGACCTTTCCCCTGGCAAAATCCGTATAAACCGTGCCTTTTATGTTAATCCGGCCATTTTCAAGCTCCACTACCAGGTTACGACCAGTAAGAGATGCCTCAACAGGACTGTTATTGATCCGGGCAGACAAAACCAGGCCCTGGATATTCACATTTGTCAGCCTGACCTTGCCCCCTGAATAGGCAATTTCACCCCTTCCTATCTCAACAGCCCCCTTGCCTGCAGGAATCCGGACAGGCCCAAATCTGATGCGGTCACTGCATGTCTCAATGGCAAGGCTTCCTGAATCCATTGAAAATACATCACGTTCAGTCCCGTTGCCACTGCCCGATGCCTTATTCGCCTGGGACACCTTACCAAGGTCTGCAACTTCTGAAGGTATAACTATTTTATCCCAGGATAGCAGGGCAGGCCTGCAGCTTCCAGCGCCAAACGGGACAGTACCCTCAAACTTTACACCTCTGAAAATTTTCTTTTCATCAAGACCAATGTCTGCATTCACCCCTATGTCAGCGCCAAGGGAATTGATCCTGACTGCGAATCTGCCCTCTGGCTTGAGCCGGGATAGGACCGCATGGCCTGCCTCAAATGGATCACGCACCAGAATACGGTAAGTGTTTTCAACGGGGCCAGACAGTTCTGCCCGCGCCTTACCAGACAGCAGCCGTTTGAGGGTTTTAACTGGAGCAGCCTTGAAATTTCGGTGAATCTCGCCAGGAACCAGGGTTATGTTGTGAAGGCCAGCGGTGATGAAACTCTCAAGCACAGCAGACTTAAGCATTACCCGCTTTCCAGCCACCCTTCCCCGGGCATCAAGCTTACCTGAAGCATCAGCGGACAGATCAAAGTACCAGGGATAGACAAGGAGGTCCCCCTTGTCCCAGCGGGCATTGAACTTCCATGAAACCGGCGCGTTACTGCCGCCCCCGGCGGGTAAGACGCCTTCAAGCTCCAGATTTACCCTGCCGGATAACCCCTCAAGGGCATGATTATCATCAAGATAAAAGGAGTAATTTTTAACTCTGCAATCAGCCTTTGCACTCCACGTAACACCTTTTTCCCTTGTCTGGAACTGCCCTGTCAGCTTTGTTGAAATCGCTGGGACATCTGCTATAACCTTGCCGCTTCTGAAATCCGGTGAAATCTTGACATCGTATTCAACATCAAGAGGCGCTGATATTTTGAATTTTTCAAGAGGGGATATGAGAGGAAGGGCAATACTGCCCCTGGCATCTACCCCGGAATCCGCATCAAAATGAAATGCAATTCGGGCAGGTATGGGCCCTGCCCCAACAAGCTCTTTCCCAACATCAGAAGACTTGATGGCAGAGCGTGGAAGCAGGGAAATGGCATTCTCAATTTCTGCATACCCATCAAGGACACCAAGGTCACCTGGCATAAGCCCTGTCTTGACGTGAACATCTGTATCAATTGGTTCAAATCCCGGAAGGTTAACTTTGACATTTTGTGCATCAATGTTCAGCCTGAGTTCCTGATCTCCCAGTGCCACATTGAGAGAACCGATTATTTCCTGCTTGCCTGAAACTACGAAAAATTCGGCTTTTCCCGCGGTCAAAATACCCTGTTCAGCCACTTTCCCCACAGCAGGGGAAATCTCCAGCTCCTTGACCTCTGCCTCTCCACCCTTCCAGGAAACCTGCACAGAACCGTTTCTCACAAAAATCAACCTTGCAGCCTGCCTGATGCCCCTGTAAGGCATTGAACTATCTCCACCCCTCTGGTTCACCTTTATTTTCAGGACAGGCCCCTTGAGAACCACCTTTTCAAGTTCAGGAGGATATGGCCGGTAGTGAAGCTCAACATCAGGCACCTGGAGCAGGAAATCGTCACCCTGCAGCTTCACCCCCACAAGATGAGAGGTAGAAGCGGCGGTAACAACCAGGTCCTGACACTGAAGATCTATTTTGCCTAAGCGATAACTGAGGGGAAATACATTTTGGCGCAGATGCTTTGAATAGATGAACCCTGCAACCATGGTGGCAAGCAGGATCAGCACCACTGCCGCTGTGACAACAAGCCATTTTGTTATCTTAAAAAGAATTCCCATGGATCAGGTGTGCAAATTTTCTGTTTATTTTGAATGGGACCATGTATCTATTCAGCGTGATAATTGGTCTTGTTTTGGAGTGACTTTGAAGAATTTCGTAGTTTTTCTTAGGGAAGCGCAGCCAGAAAATCGCGTCTGTCTGAGCGAGGCTCGAGCGAGTTTTGCGATTTTGGCGTAGCGAGCCTTAGAAAAACAAGAAATTGTTCTCCGAAACGGAAAAACAAGACCAATTATCAACCTTATAATATCAATACGCTGAACAGTTACGGGATCATATTGCTTTATTTCGGCATATTGCAGGCATTTTATCAGTGCTCATGTGTCATACCTGGATTGAGCGATTGTCGGCTTTGCTGCAGATCCGCGAAAGAGGAATTTCCATAATAGTCAGCTATATGGAAATTCCTCTGACAAAGGAGATGCAGTGAATCCGGCAATCCCGAAGGGTTTCAAAAGTTGAAGAGTACGATACATGTAACTCCTTTTAATATCGTATAAAATCATTTTTTCAAACTTTTGAAACGCTCAATTCAGGTCATAATAGCTGACAACACAATCAACAGGCACATTCTGCCCCAAACTTTCTCTTGCCTTTGCCAGGGCATATTGATATTTTTAATAGGTTATGCGTTTTACTTAAAAATTACCAGAAATCCAGACGGGTATCTAATTACTAAATCAATACAGTTATCCCAACCGTTACTAACCAGTTATGGACAGATGGCAGGCAATAGAGCAGGCGCGCAAGGCGCTTAAACTTCCCAAACAGGTTACAAGGAGCCAGATCAGGGATGCTTACAGGCAACGATGCCGTGAGCTGCACCCTGATCTGAACCAGGGCAGGGACACCTCCCATGACATGAACCTTGTAAACGCCTCCTATACCCTGCTCATGGACTATGCCGACGAATATACCATTCAACTGGAACCAAACGAATTTGGTATGACTGACGAAGAGTGGTGGATGCACAAATTCGGACAGGATCCCGTATGGCACACAACTGAAACAGACCAATAATGCCAAAGTTGAAGCTCAAAGGAGCAAACCGTTTACTTTGACCCTTGAGCTTTCAGCTTTGAGCTCTGAGCTATTTCAAAAGAGGACTGAGCAAATGGCCCTTATAGTACAAAAATTCGGCGGCACTTCTGTTGCAGACTGTGACCGCATCAAAAATGTAGCAAGGCGGGTGATAGCCGCCAAAAAACAGGGAAATGACATGGTGGTGGTGCTTTCCGCCATGGCTGGACAGACCAACCACCTGATATCTCTTGCCCATGAAATGCAGGAGTTCCCGCACCCAAGAGAACTTGATGTACTGCTTTCAACAGGGGAGCAGGTCACCATTGCCCTGTTCTGCATGGCTGCCAGGGAGATGGGAGTTGAGGCTGTCTCATTCCTCGGCCACCAGATCCCAATAACCACAGACAATGCCCACGGCAGGGCTCGCATCACAGACATTGATGCTGAAAGCCTGAAAGCGGTGCTGAAGAAGGGGCAGATAGCCGTGGTTGCAGGTTTCCAGGGGGTAACAGATACTGGAGACATTACCACCCTTGGCAGGGGTGGTTCTGACACCACTGCGGTTGCCGTAGCAGTGGCCCTTAACGCGGACATGTGCGAGATTTTTACTGATGTGGAGGGGGTCTATTCAACAGACCCGAACATCTGCGCCGATGCGCGCAAGCTTGAAAAAATTTCCTATGAAGAGATGCTTGAAATGGCAAGCCTTGGCGCCAAGGTGCTTGAAATTCGCTCTGTTGAATTTGCCATGCGTTACGGCATGCCGCTTCATGTAAGATCAAGTTTTACAGACACCCCCGGTACCATGGTGGTTAAGGAGGACGCAACAATGGAAGATATTCTGGTTTCAGGTGTTACATATTCAAGAGACGAGGCAAGGATTACCATCAGCAAGGTACCTGACAGGCCTGGCATTGCAGCAGCCATATTCAAACCAATTTCAGACGCTGGTATGGTTGTGGACATGATAATCCAGAACACCCGTGCCGGGGACCTCACAGACATGACATTTACAGTCCCCCGCTCTGACTACCGCCAGACCATGGAGCTTGTAAAAAGGGTTGCAGCGGAAATTGGCGCTGAGAAGGTGGCTGGTGATGACTCCATTGCCAAGGTCTCCATTGTAGGTGTTGGCATGCGGAATCATTCAGGAGTGGCTGGGAAAATGTTCGAGATTCTGTCCAGACATGGCATAAACGTACTGATGATAAGCACTTCCGAGATCAAGATCTCCTGTGTCATAGAGGAAAAGTTCACCGAACTTGCCGTAAGGGCCCTGCATGAAGGCTTTGACCTTGAAAAGGGACCTGCCACATAAGTCAGGCAGATCTAGGCTTCAAAACAGCTCCATTCAGGAGACTTAACCATGAAAAAAATCGAAATATACGATACCACTCTGCGTGATGGCACACAGGCGGAAAATTTTAACCTCTCACTGGAGGACAAGCTGCGTATTGCCCAGCGCCTTGATGCACTTGGAATCGACTTTATAGAGGGCGGATGGCCCGGCTCAAACCCCAAGGATCAACAATTTTTTGAGGAGATCAAGGGGTATGACCTCAAGCATGCCCGTATTGCCGCATTTGGAAGCACCCACATGGCAAAATACACTGCACACGAGGATCCTAATCTGAACACTCTGGTACAGTCTGGGGCGCCGGTCATCACCATATTTGGCAAGAGCTGGGATGTGCATGTAAGAGATGCCCTCTGCATTCCCCTTGAACGTAATCTTGAGCTTATAGAAAACTCCCTTGCCTTTCTGAAAGACAGGTGCGAAACGCTTTTCTACGATGCAGAACACTTCTTTGACGGGTTCAAGGCAGACAGGGAGTATGCCCTTCAGACCCTGAAAAGCGCTGTTGCAGGAGGGGCCGAACGGCTTGTTCTCTGTGACACCAACGGCGGCACAATGCCCGGCGAAATTATGGACATTATCGGCCAGGTTCAGAAAGAGCTTGGCCATGATGTTAAACTTGGGGTTCACTGCCACAACGACTCCGAGATGGCAGTTGCAAACTCCATTCTTGGAATACAGGCAGGAGCCGTGCAGGTGCAGGGCACCATGAACGGTTTTGGAGAGAGGTGCGGCAATGCCAACCTCTGCTCAATCATACCGGCCCTTGTGCTGAAACTTGGCATGGAGTGTGAGGCTGGCAAAAACCTTGACAAACTGACCCAGACAGCAAGGTTTGTTTTTGAAATCGCAAACCTCCAGCCCAACAAGTATCAACCCTATGTAGGGGCAAGCGCCTTTGCCCACAAGGGCGGAATTCATGTAAGTGCGGTACAGAAAAATCCCGAGACTTATGAACACATCCGGCCTGAACTTGTAGGAAATGTACAGCGCATCCTGGTCTCTGACCTCTCAGGCAAGAGCAATATTATTGCCAAGGCACGCCAGTTCGGTATTGACCTTGACACCAATGACCCGGTGGTACTGGACATTGTTTCAAGGCTCAAGGAGCTTGAGGCACAGGGATTCCAGTTTGAAGGTGCTGAGGCATCCTTTGAGCTCCTTATGCGCCAGGCAATGGGCACAGGCAGAAAATACTTTGACCTGGTGGGATTCAGGGTCATTGACCAGAAGACCAGGGAGGACGAGCCGCCACAGGCAGAGGCAACTGTAATGATCAAGGTTGGCGGGAAGATTGAACATACGGCAGCAGTGGGTAACGGCCCGGTAAACGCCCTGGACAACGCCATGAGAAAGGCCCTGGAAAAATTCTATCCCCAGCTTAAGGAGATGAGCCTGCTTGACTACAAGGTGAGGGTCCTGCCCGTTATCCCTGGAACAGGTGCAAAGGTGCGGGTCCTTATTGAATCTTCCGACGGCACTGACAAATGGGGAACAGTTGGCATGTCCACTGACATCATTGAGGCAAGCTGGCAGGCCCTGGTTGATGGAATCTGTTACAAACTTCTCAAGTCAGAAGAACGGTCAAAAAAGCAGTAAACGCACTGATACTGCCCTGAGAGTATTTTCCATTCAGGCAGCAATACTTGCCGGCATTGTTATCGCTGTCCTGGCATGGGAGGGCATGAATAATGCTTTCTTAAAGGCCGGGCGGCCTGCTTTGCAGGGGGACCGCGCGTTCAAGATGGAGCAGTTTCCGTGGCCCGGTGCCGCTCTTCTCTTTTCCGGCAAGATGGACATAAACCAGGCATCTCTTGAAGAGCTTGATCTGCTTCCGGGTATTGGGGAAAAGGGGGCAGCCGCCATCCTGAACTTCAGGATGGAACGAGGCATTCTTCTGACCATTGACGAGCTTGGTGAAGCGTACGGTCCCTTTGGAAGTTACAGGCTTGAATATTTAAGAACATGGCTTACTGTGAAATAAAAATCGTAACTGTTAGCGTATTGATGGTAATTGAGGTTAGTGAATGGCCTTGTTTTTCCGTTCCGGTGAACAATTTCTTGTTTTTCTAAGGCTTGCTCCGCCAAAATCGCGAAACTAGCTGGTGCCTCGCTCAGACAGATGCGTTTTTTATGGCTGTGCTTCGCCAAGAAAAACTACGAAACTCTTCATAGTCACTCCAAAACAGGCCATTCACTACGCTGAACAGATACTAAAAATCTTTCCCTGAATGATGGATTAAAGTTTTGTAAGGTGACATCATGACTCCTCAGACAGCACAGGTAATCGCAATGGCAGGCAAGGGCGGAACAGGCAAAACAACCACCTCTGCCCTGCTGATAAAATATCTTGTGAAAAATAACCTCACCCCGGTAATGGCAGTGGATGCAGACGCCAATGCCAATCTGAATGAACTCCTGGGCCTTGAAGTGGAGACCACAATGGGGGAAATCCGCGACAGGATGAAGACAGACACTCCTCAGGGCATGACAAAAAGCGAATTTATGGAGATGCACATTGCCCAGGCAATTATCGAATCAAAGGGATTTGACCTGCTGGTTATGGGACAGCCCGAAGGCCCTGGCTGTTACTGCATGGCAAACTCCATACTGGCACAGGTCATGGAGGGGCTTGCAAAGAGCTACCGTTATATGCTGGTGGATAACGAGGCAGGGATGGAACACCTTAGCAGGCTTAATCTAAGGAAAATTCATACCCTTTTCGTGGTTTCAGATCCATCGGCAAGAGGAGTGCTTACTGCCGCACGCATTGCAGACCTGACCAAAAACCTGGGAGTAGAGGTAAACAACAAGGTCCTTATTGTTAACAGGGTCCCCATGCCGGTACCGGATGCCCTGGATAAACACGTTCAGGAGGCAGTTGGAAAGACAGATCTCAAGTTTGGCGGCTATGTACCTGCGAGTGATGAGATCTTTGAGGCAGAGATGAGTCAGAAATCCCTGCTTGAGCTTCCGGCAGACACTCCTGCCGTCAAGGCAGCATGGGAAGTTTTTGAAAAATACCTGGACTGACCATGAATAAATTGGCAAGTGCAGTCATCTTTCTGCTGCTTTTATCCGGAACGGCATCTCCCCCTGCCTATTCATCATTAATATTTTCAGGGGTGGGTAACGATGGGTATATGCATGATATACAGGGACTTTATTCCGCATTTACGCTAACTCCTTCAGCCGGTAACGCTCCGCAATACATTTATGAGAACCTCAATGGAAGCGGCATTGCCTCATCAATCAACAATCTGCGGCAGGTTCTGACGCCCCTGGACACACTTGTCTGGGTCTATTCCGGTCACTCTGGAATAAAGACAGACGGAACCGATAGCGACGAGTCTGCCCCAAGCTCTTTTGCCCATGACCGCTATGACGAAACAGTTGGTATGCGTCACGGCCATGACCAGCTCTCGGACGATGGCCTGGCTGAATCATTTTTAAACCTCAAACCCGGTGTTGATCAAATTATTGTGGTAATGGATGTATGCTATGCCGGTGGTTTTATTGGCGGAAGCCTTGATCTGAACAGGGTTCCCGGCATAACTTTTCTTGGGTCAAGCAGGGAATACGAGCAATCATTCAGCTATAGTGACCAACCCTACAGCATATTTACCCAGGGGCTTATAGACGGCCTTACGGGATTGGAGGCAGACGCTAACCAAGACGGCATAGTCTTGGCCTCTGAATGGTTTGATTTTGCGGCTGCATATACAGTAAACATCATAAGGGGTCAGCATCCTGTCTTTTATGGAAAGGATGTAATAATAGCCAGAGAAGTACCCCTGCCTGATGCATCATGGATGTTGTTTTCAGGAGTGGTATTGCTTGCTTTAATCAAAGGTCTCGGGATAACACACAGGCAAAAAAACCATCAGGCCCGTCTTCCTCGGGCATGATGCGCATAAAACCCTCCTGGGTCAGGTATTCTGCCGGGATATCAACGTTCAAATCCCCTGCACTTACCACCCTCCATGCATCATTTTTCTTAAGAAATTTTTCTATAATATCCGCGGTTTCTTCAGGCTCGTTGGTACATACCGAATAGACCAGCAGTCCGCCTGGCATTAACAGCCCGGATGCAGTCTCAAGCAGGCCAAGCTGTACCCCTGCAAGACGTTTTATATCTCCAGGCTGCCTGTTCCACTTGATGTCAGGATGGCGCCTGATTACCCCAAGGCCGGAACACGGGGCATCTATCAAAATCCGGTGATAAACTCCATCTGAACCTCTTTTTAAAGCCTCAAAAGCGGATTCTGAGAGAATATTGATGGATGAAAGCCCCAGACGCATGGCATTTTCCTCCAGTTGAGCGAGCCTCTTCTTGTTTGTATCCCACGCATCCACCTTGGCAGAATCCCCTGTTATCTCTGCGATATGGGTTGTCTTTCCACCAAGACCGGAACACATATCAAGTATCTTGTGATCCGGAGCGCACCCAAGAAGCAGGGACACGAGCTGAGCAGACTGATCCTGCACCTGAAAAAAACCCTGGGAAAATCCTGGGAGGCCTGCGGGATTTCCACGAAAACCTGGAAGTATCACGCCATGAGGAGAAATGGTGGAAATTTCTACCTTGATACCGGCATCTTCAAGCAGTTTAACTGCCTCCTGCCTGGATATTTTAAGGGTGTTCACTCTAAGGGACAGAACAGGATAGGAGTTTCCCGCCCTGCATATCCGCTCTGTTACCTCTATTCTGTGCTGACCTGCCCACCTTTTTACCATCCAGGTTGGATAGGATTCCCTTATGGCAACTTCATCAGCACTGTCCCGTGCCCCTTTTACGGCACCATCAACAACTCCTGACCTTCTCCCCTGTTCACACTCCCTGAGTATCTGCCTCAAAACCGCATTAACAAGCCCTGATGCCCAGGATGCCTTGAGTTTTTTTACAGTCTTGACTGCCTCGTTTACCACGGCAAAACCAGGCACACGGTCCAGGAAAAGTATCTGGTAGGTGGCTGTAAGAAGCACACCCTTTACCTTTGGAGGAATTTTTTCAGGTTTTTTCAGGCGGGAATCTACAACAGCAGTAAGGAGTCGCAGCCACCTTACACTTCCAGTTACAATTTCAACCAAAAGCCCTCTGTCTTCAGGGAGCGGAAGTTTTGCGGCATCCTCCTGGACAAGTGAGGAAAGAGAGGGGCGCCTTGCAGCATCAGTCCCCTGCCATCTTACCAGAAGCCTTGCGGCAAGGGTACGGGCATTCGGCATGTTTCTGCCCTTTGAAACAGCCTGCTTTTTATTCAAACTGTTCTCCGGCCTTTATTGCCCTTCCCCTTAGAAAATCCGCACAGGCAAGGCGTTTCTTGCCAGGCCACTGTAGCTCCCTGATTGCAAGGCAACCATCGCCGGTTGCCACATTGATATGGTCTTCTTCAACACTGCAGACAGTCCCTGGCGGATTGCTGCCGGACTCAACATCGGAAAATGCCGGAGAGTAGAGCCTTAACCTCTGCCCCTGCCACATTGTGTAGGCACCGGGCGCCGGATCCATTGCCCTGATAAGGCAGTGAAGTTCTCTGGCCGGGCTGCTCCAGTCAACATGAGCCATCTCCTTCTTTATGGGAGGAGCCATGGTAACTCCCACCTCAGGCTGTGGAACAGGCTCAAGCCTGCCCTCTGCAAGCAGCTCAAGGGCATCAATAATCAGCCTGGCACCAAGCTCTGCCATACGGGAGTAGAGACTACCAAATGTCTCATCAGGCCCGATATCAAGCCCTTCCTGAAGCAGCATGGGGCCTGTATCCATGCCCGCATCCATCTTCATAATGGTGATGCCTGTTTTATCAAGCCCCTGGATCAGTGCCCACTGGACAGGGGCAGCTCCCCTCAGGGCAGGCAGCAGGGAACCGTGAATGTTAATCGGCATAATGGCAGGAATATCAAGAAGTTCCTGGGGAAGTATCTGACCAAATGCTGCAACCACAAGGAGATCAGGAGAGATAGCTCTTATCCTTTCAAGAAATTCAGGCTCCCTTACCCTTGGGGGCTGGATAATATCAAGACCTGCGGCCTGGGCTGCAGCCTTTACAGGGGTTGGCACAAGCTTCCGCCCCCTTCCCTTTGGTCTGTCCGGCTGACTCACCACCGATGCCACTTCATGACGGCTCTGAATAAGGGCATTAAGGGCTGGCACGGCAAACTCAGGCGTGCCCATAAAGACTATTTTGAATTTTTTTTCCAGACCCATCATTTCTCCTCGTTATCTACGTGTTTTCCTGCCAGCCTTGGCCTTTGCAAGTTTTTTTCTCACAAGGGCCCTCTTTACAGAACCAAGCCTATCCACAAAACAGATGCCATTCAGATGGTCAATTTCATGCTGGAGACACCTTGCCACAATCCCGTCTGCCTCGATTCTCAACTCATTGCCATTGCGGTCAAAGCCCTTGACCTCAACCTGCGCCGGCCTCTTTATGGAAGCGGTAATTTCAGGCACACTGAGACAGCCCTCCTCATAGCTCTCCTGGCCCTCAGTGGCGGTGATTACCGGGTTTATCACCACAACAGGAGATGGCTTTTTCCCCTCCTCCTGGTTACAGTCCATTACAAGGAGACGCTTCAGCTCACCCACCTGATTTGCAGCAAGCCCGATGCCCTTTGCCCGGTACATCTGAAGAATCATCTGGTCTATTAATCCCTGAAGCTCCCCGTCAATGCGCTCCACAGGGTCTGCTTTGGTCTTCAGTATTTCATGCGGATAGATTAGAATTTCCATGAGATGATAATAAGGTTTTCTGGCTTTAGAGGCAAGTCTGCCTGACAGAACAGAAGACAGACGTATATTCAAAATGCCACAAAATCCCCTGACACCCACCATCCGGATGGAGCTCTGTGCAAGGGCTGCTGCAGACTACAGGTATCTCCTGTCCCGTAACTACCGGCCTGGGCCTGCCCTGGAATTTATAGGAAACCACTTCCAGCTGACCCGAAAAGAACGGGACATGCTCTTTCGGGCTGTCTGTTCTCCTGCCCTTGCAGAGTCAAGAAAGGCAAAAACCGTTTCGGGCAACAGCCTAAAGGGGGCAAGGCTGATTGTTGATGGCTATAACTGCTTGATAACCCTTGAAAATGCCATGCGTGGAAGGCCACTGGTACAGTCTAATGACGGCTTTATCCGCGACATGGAAAGAATATTCAGGAAGTTTCGTCCCACCAATCACACAAAAACCGCATGGACACATATCTCAGGCTTGCTTTCAGACTTTCCCCCCTCATACTGCCTTGTGTTTCTGGATTACAGCATGAAGGCAAGCGGTGAGCTTGCCGCGCGCATCAGGCGCTGGCTCAGTGATGCCGGGCACAGGGGAACCTGCTGCACGGTAAAGTGTACTGAAAAAAGAATAGCCAGGCTTAAGGGAATCAAATGCAGTGCCGATTCAGTGATTATAGACAGTGCTGACCAGGTGTTTGATCTGTCAGGATTCATTATCATGAATCGGCTTGGCATAAAACCAATACGGCTGCCTGTTGACGAAAGGCACGGGGTCTCATAAATTCACACCATTATGAGACGCATTATCACAGCTTTAATATTTCCTGTTGTGTTCCCCCTGTCCTTTCTCTGCTTTGGGCCAGTGGCCGTAATGGTTGCCATGGCAGGAGGCTCTGGAGAAACCATTCACTCCATAGCTCGCGCCTGGGCCCGGTTTGTGTTTTTCATTCTTGGCATAAAGATTAAAACCGCCGGGCTTGAAAACATCCCCAGGGACAGGCCGGTAATCTTTGCCTGTAACCACGCAAGCCAGATGGATATTCTTGCCCTGTACATTGCCCTGCCTGTACAGTTCAGGTTTGTGGTAAAGGAAGAGCTGTTCAGGGTACCTGTGCTGGGACTTGCCATGCGGTCTGCAGGGTATGTGCCCATAAACCGGTCCGGGGGCAAGGCAGCAATAAAAAGCCTTCAGGAGGCAGCAAAACGGATAAGAGAGGGGGCATCGGTTGTAATCTTTCCCGAGGGCACAAGAAGCCCGGACGGAAGGCTTGCCCAGTTCAAACCCGGAGGCTTTCTGCTTGCCTCAAAATCCCGCTGTCCCATCGTGCCGGTTGCAATCAAGGGTAGCCATTACGTGCTTCCAAAGGGAAGTTTTGTGTGCAGGCCCGGCCTGATCAGCATTCAGGTTGGACAACCTGTAGTCACGGTTAAAGATGACAAGCCTGTAAAACGGGACGAACTCATGAAAAACACCTGGCAGGTGGTAAATACCATGCTAAACCAGTGACATAGGACGCTCATACAATCAAACAGACCAACGCCAACAGGAGGTGGCCTAAATGGACGCACAAATAATCAATCCCTTTCTTGAAGCAGCGATCAACGTCCTCAAGACAATGGCAATGATCGACCCCAAGGCGGGCAAACCATATCTTAAAAAGGAAAGCAAGGCATCAGGAGAGGTATCGGGAATCATTGGAATTACCGGTGATGCCCAGGGTTCCATGTCCATCTCCTTTGACAAGGGATGTATCTGTGCGGTTGTTACAAACCTGTTTGGCTCAGAGGTTACGGACATCACCGAAGAGGTGAAGGATGCGGTAGGGGAGATGACCAACATGATCTGCGGGGATGCAAGGCGCAGGCTGGAAGCTGCGGGAATCAGCCTCCAGGCAGGCACACCCACCGTGGTTGCAGGGCATGAACACTCCATAAGCCATATTCATACAGGACCCTGCCTTGCAATGCCATTTGAAACTCCCAATGGTAACTTTACTGTTGAGGTTGCATTTAATGATTAGGCGGGCTCTGCCTCAAGCAGTGCCTCAATCAGCCTGATGGTATTCTGCTTGTCATAAGACCACTCAGGAAATGCCCTTCCCGCACCCCGCGGCGGGTCCCCGGTAAGTCGCTGAATTACAGTATCCTCAGGAAGCCGCCTGATTGCTTCTGCAACCAGCGATGCATACTCCTGCTGCTCCAGCAGGGGAAAGGGAGCATCATGGTACATCCTGTGTATCCGAGTCCCCTCCAAAATGTACAGATTGTGAAATTTAACCCCCTCCACCCCAAGATCAGCAAGCAAAGATACGGTATTTATCATCTCCTGTCTGTCCTGCCCGGGAAGCCCGAAGATTACATGGGCACATACAAGCATGCCTGCTGAGTGGGTAAGCTCCACGCACTTCACAAAATCTTCCACAGTATGCCCCCTGTTGATGCGTTCAAGGGTGCTGTCATCTGCACTCTGAAGCCCGTACTCCATCCAGACCATACGCTCCCCGGCAAGCTGTCTGACAAGTTCAATCACATCAGGGGTTACACAATCAGGCCTTGTTCCGATTGCAATGCCCACAACTCCGTCGAAATCAAGGGCATCTCTGTACAAAGATTCAAGAACCGGTAACGGGGCATAGGTATTGGAAAAAGACTGAAAGTAGGGGAGAAAAAGCCTTGCCTTGTAACGCCTCCGGGCCCATTTTATCCCCTCCTCCATCTGCTCCCTTATACCCATATTCCGGGCTGCCATGCCGGTGCCAGAGCCCCTGGTGTCACAGTAAATACAGCCCCCATACCCCTTTGTGCCGTCACGATTGGGGCAGCCAAGCCCTGCATCAAGAGGAATTTTCTGTACCCTTTGCCCGAATCTCTGCTTCAGATATGCATTAAAGGATAGATAGGCAGGCATAAAAAAATCTTACAAACTGTTCAGCGTATTTTATGTTAATGAAGGTTGGCAAATGGTCTTGTTTTGGAGTGACTTTGAATAATTTCGTAGTTTTTCTTGGTGAAGCGGAGCCATAAAAATCGCGTCTGTTTGAGCGAAGTATGAGTGAGTTTCGCGATTTTGGCGTAGCGAGCCTTAGAAAAACAAGAAATTATTCACCGTAACGGAAAAACAAGACCATTTGCCACGCTAATTACAACTACACAAAATTATTCAGCTGATTCCCTGATCTTTCTGCGCTTTCCAGCAAGCAGCCAGACCAGAAAAGTGCTTAACAGGTACAGAAGCAACAGAGGTCCTGCCAGAAGCACCTGGTTTATTACGTCTGGAGTAGGGGTGATTATTGCCGCAGCAATAAAGATAATGAGTATGGCATACTTGAAGTTCCTGATCAGCATGGGGGCATCTATAATGCCCACAAGCCCCAGAAAAACCATGAGGATAGGAAGCTCGAAGGCTATCCCAAACCCAAGCAGGAGCTTGATTGTAAGAGAAAAATACTCTCCCATTGAAGGAAGCAGGTCCAGGTTGGAATTGGCGTATCCGGCAAGAAAATTAAACGCCGCAGGAAACACGATAAAATACCCGAACATGGCACCGCCAACAAAAAAAATTGTAGAAAATATCACAAACGGCAGCGCCCATCTCTTCTCGTGTTCATATAGCCCAGGGGCGATAAATGCCCATAGCTGGTACAGGACCACAGGGCTTGCCACAAACAGGCCGCAGACCAGGGCAAGTTTGATGTATGTGAAGAATGCCTCGGGATAGGAGGTAAATACGATGGTGGTGCCAGGAGGGAGAATCTGGTCAAGGGGCCGGGCAAGAAAAGAAAAAACAGGCTCTATCACTGCGTAACACAGGGCAAACCCCACGCCAACGGCAATCAATGACTTGATCAGCCTGTCACGAAGCTCCCGCAGATGCTCGGTCAGGGCAAGCTCCTGCTGCTCTTCTGCCCCGGGCAGCTCCTTTCGGGCGGTATCTGGCCCCCGCTCTCCGTTTTGCGTCCTTTCTTCTTCAGGTAAATTCATAATACCACCTGTCACTGCTCAGAACCTCAAGATGATCTTCCCTGACAAGCCCCATATTTTCAAGCCTTACCCCGCAAACATTTTCCAGGTAGATACCAGGCTCAACCGTAACTATCATGCCTGCCTTAAGAGTTTTTCTTGCCCGGGGTGAAAGGGACGGCGTCTCATGAACGGCAAGCCCTACCCCGTGACCAAGTGAATGTACAAAGTGTTTGCCATATCCTGCCTTTTGTATGACCTGCCTTGCAAAACCGTCAGCCTCCCTTCCAGAAATACCTGCACGGATGGCATCCTGGGCAACGGCCTGGGCATTCTTCACGGTCATGTACACGTTTTTTATCTGCTCAGAGGCATCTCCTCCCGGGATTATGGTTCGTGTCATGTCAGAACAGTATCCGTCAACAACTGCTCCCATGTCGATTATAACCGTCTCACCGGCATTTATTACCCTGTCTGAAGGGACAGCATGGGGCAGCGCTGCATTTGGCCCGGAGGCAACGATTGGAGGAAACGACGGCCCCTCACTCTTTTCACCAAGAAGCCTTGTTATCTCCCAGGCAACCTCTCTTTCAGTGCATCCCGGCTCAAGGCTCTCCCATATAACATTGAATACATCTTCTGCAACCGCAATCGCACGCCTTATGATCTCAACCTCGTAGTCATGCTTGATTGCCCGCATCTCCTCAATACGTGGCGGAATCTCAACAAATTCAGTGTCAGAAAGCACCTTTTCCAGTCGTTTTCTTGTGGCACAGGTCATACAGGCAGGTTCATACCCAACCGTTCCGAGGCTGATCTCATCGGCAAGGCTTCCAAGCAGCGAGGCAATGCCCTTTTTATATATCCTGACCTGCCAACCCGGCGCCTCATCCCTGGCCTGTATTTCATACCTGCCATCAGTCAGCAGTATCTGCTCATTCCTGGTTACAAGCAGGGCCCCGGCCGACTCCTGCATGCCCATGTCCTCTGCACTGAATCCGCTCAGGTAGCGCCTGTTTTGAGGAGAGGTAATGAGCATGGCATCCAGTTTTCTGGCAGAAATGATCCTTCGTATCCGTTTCAAAAGATGTTTGTAATGAGAGTTCATAGGGTTATTCCTTAAAAAAATGGCTCGAAGCTGAAAGCTCAAGGCTCAAAGAAAAAGAACCCGGTTTGCTTTCAGCTTCCGACTTTGAGGCTTGAGCCAACTTTCATGACAACTAAGGATATATCCAAAATCCTGCCAATGTGCACGAAAAAACAACGTAACTGTTCAGCGTAATTATGTTAATAAAGGTAGGTAAATGGTCTTGTTTTTCCGTTCCGGTGAACAATTTCTTATTTTTCTAAGGCAAGCTTAAGCCAAAATCGCGAAACTCGCTCGTCCCTCGCTCAGACAGACGCGATTTGTGTGGCTTCGCTTCGCCAAGAAAAACCACGAAATTGTTCAAAGTCACTCCAAAACAGGACCATTTACACGCTGAATAGATACAAAACAACAGGATCATCGCCATGTTTGGCATGGTGCCAAGTCTATGCTATCATCGGTAATGATAACAGCCTGCCGGAATGCCACAGCAGGCGTGTTGGTCACATCTGAATCTTGCCTTGCCTTTCTTGTCAGGAAAAATATGGACATATTTTTAACGCAAAACAAAAATAAACAGTGGCTCAGGATTTCAGCACTTGTTTTATGCATGCTGCTCATCTCATGTGCCCAGGTACGCATAACACCGCCTGAGGTAGAACTTGCTGGCGTTGAAATCTCGGACATCTCACTGACCCATGTGAATCTGAACGCACAGATTCGCATATTCAACCCTAACAGGCACGCAATAAGAGTAGGCGCTGTAAACTATGAGATGGAGCTTAACGGAGACAGGGTATTTTCTTCAGTAACCTATGTTGATGACTCAGTGGAGCCAGGGGAATCTATAATCGTGCCTCTCAGAATTTCCAGCGCATTCTGGGACATAATCAGGATGTTCTCACGCCTTGGCACCAGACAGGAACTGGACTTTCGGCTTGCCGGAAGTGTTGAGGCAGGCTCATCAACAGGCGGCATGAAGTACTTTGACTTTGAACGCAGCGGCAAACTTGACCTAAGCTCCCCTGACCTGAACAATGGCCAGAGGAAAAACCTGCTGCTAAAGCCCGGACAGCAAGAGATATGAACACCAAATCCGTTTACATAGCCTCAATGGAACCAGGCAGCGGCAAGCTAATGGTGACCCTTGGCGTACTTGAGCTTGTTTCCCGGCTGGTTGGAAATGTCGGTTTTTTCCGGCCTGTAATCCGCTCTTCCCAAAACCGGGACAACGACATAGAGACAATCCTTGCCCTTTACAACCTTGACATGGAATACGACGATGCATTCGTATTCACCACTGAAGAAGTGGAGGCAATGGCAGCCGAAGGAAAGGCAAAGGAGCTTATTCAGACCATAATCTCAAGATACAAACAGCTTGAGACAAAATATGACTTTATAGTCTGCGAAGGATTTGAAACATCAGGTTTTGCCGCCACCTTTGACTTTGATGTCAACCTTGAAATCGCCAAAAACCTGGACACCCCCTTTCTCGGCACCATTAACGGGCGCAATAAAAACGTAAGACAAATAATTGATGCAGTACATCTTGCCTATGATTCCATAAGAGAGGAGGGCGTTTCCCATCTTGCCACCATGGTGAACAGGGTTGATCCATCAATTCTCGACCAGGTCAAGGAAAAGTTACAGGAGCACAAACCCGGCGATGTACCGGTTTATGTCTTTCCTGAAATCGTGGAGCTTTCAAGTCCCACAGTTGGGGAGATAAAAGACCAGCTTGGCTGTTCACTGGTATATGGCGATGCAAACGGCCTCATGCGCATTGTGCGTGACTTCAAGGTTGCGGCAATGACGCTGGATAACTACCTCAACTACATTGAAGATGATGCCCTTATCATTGTTCCTGGCGACAGGGTTGATATCCTGCTTGGAACCTTTGCCACCTTCTACTCCGGTGCATTTCCCAACATATCCGGCATACTGCTTTCCGGCGGGCTTATCCCTCCAAAAAACGTAATGAAACTTGTAGGCGGCTTCCGGCACCTGCCAGTCCCCATCATCAGCGCAAAAGGCGATACATTCACCACCGCCATGGAGGCAAGCAGCGTTCCGTCGCTGATTCGTCACCAGAACCCCCGCAAGGTATCCCTGGCACTTGGCGTGTTTGAGTCCAATGTGGATCAGAAAGAGCTTGAAAAACGCATCTCCATCACCCGCTCCTCCATAATGACTCCAATAATGTTCGAGTACAGCCTTTTCGAAAAGGCCCGGCAGGAGAAACAGCATATTGTCCTTCCTGAGGGCATTGAAGACCGCATCCTCCAGGCTGCAGACCTGCTTCTTAAACGCGAGGTGGTTGACATCACTCTCCTTGGAAATGAGGCAAAGATAAGGGAAAAAGCATCCCTGCTTGGAGTGGATATCTCAAATGCAGACATCATAGACCCTCACAGCTCTGAACTCACTGAAAGGTTCGCAGAGCAGCTCTTTGAACTTCGTAAACACAAGGGCATAACCCCTGATGCAGCCCTTGATGCAGTACAGGGCAGGAACTACTTCGGGACCATGCTCATATACAATGACATGGCAGACGGACTGGTATCAGGTGCGGTACACACCACCGGAGACACCATCCGCCCGGCATTACAGATTATAAAGACAAAGCCGGGATTTTCACTGGTTTCCAGCGTATTTTTCATGTGCCTTGCTACCCGTGTGCTGGTATATGGAGACTGTGCCATAAACCCGGACCCGGATGCGGAACAGTTGGCAGAAATTGCCATAAGCTCTGCTGAAACAGCCCAGACCTTTGGCATAGAACCTATTGTAGCAATGCTCTCTTACTCTACCGGCCAGTCGGGTAAAGGAAAGGATGTGGACAAGGTTCGGGAGGCAACAAAAATCGTTAAACAGAGACGACCGGACCTCCTGGTTGATGGCCCCATTCAGTACGACGCTGCCATAGACCCTGTGGTTGCAAAGACCAAAATGCCAGACAGCAAGGTGGCTGGCCGCGCTACTGTCTTCATCTTTCCGGATCTGAACACTGGCAACAACACCTACAAGGCGGTTCAACGCTCTTCCGGCGCAGTGGCAATCGGCCCCATTCTTCAGGGCTTGAAAAAACCCGTGAATGACCTCAGCAGGGGCTGTCTTGTGGCAGACATAATTAACACAGTTGCAATTACTGCAATTCAGGCACAGGCTGCCTGAAGAACAGATCTGCAGCCCTCCCTACCCTAACTTCTACCCCCAACAAAGAGAAATGAACGATAAAATTACCGAGATAGTAAAGAAGATAACCGCTCTGGAGCAGGAACTCAGAGAAGAGCTCCTGAAGGAAGAAAGCAAAGGTAGATTCACCATTGTAAAGGGCAAAATACGGTTTGATGAGGAGACGCTCCGCCGACAACAGGAGGCGTTGATAGGGCTTTTCAGATACCTTGCCGAGGCCCCGCTGCTATATGTAATCACAGCGCCGGTGATCTACTCGGTGGTAATACCGGCACTCCTCCTGGACCTGTTCGTAATGACCTACCAGGCAATCAACTTCCGTGTTTACAAGATTCCTCGCGTACGGCGCAGGGACTACCTTGTGTTTGACAGGCATTACCTTGGCTATCTAAATGTTATTGAAAAATTCAACTGCATGTACTGCAGCTATTTCAACGGGCTGATGGCATTTGTAACAGAAGTTGCTGCACGCACAGAACTCTTCTGGTGCCCCATCAAGCACGCCAAAAAGGTGGCTTACAGACACCGCTACTACCACCAGTTTCTGGATTACGGAAACCAGGAAAACTATCACCAGGTCATACAAAAAATACGCAAGGAAATCGGTTCAAAAATCCGAAATGATTAAAGTGGGCTATCTATCTCATCCACCTCATACACCCATGCCATAAAGAGCGTGTAACTAATGGCAACCACCACTGCGCCTATGAACAGACCTATAATTCCTGAAAGCATCAGCCCGCCAAGCGCACCGATCAAAATGACCATCATGGGAATATCCACACCCCTTCCCATGAGCAGAGGCTTCAATATACTGTCACTGGAGCTCACAAGAATACTGTAAATCAGGAAAATCGTTGCAGGAGTTGTATCTGCAACAGTGTAGTTCCATGCAGCAATGGGCCCAAGCACCAAAATGGGGGGCATCTGAATCACAGCACAGACCAGCACCA
>WGBG01000028.1 GCA_015494395.1 Deltaproteobacteria bacterium
GAACTTTACCGCACTTCTCTTATCCCCCAGGCCGAGCAGACTGCAGCGGCAATGCTTAAAGGCTACCAGGTCAACAAGGTGGATTTCCTCAATGTGGTACGTGCCCAGCTTACCCTTTACAACTACAAGATTACCTACTGGAAGTACTTCAGCAATGCCTGGAGGGCAGTTGCCGGGCTTGAGGCCGCAACCGGAATGCCTGTGAACAAGGAGAAGAGTAATGATTGAGAGAAGCCCATACCAAAAAAATCTTGCCGGATTTCTAAGCGGCATCTTTGTCTGCCTGTTTCTTTTTATAACCTGTCATGCAGTGGCTCATGCCGCAGAAGCAAAGGGCAAGAAACCCCTCTTCTACCGTAACCCCATGAATCCTTCTATTACCTCTCCTGTGCCTGCAAAGGATGATATGGGCATGGACTACATTCCGGTGTACGCCGATGACAGGTCATCATCAGGTCCTGTGGGAACAGTAAAAATAGACCCTGTACTGGTGCAAAAGATTGGAGTTCGTACCGGAATGGCAATGGAGCGGACCATGAGCAAGGTGATAACTACACCGGCCAGGATCGCCTTTAATGAAGAGACACTTTTCATGATTCATTCCAAGTTCAGTGGCTGGGCTGAAAGGGTCTTTGTGAACAAGACCGGCCAGCAGGTCAGAAGGGGGCAGGTGCTTCTTACCATTTATTCCCCTGACCTGGTCTCAACCCAGGAGGAATACCTTCTTGCCCTGTCAAACGCGAGGATCCTCAGCAAGAGCAGCATAGAGGAGATAAGGGCGGATGCCAGGCGCCTTGTCCAGGCAACCCGCAAGCGGCTCTCCTATTTTGATATCCCTGAAAAGGTTATACGCCAGCTTGAGAAAACCGGGGAGATAAAACGTGATCTGCCCATATACTCTCCCTATTCCGGAACCGTTATTGATATTGCTGTTGAGCCTGGCCACTACATAACACCAAAGCAGCGGCTTTACCGCATAGCAGACCTGTCAAAGGTGTGGGTATATGCTGAAGTCTATGAGCCTGACCTTCCCTGGTTGAGAAAGGGAGATATGGCAATGATCTCTGTTGCAAGTCAGCCCGGCAGGAAGTTTTCCGGAAAAATTGACTACATCTATCCGTATGAGGAGGGGAAGACCCGTACCGTAAAGGTCAGGCTTGTATTTGATAACAGGGATGGCCTGCTCAAACCCGGCATGTTTGCCGACATCACAATTCATGCAGGAAGGCGTGAAAAGGTGCTTGCCGTGCCCTCAGAGGCAATTGTCCGTTCAGGGGCAAGGGAACAGGTTTTTGTGGTGACAGCCCCGGGTGTGTTTGAGCCACGCGAGGTTGTTACCGGGCTTGAGGCAGACGGATACACTGAAATAGTAAAAGGCCTTGAGCCCCATGCAACTGTTGTTACCTCCGCCCAGTTTCTCATAGACTCCGAGTCCAAACTCAAAGAGGCTACGTCAAAGATGCTTGAGCAGAACAGGTCCAGGGAGAAGGGGCAGAAGGCAGGGAAGGACATGAAAAATATGAATATGAAAAGTAAATGATGGACGGAGAGGCTGCATGATTAAAAAGATAATAGAGTTTTCAATTCGTGACCGTCTGCTTATCCTGATTGGAACGGCCATCATTGCTGCCGCAGGCCTCTGGACCCTGCAGAACACTCCCCTTGATGCAATTCCGGACCTGTCAGATGTGCAGGTAATCATATATACAAAATATCCCGGTCAGTCCCCGCAGGTGGTTGAAGACCAGGTAACATATCCGCTTACAACCGCCATGCTCCAGGTGCCCAAATCAAAGGTGGTGCGCGGCTATTCCTTTTTCGGCCTATCCTTTGTCTATATCATCTTTGAGGATGGCACAGACATGTACTGGGCCCGCTCCAGGGTTCTTGAGTCCCTTAACTATGTTGGTTCAAGCCTTCCTGCCGGTGTCACTCCATCCCTTGGCCCTGACGCCACTGGAGTCGGCTGGGTATATGAGTACGCACTGGTGGACCGCACCGGAAGGCACGATCTGGCTCAGCTTCGCTCAATACAGGACTGGTATCTGCGCTATCCCCTTCAGACAGTTGAAGGTGTTGCCGAGGTTGCGTCAATCGGTGGTTTTGTGAAGCAGTACCAGGTGGAGGTTGATCCGGACAAACTTGCTGCATACAACATACCCATCCAGAAAGTGAAGATGGCAATCCAGCGCTCCAACCGGGATGTTGGGGGAAGGCTCATCGAGATGGCGGAGACCGAGTACATGGTGCGGGGGCAGGGTTATATCAAGTCCATTGATGACCTGAAGGAAATTCCCCTTAAAACCGACGGAAGCGGCACTCCCATCAGGCTTGCAGACGTTGCCAACATAAAATTAGGGCCTGAACTGCGCCGGGGGCTTGTTGAACTTGACGGCCAGGGAGAGGTCGCAGGTGGCATTGTTATCATGCGTTATGGAGAAAATGCCCTTGCCACCATTGAACGTGTCCGTGCAAGGCTTGAAGAGCTTGAAAGAGGTCTGCCTGAGGGTGTGGAGATTGTGCCAACCTATGACAGGGGAAGCCTTATTGAAAGGGCAATTGAAAATCTCAAGGGCAAGCTCATTGAGGAATCCATAGTTGTCTCAGTGGTGTGCATCATCTTCCTGCTTCACTTTCGTTCTGCCCTTGTTGCCATTGCAACACTTCCCATGGGTATTCTCCTTGCCTTTATCATCATGAAGCTGCAGGGCATAAATGCCAATATCATGTCCCTTGGAGGCATTGCCATTGCCATTGGGGCAATG
The DNA here is from genome assembly GCA_015494395.1 of Deltaproteobacteria bacterium. Taxonomy (GTDB): domain Bacteria; phylum Desulfobacterota; class Dissulfuribacteria; order Dissulfuribacterales; family QOAL01; genus S144-17. Next base: position 2,766 of record WGBG01000028.1, read on the forward strand.
GTGGATGGGGCCATTGTCATGATTGAAAATGCCCACAAACATATTGAGATGGCAGCAGAGCGCGGTGAGGAGATAACTGCAGAAAACCGCTGGCGTATCATGGGTGAGGCGGCAGGGGAAGTGGGGCCTGCGCTCTTCTTCTCACTTCTGATTATTACCCTGTCGTTTCTGCCCATCTTTACGCTTCAGGCCCAGGAGGGCAGGCTTTTCAGCCCCCTTGCCTTTACCAAGACCTATGCAATGGCATCCGCTGCCCTGCTCTCAATAACCCTGGTTCCAGTCCTTATGGGTTATTTCATAAGGGGCAGGATTATCCCTGAAAAGAAAAACCCAGTGAACCGTTTCTTTCAGGTTATCCACGGCCCTGCCTTGAGGTTCTGCATAAAGTTTCGCTGGATTGTAATCCTGCTATCCCTTGTCCTGGTAGTTGTCACATGGTTTCCATTCAGCCAGCTTGGCTCTGAATTCATGCCCCCGCTTGATGAAGGTGACATACTCTACATGCCTTCAACCTTTCCCGGCATCTCCATTACAAAGGCAAAGGAGATTCTTCAGCAGACAGACAAGATATTAAAGACTTTTCCTGAGGTTGAGACAGTGTTTGGAAAGGTTGGGCGTGCAGAAACCGCAACAGACCCCGCTCCCCTTTCAATGATAGAAACCATTGTCCGCCTGAAACCCAGGGATCAGTGGCCTGATCCTGACAAGACCACCCGGGAGCTTATGCAGGAGATGGACAGGGAACTGCGTCTGCCAGGGCTTGCCAATGCCTGGACCATGCCCATCATCACCAGGATAGACATGCTCTCAACCGGGATTAAAACCCCAATCGGCATAAAGGTAAGCGGGCCTGACCTGAATGTCCTTGGAAAGGTTGCTCTTGATATAGAAAATATCATGAAGACACTGCCTGAGACAGTCTCTGCATACGGGGACCGGGCAGTGGGGGGGTATTTTCTTGATATTGCCATTAACCGCAAGGCTGCCGCAAGGTATGGCCTTACGGTAGGGGATATTCAGGATGTTATAATGACTGCAATTGGGGGAATGAAGGTGTCCCAGACCATTGAGGGCCTTGAGCGATATCCAATTAACCTCCGTTACCCCAGGGATTTCAGGGATAATCCTGAGAAGATTGCAAGGACCCTTGTCCCAACTGCATCAGGCCACCAGATTCCCCTCTCCGAGGTGGCAGACATCAGGCTCTCTCGTGGTGCCCCTGTGGTAAAGAGTGAAAATGCACGCCCCAACGCCTGGGTTTATGTTGATATCTCAACGGCGGACATAGGCGGGTTTGTGAAAAAGGCAAAGCAGGTTATTTATGAACAGCTTGACCTGCCTGCCGGTTACACACTGTCATGGTCAGGACAGTTTGAGTACATGAAGCGGGCACAGCAGAGGCTTCGCATAGTGGTCCCCTTTACCCTTGTGCTTATATTCCTGTTGCTATATTTTAATTTCCGCAACCTGGCAGAGCCAATAATCGTGATGCTATCCATACCTTTTGCCCTTGTTGGGGGTGTCTGGTTGATATGGTTTATGAAATTTAATATATCAGTTGCAATTGTGGTGGGGTTCATTGCCCTTGCAGGAGTTGCTGCTGAAATTGGTGTGCTTGTTCTTACGTTTATTGACCATGAACTTGAAAAGGAACGTGAGAGAAAGGGCGGTGAAAGGCTTGGCGGAAGGGAAATCATGAAGGCGGTCTATACCGGCACTTCAGAGCGGGTTCGTCCCATAGCTATGACATCCACTGCCATTATCGCAGGACTCCTGCCAATACTCTACGGCACAGGAACCGGCTCCCAGGTGATGCAGCGCATTGCAGCCCCCATGGTTGGAGGCATGGTGACCACTACTCTCCTCTGTCTGCTTGTGCTGCCGCTTATCTACGGGGTTTATCTTCAGATTTACCAGCGTATGCGTAAGAGCTGATTTTTTATGACCTGGATTGAGCGATTGTCGGAATTGCTGCATATCCGCGAAAGAGTAATTTCTATAATAGTCGGCTATATGGGAATTCCTCTGACAAAGGAGATGCAGTGAATACGGCAATCCCGAAGGGTTTCAAAAGTTAAACAGTATGATAGATATACCCCCTTTTAATATAGTAAAAAATTATTTTTTCAAACTTTTGAAACGCTCAATTCAGGTCAAAACCGCATTTACCTTGGGCGGAATAATTGCCGGCGTGCTTGTTGTTCACCCTTATGTGATGCTGATTGATCAACTCACCGGTGCGGGACACGGGGCGTCAGGCACTGCCAGGGATGTAACTTACGGTATCTTTGCGGCGTTCAGTCCCTCCATGCTCCCCATGACCTTAGCCTTTGGCCTGTTTGGAGGAGTCTGCGGCCTGCTTATTGGTATGCTCTTTGAGCGCAACCAGCGTCTTGTCCGTTATCAGTACCAGGCCCGGCTTCACAGCGACCTGATGAACTCGCTTCAGCAGCTTCTGGGCGTAATTTCTCATTATATACTCAACAGTTCCGTTGTGATTGGCGGTCATGCAATGAGATTAAAGAAAAAGGTACCTCATGAGGGGGAAGATATTTCCGCCATTATTCAGCAGGCAAGGAAGAATGAAGAGATTTTGAAGATTATCCAGGATGCGGAATTCCTGGAAAATATAGACCCTTGTGACCACACATATCAGAAACTTGTGGAACTTAACCGCAGAATCGAGGATAGATTAGAGGCATGATTAAGGAGAACATAACAGTCAGTTCCGGTGAGAAGGAAAATGCGGTTAAGAGCCACATTTCTGAGATTGAATGTATTCATGAAAGAACAGTTGAAGCAGAATACTGTGCATGTACCCATGTAGGACTGAAACGAAAAAAAAATGACGATTTTTACCTGGCATTAACCAGTGATGGTGCTGCTGTCCCCGGAAAGGTGACATCGAGGCCGGGGAATATGCCAGTAAATGTCCTGGGGGCAATGTTTGCCGTTGCAGATGGCATGGGAGGGCATCCTGCAGGTGATGTGGCCGCCCGTATTGCCTGCAATACCTTCAGGGATACCTACTATGAGTTATCCGGTTGCAGGAAGCTGCTCTACAGTATAGTGGGAATGGTCTTTCCACCGCTTGCATGCCGTTTCATGATGACACGCATGGAGCGTGCAATGGAAAGGGCCCATGAGGAGATATGCAGGCATGAATGCAATCATGAGAAGTGCCAGGGGCTTGGAACCACGCTTTCAGTGCTTGTAACCCTGGGAAGGCTTGCCATCATAGCCCATGTGGGGGACAGCAGGATTTACCGGCTCAGAGAAGAGCGGTTCGAGCTATTGACACTCGATCATACTTTTGTTCAGGACCTTGTTGATATGGGTGAGATGACTAGGAAACAGGCAGATGAAAGTCCCATGAGGCATGTTCTCATGCAGGCCCTTGGCCAGGGTTTTGATGAGGTCTTCAGTTGGTGCGGCATGATTAAAAAGGGTGATCAGTTTCTTATCTGTTCTGATGGTCTTAATGATATGGTGAGTGATCAAAAAATTTCAGAGGTGATGAGCGGTGCTGAATCACAGGAACAGAGGTGCAGAGAGTTGGTGAAACTTGCGCTTGAGGCAGGGGGAAAGGATAATATAACGCTTCTGATTGTGGAGCCGTGTTAGCCATACATGGTGATTTGAGAAGTGGTTTTTTGGGCAGTTTTTTGGCCGAATTTCAGCCTCTGTCTGGGAAGAGTGAAAAATATGACTGATAAAAATATACAGAGCCTGTCTGCAGGCACAGTGCTTAACGATAAGTGGGTAATTCTGGAATTCATCGCCAAGGGCGGAATGGGTGAAATTTACAGGGCCCATCAGCTTAATCTCAAGCGCGATGTTGCCATTAAGATAGTTTCAAAGGAGTGGCTTCTGGACATAGAGGAGGACGAGGAAGAGATGGAAAATGCCTTCAGGCGTTTCCGTCAGGAGGTCCTTACCATGGCCCAGATTCGTCATCCCAATGTGATTCAGATATATGATTTTGACAAGGCCACGGTAAAGTCGGGTGAAGATGAAATAGAGATTGAATATATCGCCCTAGAGTACATACCAGGAAAAACATTAAAGGACACCATGCGGGAAGAGGGCTTTTACCCTGAAGAAGACACAATGGCCCGTTGGCTTGAAAAGACTTTTATCCCAATGCTTGACGGTGTGGAAGCCATTCACCGTGCCGGCATCCTGCACCGTGATCTCAAACCTGCCAATGTGCTCATGGACGGTGATATCCCGAAGATTGCGGATTTTGGCCTTGCCCGTTCCTGCAAACTGGAATCAATGACCTGCTCCCTTGAGATCAAGGGCTCTCCTGCCTATATGGCCCCTGAGCAGTTTATTGATTTTAAGGGGACTGATAACCGAACTGATATCTACTCCCTGGGGAAGATACTTTTTGAGGCTGCTGACGGAAAGATCCCTGAAAAATCCATTCCCTTCAAGCAGGCCAGGTTGAAAAAGGCGGAAACTCCATTTTATGAAAAAATAGACAGGATAATTGGCAAGGCAACAGACGAAAAGCCTGATAACAGATACCAGGATATTCTTGAGTTTAAAAACGATGTGCTTGAGGCACTGGAACTGTTCAGGACGCAGCCTGCTGATGGCATTAAACAGCACTCACAATCTGGTATCCTGTTCTCACGGCCAAGGCAGATTGCCCTTGGCATACTGGGGGTGTTATTGGTGGCAGCCTTGAGTTTCTGGGCATGGCATTCCATTCGGGAACATTTTTTCAAGGCCCCAGGGGCATCAGAAAATAAGAGGCTTGAATATACTTCTGGAAATCCCTCTGATATAAGATATCCGGCCGGAGTCCCACGTGAGGTCTCTACCCCTGATGGAACAAAGCTTGCTCTTGTTCCCGGGGGAGAGTTCATGCTTCCTCCCACTGTTGCAGGGGGAAACAGAATAAAGGTTAAAGTTGATGCCTTTTATATGGACGCTACCCCTGTAACCAACCAGCAGTTTGTGGATTTTCTGAACGAGATAAGAACGGACCTGGTGGTTTCATCAGGTGCTGTTAAGAGGGGGGAACATATATACCTTTATCTTGGGGAGGTAACCCAGGGTTATGAGCCTATTATTTTTAAAGATGGGGTGTTCAGGGTAAAACACCCCGGACACTCTGCCTGCCCTGTGGTTCGTGTTACTGCCTACGGAGCCCAGGCGTATGCTGAATTTTATCACAGAAGCCTTCCAAGCGTTTCCCAGTGGCTGTGGGCAGCAAGTGAGGCAAGGGGCAGTTTCCCTCAGAGCCTGTTCAAACCCTTGAAGCAACCAACTCCTGTAATGCTTATGCCTGAAAATGCCCTTGGCATCAAGGGGCTTGAAATACATTTTGGAAACTGGGTTGTCAATGATACCTC
>WGBG01000029.1 GCA_015494395.1 Deltaproteobacteria bacterium
ATTACTACGCCCCCACCAGTGGCTGAAAAATCTCATGCTCCTATTTCCCCCTTTTCTGGGCGGAACACTTTTGTATATCGACTCATTTCGATCCCTGCTTCTGCCCATTCTGAGTTTTTCTATGGCCTCAAGTTCCGTCTATATCGTGAATGACATAATGGATATTGAGCAGGACATTCACCATCCTGTAAAAAAGAACAGGCCACTTCCCTCCGGCAAGATCAGTACCAGCAATGCAATAAGTGCCGCAATACTGATGGCGCTGGTATCTGGTATTACAGCCACTTTTATATCCAACCGTTTTTTAATTATTCTTGGTGCCTATCTTGTAATTTCAAATTCCTATTCCCTTATTCTGAAATCAATACCACTGGTTGAGATATTCTGTGTTGTATCCGGATTTCTGCTGCGCCTGGAGGCCGGAGGGACAGCATTTTCTATACATATCTCAGAATGGCTGTTCCTTTCAGTTTTCCTGCTGGCGCTGTTCCTGGTCTCTGGTAAAAGGTTAAGTGAACTGATGCATTCAGGCGGCCAGCAACCAGGACTTATCAGGCCAGTACTGAAAAAATATCCTGACCTCTTTTTTCAGACCGCCATGTCAATATCAGGCTCGGCGGTACTGGTCACATACACCATGTATGCCATAGATCACCACAGCAATATTCTCATCATCCCTTTATGCTGCTTCGGCCTGCTGCGATATAGCCTTAGAGTTCTGGCCGGACGTGGAGGAGACCCAACCAGGGCACTGCTTAAAGATCCACAACTGCTGGCCGTTGGCCTTGCCTGGGCGTTACTGGTAACGTTTGATATCTACACATAGGCTGCTTCAACAAACTGCCATAAACACCTGTCGAGTGCATGAATACCCTGTTTCTTAAAAACATAGACAAATTTATAGGTAGCGCCATTGTAAAAATACTGCCCTCTTCACCCAAGCACCATACCAACAAACCTTATAAAAAATTCTTGTTTATCCGACCGGGGGGCATAGGCGATGCGGTTCTGCTCATACCTGCAATCAAGGCCCTATCATCCGCCTTTCCTGAATGCCACATTGATATCCTGGCAGAAACTCGTAACAGTGGGATATTTTGTTTATGTCCTGAAATAAGTAATGTCTATAATTACGACAAGGTGTCAGAATTAATCAGTTGCGTAAAAAAAAGCTATGACATTGTAATTGACACTGAACAATGGCACCGCCTTTCTGCAGTTACAGCTCGCACGATAAGGGCAAAAACAAGAATAGGATTTGGGACAAACAGCAGAAGAAGGCTGTTTTCGCATGCCATATCTTACTATCATCAAGATTATGAGGCATTCAGCTTCTTTCGGCTGTTAACTCCTCTGGACATACCAGTCCCGGCCCAACTTGAAACTCCCTTTCTGAAGATTCCTGATTCAGCCATCGTGATTTCTAAACAATTACTTAACCAACTTGGTGGAGACAAACATATCACAATATTTCCTGGCGCCAGCATCAAGGAACGAAGATGGGGTAGTTCCAATTTCGCGCAACTCTGCCATAATATCAATCAGCTTGGACTGCGGGTAATAATTGTGGGAGGAAAAGCAGACAGGGAGACAGGGGAAAAAATTCTGAAGGACAACAGGGGAATTAACCTGGCAGGAAAGACCAGCCTTGCAGAAACAGCAGCAGAGTTAAGCAAGACCCAGCTGCTGATAAGTGGAGATTCGGGCATATTGCATCTTGCTGTTGGGTTGGATATTCCTACCGTATCCCTTTTTGGACCTGGAATTGCTGATAAATGGGCGCCAAGGGGCACAAAGCACATAGTAATCAACAGGCACCTTCCCTGTTCACCATGTACCCGGTTTGGATACACACGGCCCTGTTCCAATGGGGCAAAATGCATACAGGACATAACACCTAATGAGGTGTTTAAGGCAGTTAATTCACTGGTTAATGTTGTATGATTTCATTTGGTCCGGTTTTTACACCATTCTAATTTGCAATAGTGCTTATAATAATCAGCACTCGTTGCATGCATTGTGTCTTCCTGCAAAAAGTTATGGAAAAAATTTTAAATCAGTGTATATGGCCGTAAATGATGAAATTATAGTATATACAGCAATGATAACTAAAAAGTAGCATCCTAACTGTAGGCCTAACGCAGGAAGCCCAAGTATAGGAAAGAACACAAAAACCAGGGCCGTATAATCCGGAAATGAAAAAAAGGACTTTAGATTACGCTTGAAAAAAAAATTACGATACAGATTGAACCACTTAAGCACAGTTAAGGACCCTAGACTACCTTTGTGGTATTGCAGTACAAAACCCGTTAAATAACTTATATAACATTCAGCAAGATGTATGCATATCATTGCCCACAACCAAGCGGTGGTTAATACGTTCAGTGACCAACCAAGTGCAAGCAGGATGACAATATCTCCCAGAAGATCTGATACATGATCCAGATACCGACCGAACTCTGATTTCTGGCCAGTAAGTCGTGCCACGGCCCCATCTGTACAATCCATTACGTAAGCGGCTACATAGGAAAATGCACCTGCTGCCAACCCCTTCTCTGCCCCCCAAAAAAAACATAGAGCCGTAATCATGCGGAAAATAACCCCGATGAAGGTAATAGTATTTGGCTTGATTCGGGTCCTGTTAACAATTATCTCAATCAGCCTGATGCTTAATGGCAGAACAAGCAATGTGGCCCACCAGGTTTTCAGAGGAAGGACAGCTTCAATATCATAACGGTTAACTGATTTGTGGCTGTAATAAGGTTGAGCAGACATGTTTGTTGCTTATGTGATATCAAAAACACTGCCGGTGGTTTCAGTGGTCAACGCAAGTGCTATCTTTTTTGCAACCTCGTCTGGATCAAGCAGGCTACCCTCAGGTTCTTTTCCAAAATTACGTTCCCGAAGTCCAGTTTTTACCCGGCCCGGACTTGCAACATTCACCCTTATACCAAACGGTGCCAGCTCTTCGGCAAGTGCTTGGCACATATTGACAACAGCAGCCTTACTGCTGCTGTATGCAGCATACCCTGCTCTTCCTCTGGTATATGAACTGGAACCAAGGAACATCAGTGCACCACCTCCCTGCTCACGCAAATAAGGTATCGCTGCGTGAGCTACGTTGAAGCTTCCCTCGACGTTAACTGCGAAAATGTACCGCCACTCTTCAAGTGACATGAATTCCACATCCCTTCGGATAAGATCACCAGCACAGTTAATGACAAAATCAATACGTTGTTCAGCCTCCCACACATATTGCAGGAATGATTCAACACTTTCCGCATCAGTAACATCTACGGACGGATCTGTGTGCCTGCCACACGAGTAAACCTTCCCCCCTTTAGCTGTAATCAGGTTTACGAGACTAGCCCCTATCCCAGCTGAACCTCCAAAAACAACTATTGTCTTATCAGCGAAAGACGAATGCATATCAGAATGTTCAGCAAATACCTGTTGTGTGTTCAGTTGAAAAAGCTTATCAGCGATATGCAAATCAAGCGGATAGGTTATCTTAATATTCTGCTCGTGGCCGTTTACACAGAAAACTGGATGGCCTAGACGCATCACAAGTTGGCAGTCATCTGTAGCGTTATCAATTTTTTCATTTATTGCCTTTTCATGAGCCTCAAGAATGAGTTTCCTTTGAAAGGCCTGGGGAGTCTGACCTCTTCTGAACCTGGTCCGGTCAGGTATATTGACAATGAAACCAGCGCTGTCAACTTCAACAAGAGTATCAGCCGAAGGGATTACCGTGTCAACAGCCTTATGGATTTTTACTGCGTCAACCAGGTCGTCAATCAAGGGCATGGTAAGAAAGGGCCTAACACTATCGTGAATCAATACATATTGTGTCTCTTTGCTGCAGGCCCGAATACCTATCCTAGAGGACTCCTGGCGTGTACTGCCGCCTGCCACAACCTTGACCACCTTGGAAAAGGAATATTGAGAGACAAGGGCCCAGACATCCTCAATATAGTTCCTATGACATACTATAACAATTTCATCTATTGCAGGGCTAGTCTGGAATACCTTCAGCGTATGAGCTATAACCGGCAGGCCTGCAAGTTTCATGAACTGTTTGGGTTGCTGGTCCTGGAAACGCTTTCCGGAACCGGATGCAAGGAGTATGGCACTGGTTTTTTCTAAATTCGGCATAAAATCCCTCACGCTTACATATCAAGTTATGACGTAACTGTTCAGCACATTTGTTGAATGAGGTTGGTAAATGGTCTTGTTTTTCCGTTCCGGAGAACAATTTCTTGTTTTTCTAAGGCTTGCTACGCCAAAATCGCGAAACTCGCTCGTCCCTCGCTCAGACAGACGCGATTTTTATGGCTTCGCTTCGCCAAGAAAAAATACGAAATTGTTCAAAGTCATTCCAAAACAAGACCATTTACCACGCTGAATAGATACGTTTTGACTTCAAAATTTGTTATAGCATAGAAATAATCACTGTCTTTTCGCAACAGACAAAAATTTCTTGATTCTCAAAGATTAGATTTACTGAAATCGCACATCTTGGCCATCTATCACTGAACCAAATTTATTTTTTTGCGAACATCACCAAACAGAACACATGATATGCGCGTACATCACAGTAGATAAAATCAGAAAACACTATACAAAAAGCTAATAAATCAAATAAAACTTATTAATATATGGAAAATTTACATAGACAGAATCTTCTCAAGTATTCTTCTTGAGTTCTTTCCATCAAAATAGGGATTAAACTTTTCCCTGAATTCGGCAACAGTACTTGAATATGCATTTATATTCTCAAGTTGCTCCAGGATATCCTCTTTTGTTTCAGCAATAGGTCCCGGCACAAAATTTCTATAATCAAAATAGAAACCTCGACTATCATAATATTCATCAAGGTCAGGAGCATAGAAAAGCATGGGTTTACCAAGTAGGGCATAATCAAATATAATCGAGGAGTAGTCGGTGATCAAAATATCGGATACCACCAGCGCCACTTCAGCATCGCAAGAGTTCAGATCAAGGACATCGCCTTCAATTTTTATTTTATCTGCTATTTTGGGATGGAAACGAACGGCAACAATGTACTTGTTCCCTGCCCTTTCCTGTAAAAATGTTACAAAATCAATGAACAAACTGAAATCAGTCGCATTGTCTCTGAAAGTTGGCGCATAGATAATCACCTTACTGTCTGCAGGAACACCATATCTTTTCCGGATAAGTTCCTTTTCTGATGAGACGTGGTAAAGGTAATCATTCCGCGGAAGCCCACCTACAACTATCTTTTTTATATCAAAATTTCCAAATGCGCTGGAATAAATATCTACAAGTTCCTTTGAGGAACAAAGTACCAGGTCCCAGTTTTTTATGTCATTCATCCTGCTCCGTTTTAGGAATTCAGGTCTATCAGCAATGTCCAGGCAGAATTTTTTGAATGCTCCAGCAGCATGCCAGAGCTGAATAACCTTTGAGTCTACACGCGGTTTTAAGCCAATTGAATTAAACTCTGATTCTCTGATAATATATTCGGCTGTGGAATAATGATAAATAAATAAAAGGCCGAATGGGCAAAAGATGACATTCTCATATTTATAATCTAAAGGTATCTTGTTTCTGTCACACAGGAAAATATGCCGGTAACCTGGATGGTTAATCCATTCATTAAGTAAAAATTTTGTGTTTCCGTGAAAACTGAAATCTACAGGGATATAGACAACTTTCCCCCGTTGCATCTTAAAAAACAATATGAAACCGTTTATAATTACATTGAAAAAAAGGAGAAGTGTATTTTTAGCGGTTCGTTTAATTGTCTTTTTACAGTTACTGACAAATTCCATGTGTTGGACCATCCTCAGGTCATCTGAGCTACATTATCACCTTTCAACTTCAAGATATACTCACAATCCTGGACAGTAGAGTGACGATGAGATACAACGATCAATGTCTTTTCCCCTTTAAGCCCAGCTATAAGTTTTCTTATATGCTGATCATTTTCCTCATCCAGCGCACTTGTGGCCTCATCAAAAACGATTAATTGAGGCCTCCTGTAAAGGGCTCGTGCAATAGCCACCCTCTGACGCTGTCCGCCGGAAAGTCGCACACCACGCTCTCCTATCACTGTCTCAACACCCTGTGGCAGCTGATGGATGAAATCCATAGCCGCCAATCGGCATGATTCCAAAACCCGTTCCATATCGATATCCTGATGGTCCTTCCCGAAAGCCACGTTCTCAGCAAGAGTACCTTCAAATATGTATGGAAACTGGGGCACATAACCTATACAACTTCTCCAAAGAAAAACATTTTCATTGGTCAGCTCCTGGCCATCTATTAAAATTTTACCTTGCTGAGGTCTTAAAAGTCCGGTGAGCAAATCCACCAGCGTTGATTTTCCACAACCTGAAGGCCCCATAATCCCAATGGACTGTCCACATGGTATCTTCAGATTCATGGAAGATAATACGGGCCTTGCATCATCATATGAGAAACTTACATTTTGAAATTCTATCACTTTTTTGAATAATTGCTTTTCACAGTCAACTCTATCTTTTTGGATTATGTTCAGTTTATTGTCATAAAGCTCTTTTAATAGTGTCTCAACATAGACCTGAGCCGTTCTGATGCCAGTCATGGAAGATACTATGCGGTTAAAGGCTGGCAACAGTCTCCACGCAGTAACTGCAAGAAGAGCTGCAGTACCAGTAGTTTCAAGAGGTGAATAACCAAGAATAAAAAGCATAAAAAGGATGACCCCTGCAAGTATCACAAACCCAAATGACTCCAGTGAAAGAAGAGGGGACTCTTTCCAAAACTGCTGGAGGCCGAACATGTCAGCATATTTGTCTGCACTTTTTTTGAAACTCGTTACAAAGAATTCTGCTGTCCCGGTGATCTGAACATCTTTTATGCCGTGAATTGCCCTCGTAGCATCCCTGTTCATTTCCAGAGTCAGCGTCTTACAGTTTCTGGCACTGTAATCCAGCCCCTTTTTCAGTCTGAAATATACCACTACTCCAGCACCCCCCTGTACCACCAGGAACAGTAGAGAAACCAAAGGTTGAACTACCAGTAAAGAGGCTAAAAGAACTATGAGCATGGAAATCTCACAGAAAATTTTCAGATGCGGGGTTACAAAACCGTTTCCGAGGTGCGTGCGCCACTGGATCAGCTGAAGAAGATCAGCACTATTACTTTTAAGATGCCATAGGTAGTCACGGTGTAAAAAAATCTCCATCAGACGCTGTCCAAAAAAAGCTTCTATCAAGGCGGCAAATCTGGCAATGTGAAAGGTTACGTATCCTCGGTAGATGTTTTTAAACACCACAGCCATAATCACTAAAAGGCTCAAAACGCCTATCAGAGCACGCGGCGAATCAACAATGAGGCGCGTATTATCAGGCAGGGAGTGGAAAACCGAACTAGTCATAACCGCCTGCCAACTTGCCAGAGGATCAGAGACTGAAGCTGCATAGAATGCTATAAGCCCCACAACAGCGGTTTCCCCAAAGGCAAGTAGCAGCATAGCGGCAAGAAGCAACCAGAATTTTTTTTGCAAGTTATGAGGGCAAAGTTTAAGTACTTTTAAAAAAAGCATATTATTCCATCTGACTCTCAGTCATTTCTTTTTCCCTTGTAAGACATTTTTGCATTTAATTCCGTTCTATTTCGTATTCTATCATATTGTTTTTCTATCCATAATTGCAAATAATCTACCATCAATTTAATTGCAGCACGCTCGTTTTCCATGAAGACACTGCCATATCTTTTGCAGGCACAGTGGGATTGAGGATGCTGGGAATTCATAGAAACTGTAAAAAAATGCAAAATCTCTCTTTGGGGGGATTTTCCAGAAATTTTCTCGATACCTAAAACCGCAAAGGTATATCTTTCAATTTAATGTAGAAGGCTAAGGCTCAACACAGAATATATCAATAATTACAATACATTTTGATATGTATCATCTATATAAAGAGTCTTGAATTACGTCATTTGCCATCCATGATCCCAGACTGATAAGCAACCTCCTTGGTGATATTTTGCTCAACTTAATCCACTTAACAAAATACTGTACGGGATTTACCAGCCATAAAAAAATCCCATGTATCGGGTCTATTGATTTAGATGAAATATGCTATCGCTCTTTTAATAATATCGGTAAGATCAGGGGTTGGCCTTAAGCAAATGGAAAAAAGAGGACTACACCAAAATGACTGGCCTGATCCGAAATGAGGCGCTGCTGTTAAGGCTCTACCTTTGTCCTAGTGCATAGAACGACGAAGACAAAGCAGACATCATTCTGCACTACGATTCTGATGGCCCTGTTTCGAGATTAGAGAAACTTGATGCCTCCACTAAAGAAAGTGCACTCTATTGGAAGCCCTATTTTCAATCTCCCGCAACCCATATTCTGATAATTTCTCTGACAATTGCCAAAAATATTTTTTGGGTCTACCTGGCATGCTCGTTGCGACTATGTATTGATAAATCATTTTAAAATTAACCCCTCACATCGGAGGAAAACAATATGCATTCCAGAAAAAATCTAGAAAAACAGAATATTACCTCAAAAGTCGCCAGGTACTACACATGTTATTCAGGTATTATCGGCGGCATAAACAGAAAATTTATTTTAGTTAATTATTTTTCAGCACTGTTTTTTATTTTATTCCTC
>WGBG01000030.1 GCA_015494395.1 Deltaproteobacteria bacterium
GAGGGCATTTACTGGGATCTTGATTTTGCACCTGCTTCAACGCGGGAGTCATGTCCTGAGCAGGAGCTGGCTGAGGAGTTGCTGTCGCTTCTTGTAGATTCTGTGAAGTTACGGCTCAGAAGTGACGTCCCTGTGGGGGCATACCTCAGTGGAGGCATTGATTCTTCTGCCATTGCCGCACTGGTTAAAGAGAATACTGCCAAGCCTCTTGAGACATTTTCTGTTACCTTCAGCGACAGGGTTTATGATGAGAGCAGCCAGCAGGCCCAGATGGTTTCAAGTCTTGGAACCGGACACCATGCGGTTAACTGTTCCTATGCGGATATTGCAGAAGTATTCCCCGATGTTATCTGGCATGCAGAAACTCCTGTTGTGCGTACTGCTCCTGCACCGCTTTTCCTGCTTTCATCTCTGGTGAGGGAACACAACTATAAAGTCGTGCTTACTGGTGAGGGCGCTGATGAAATACTTGGCGGGTATGATATTTTCAAAGAGGCAAAGGTAAGGGCGTTCATGGCGCGAAGGCCTGATTCATTGTGCAGGCCTTTGCTTCTTAAACGGTTGTATCCATATCTTGCCCTCTCTCCAACCAAGGCCTCAGGAATGGCTAAACAGTTTTTTGAGATCGCTTTAATGCCTGAAGATGACCTTTTTTTTGCGCACAGGCCAAGGTGGAAGACCACTTCCTATCTGATGCAGTTTTTTGATAAGTACATTCGTGAAGGACTGAATGATCCTGTGGAAAAATTGCATAATATGCTGGACTCCATACTTGGCGCGCCTGGCTTTGAGTTTTTTTCAAGGGCCCAGTATCTGGAAACGCGGCTGCTGCTTGCCAACTACCTGCTATGTTCCCAGGGAGACAGGATGGCCATGGCACATTCCGTGGAGGGCAGATTCCCGTTTCTTGATCACAGGGTCGTGGAGTTTGCCGGGCGTCTTCCATTAGGGATGCGCATGAAGGGGCTGACAGAAAAGTATTTGCTTAAACTTGCCATGAAGGATCTGTTGCCGCCTGCCATTGTGGCGCGTAAGAAACAGCCATACATGGCACCGGATATTTTGAGCTTTTTCGGAGAGAGCGAGCCGGAGTATCTTGATTATTATCTTTCCGAAAAAAAGATCAGGGATGCAGGGATATTTAACTATAAGGCTGTTTCAAAATTGATGAAAAAATGCCGTAAAAAGGCCAGGCAGGGCTTCAGGGAAAATATGGCATTTGTGGGTATCCTGTCCACCCAGATTTTGTATGAACGGTTTGTTGAGAATTTTCGCATTGATGTCCCTGAAAAATTGAGCAATGTGAAGATTCAGGGCGTTTCAGGCCAAGGGGGGTAGGCTAAGGGTCTAAGAAAGACAAAAGCTGAACCGCAAAGTAATGAGCTCAAGGCTCAAAGCTGAAAGCTCAAAGTTTAAAAACAAAAGCTGAACCGCTAAGACGCAAAGGACGCTAAGAAAAACGCTCACAGCATTCCATATCATGAAAGTTGAGGAGGAGAATATCGTGTCTGATGACAATGTAAAAAAGGTCAGGGAGTTTATTTTTGAAAACTTTCTCTTTGATGCGGACGAGGGAGAGCTTGACAATGACGCATCGTTTCTTGAACAGGGAATAATTGATTCAACAGGTGTACTGGAGCTGGTTGAGTGGCTTGAGGAGACCTTTGAGTTCAAGATAGATGATGAAGAACTAATACCAGAAAATCTTGACAGTGTGAATCTCATAGCGGCGTTTATTGAGCGAAAGCAGAAGCAGTAAATTTTGTGTTTCGCACCATGGTTTTAACTTATGTTGCTCCAGAACTACCTGCTTGATTCGGCTGAAAGATATCCTGACAGCCCGGTTCTGTTGTATGGCGGCAAAACAGTCAGTTACAGGGAACTGATTTCTGCTGCATGTTCCGTGGCCAAGTGGTTGAATGACCTTGATCTGGAGAGGGGGTTTAGAGGAGCAATCCTTACTGAAGATCCATTTGAATATTTTGCCGCCTATTTTGGCACGCTCATGGCAGGCGGCGTGGTGGTAGGCTTGAATACCCAGACCTCCAGGAGGGCTCTCTCTTATACCATCAATGACAGTGATGCCTCAGTACTTTTAGCAAATAAAAAATATTCCAGGGTAATAAGCGCCAGCCTGGAAGATGTTAAGGGCCTTAAGGCCTTGGCAATGTCAGGAAAAGGGCCTCCTGACATCATGGAGAAGGTGCCATGTGAAGATTTCGGATCGGTCCTTTCCGGTGGGTTTCTGCCGTCGGATATAAGGCAGGCCTGGCGGTCTCCATGTGAACTTGCCCAGATTATTTATACATCCGGAACCACCGGAAGCCCAAAGGGGGTAATGCTCAGTCACCTCGCCCTGAGAGCGAATACCCGTTCAATAATAGAATATCTTGATATCTCCAGAAATGATAGGGTAATGGCAGTATTGCCGTTTTTCTATTCATACGGCAACTCTATTATGCTCACGCATGTTGCGGCCGGGGCTTCTCTGTCAGTTAATCAGAATTTTATGTACCCCAATGTAATACTGGAGCAGATGAAGGAGCACGAGGTGACAGGACTTTCCGGGGTGCCCTCCACGTTTTCCATACTGCTTCACAGGTCTGCAATACGCCAGTACAGGTTTCCGTCCCTTCGTTATGTAACGCAGGCAGGCGCACCCATGTCTCCGATCGTGGCAGTAGAGCTCAAGAAGGTGTTTCCGGATGTGAAGATATTCATCATGTACGGGCAGACCGAGGCTTCAGCCAGGCTTTCCTATCTTCCACCCGAGGACATTGAACGCAAACCTGGGTCTGTGGGAATCCCTATACCCGGTGTTGAGCTTGAGCTTCTGGACCAGGACGGGCAGCTTGTGCCCCGGGGTGAAAAGGGAGAGATTGTGGCACGGGGTGACAATATCATGTCAGGCTACTGGAGACGGCCTGATGAGACAGACAAGGTGCTAAGAAGCACAGGGCTCTGGACCGGGGATCTGGCCTGGCAGGATAAGGACGGTTATTTTTACATAGTCAGCAGGAAGAGTGATATTATCAAGAGCGGCTCTCACCGTATAGGTCCCCAGGAGATCGAAGACGTGATAATGGAACACCCTGCTGTGTCAGAGGTGGCAGTAATTGGAATCCCTGATGAGATTCTTGATGAGAAAATAAAGGCCTGCGTGGTGCTGAAACCCCGGGTGCAGTGTACGGAAAAAGAGCTCCGGAAACACTGCCGTGCCATACTTCCCGCATACAAGGTCCCCCATGTTATAGAGTTTCATGAGGAACTCCCCAGGACATCAACGGGCAAAATCAAGAGGGCTGCGCTCAGGCAAGGTGGGTAATTGAAAATGAAGAGATGTGTAAAGTGTATTCTCCCGGAGACCTTTCCGGGCATAAAATTTGATGAAGATGGGGTTTGCAATCACTGCCGGAGGCCCTTGAAACGGACAGAAGAGGGGCACAGAAAGGAGTGGGAAGACAAGTTTCTTTCGCTGATTGAAGAATACAGGAAGATGCCCGGCTCAGGGGCAACATACGATGTGCTGATGGCATATAGTGGCGGCAAGGACAGTACCTATACACTTGATGTTTTTGTTAACCGCTACAAGCTGAGAGTTCTGGCATACACATTTGATAATGCCTTTATGTCTCCAGGTGCATTTGTCAACATCAGGAATGTATGTGCAAATCTTGGGGTTGACAGCATGGTGGTGCGTCCGTCTCCATTAATGCTGAAAAAAATATTCAGGACTGCTGCCAAAAAGCCCCTGTATTCTCCCAAGACCCTTGAACGGGCAAGCACTATCTGCACATCGTGTATTGGTATGGTCAAATCCTCCATGCTGCGTACAGCCATTGAAAAAAATATTCCGTTCGTTGGGTTTGGCTGGTCTCCCGGTCAGGCCCCTATGCAATCTTCCGTGATGAAGACAAATGCAGCCCTGATGAAGATATCCCAAAAGGCCATTTATGAGCCCCTTCACAGCATTGCAGGTGATGAGATAAATCCGCTATTTGTAACTGACCAGCAGTTCAGCCAACCTGACCGTTTTCCCTGGAATGTTCATCCTCTGGCATTTCTACCGTATGACGAAAAGAAGATCATCAAAAGAAACAAGGAGATAGGATGGGTAAAGCCGGATGATGTTGATCCCAATTCAACCAACTGTCTGCTTAACGCCTATGCAAATAATGTCCACAGGAAGGTTTATGGCTTTCACCCTTATGTATGGGAAATCGCAAACATGGTGCGTCAGGGAGTTTTGAGCCGGGAGGAGGGGCTTGAAAAGATTGAACCCCCTGAAGATCCAGATATGGTGACTCTTGTTCAAGAGCAGCTTGGATAAAAGGTGTAAGTAGGTAAAGGCGATATAGGCGAAAATATAAACTCAGGAGATTGATATGAAGATTACCATGATCGGAACAGGCTATGTTGGCCTGGTTACCGGTACATGTTTTGCCGAGTTTGGACATCATGTTACATGCGTTGACAAGATTGAAGAAAAGATAGCCAAGCTGAGGGATGGTATTATTCCAATATATGAACCCGGTCTTGATGCCCTGGTTAGAAAAAATGTCAATGAAAAACGGCTGCGGTTTACAACCGACCTTGAAGCGGCAGTGCCTGATGCAGATGCTGTGTTTATCGCTGTTGGCACCCCTACAAGCAGGCGTGGTGACGGATATGCTGATCTTACCTACATATACGAGGCATCAAGAGAGATTGCCCCCCATCTTTCCGGTTATACGGTTATAGTTGATAAGAGCACCGTGCCGGTGGGCACTGCCAGGCAGGTGCATCGAATAATTTCCGAGCAGAATCCGGATGCTGATTTTGATGTTGCATCCAATCCTGAATTCCTGAGGGAGGGGGCGGCAATCAGTGATTTCATGCGTCCTGACCGTGTAGTTATTGGCGTGGATAACGAACGTGCAGAGCAGGTGCTGAGAGACATATACAAGCCCCTTTACCTGATAGAGACCCCCATCGTCTGCACAACCATTGAAACAGCAGAGCTTACCAAGTATGCGGCAAATGCATTTCTTGCTGTAAAGATAAGTTTCATAAATGAGATCGCCAATGTGTGTGAGGCTGTAGGGGCTGATATAACTGCGCTTGCAAAGGCGATAGGTATGGACGGGCGCATAGGGTCAAAGTTCCTGCATCCAGGGCCTGGATATGGTGGTTCATGTTTCCCCAAGGATACCCTGGCGCTCATGCGTATAGTCCAGGAGTACGGTGAAAACGTACATATAGTCCAGGCAGCAGTTGAAGTTAATGCTGCACAGAAGGCGCGTATGGTCAAAAAGATAAGGGACTCCCTTGGTGGTTCCGAGGCAGGAAAGACCATCGGAGTTCTGGGCCTTACTTTCAAGCCTGAAACAGATGATATGCGTGAGTCTCCATCACTCTCCATCCTCCCCGCACTTTTTGAAAAAGGGGCTGCCATCAAGGCCCATGACCCAAAGGGCATAGAAGAGGCAAAAAAATATATGCCCGAAGGTATTCAGTATGTTGAGAATGCCTACGAGGCTGCTGCAGATGCAGATGCCCTGGTGCTCATGACAGAGTGGAACCAGTACCGTGCCCTGGACATGGAGAGGATCAGGGATGCCATGAGGCAGCCTGTGTTTGTGGACCTTAGAAATGTTTACGACCCTGAGACAATGAAAAATCTTGGGTTTAAGTATACCGGGGTGGGTAGGAAATAGTTTGAAGCTCAAGGCTCAAGGCTGAAAGCAAAAGGTGTAAATTGAATTAATGATAGATACATTTGCCATATATTCTGACTTGAAAGAGAGCTTTGGCGATGAACCTGCAAGGAAAATGGCAGGGGTCATTGGCCAGATATATTCAGAGCTGAGCCAGTCAGTCAGAAGAGATGATTTTAATGAGCTGAAGGAAGTTGTCGCAGACCTTGCCGAGGCCCAGGTAGTTACTGAGCGTCGTCTTGATTCCCTGACTGTGAAGGTTGAGGAATTAGCCGAGGCCCAAAAACGCACCGAGGCAAGGGTTGAGGAGTTGGCCGATGCCCAGGCGGCTACCGAGCGTCGTCTTGATTCCCTGACAGTGAAGGTTGAGGAATTAACTGAGGCCCAAAAGCGCACTGAGACCCGGGTAGAGGAGTTGGCTTATGCCCAGAAGCGCACCGAGCAGGAGGTGAGAAAGCTCGCAAAGGGTCTCAGGGAGACAAGGCAGATGGTGGGGGGACTGTCAGACAGTGTTGGATATGGCTTGGAAGACAGGGCAATTGCAGCGCTCCCTGCATTGCTAAAGAAGAGGTTCGAACTGGATACGGATGCCCCATTTGTCAGAAAATATATTGATCTGGATGGCAAGGAAGTTGAACTTAATATGTTCGGCACAGGTCATAAAGATCATGAAAAGTGGTTTGTTGTTGGAGAAGGCAAGGCCAAGCTGTCCAAAAAGGATGTTGACCGGTTCCAGAAATTGCTGGAACGTCTCAAATTATCCAATGTGGTTGGAGAAAATGTCTTGCCACTTCTGGTAACCTATTCAACACGTCCAGCCATACAGGAATACGCAGAGCAGAAGGGTATGCACGTGGTATGGTCTTATGAACTGGAGCAGGTCAGATTATAAACTTTAGCTATTTTCGGATACAAATATGGCCAAATCAGAAAACGTAGTATTTCACAAGGCCGCGGTAACCCGTCCACGCAGAGAGACACTAAACGGTCACCGCAGTATAAATCTGTGGTTTACCGGGCTTTCCGGTTCAGGCAAATCAACACTTGCACATGCGGTTGAGGAACGTCTTCACCTCATGGGATGCCGTACGTACGTATTTGATGGGGATAATGTGCGACACGGTCTTTGCAGTGATCTTGGATTCAGCCGCGAAGACCGGGCAGAGAATCTCCGGCGCATAGCAGAGATGGTGAGGTTGTTCCTGGATGCAGGAGTTATCTCTCTTACCGCATTTATATCTCCACTGCGTGAGGACAGGGCAAGGGTCAGGGAAATAATAGGCCATGAAAATCTTATTGAAATATACTGCAACTGTCCTCTTGAGATATGTGAACAGCGCGACGTCAAAGGACTTTACAAAAAGGCCCGGGCAGGAGAAATC
>WGBG01000031.1 GCA_015494395.1 Deltaproteobacteria bacterium
CATTGCACCGTAACCCCATGTATTGGCGACACCTGCCACCGTGGTGGAGTGTCATATTCGGGCCTGGTGGTCGATATTATTTGAACCCCAGAAGGCTGCAAACTTCCTCTGGAGATATGCCATCTCGTTTGAGACCTTGGCGCTTCCGTTAAAGTGGAGGGCGTCGGGGCCGTCTTTTTTGCGGATATCAAGGAGCTTAGCTGCAATTTCATCAAGGGCCTGGTCCCATGATATCTTCTGCCACCTGCCGCCAACCCTCTTCATGGGGCTTTTAAGCCTCTTTTCGCTGGTCACCATGTCAATGGCGCCGGCACCCTTGCAGCAATGACCGCCACGGGAGACAGGATGATCAGTGGCCACCTCCTGGCGTACCCAGACCCCGTTCTGTACCTCAGCAATAATGCCACACCCCACAGAACAGTAAGTGCAGATTGTCTTGACCTTTCTTGAGCCTGGATAAGGCTCCTTTGCCCCGGTCTGAGCTGAAACCTTTTTGGTCAGTGCTGGAGTCAGGGCAGCGGCGGATACCGCAGCCGCGGCTGCTGAAAGCTTAAGGAAAGACCTCCTGGCCATCCTGGGGTTGATGGTTACCCTGCGGGATCTTTTGCCAGGGATGCTGTTATTTAATATCTTTTTCCGGGCCATTTTTTACACCCCCCTTTCATTCTGTGAAAAAATCAGGACCGAAGCATATCGTAATATTTCCTGAATTCCTCGGTCTCCCTGTACAGAATATCCTGTGGAACAGACCTGTCTTCTGAAGCCTGTTTTGCTCCTGCTTTTGCTCCAGTGGACAAAATACCGGCCAGAACAGCTGAGCCTGCCACAAGCCCCTTGACGAAGGATCGCCGGCTCTCGCCATGTTTATCATTCTGCATTTGAGGCCCCCCTTGGTATTTATTGTTAAGTTGACACAAACTGCATTTGAAAATTATTAAAACAATAATTACTTAAATCATAGTACCGCAGGCTCAAAAGTCAATGAGCTTTCCATAAGCAGGCAGGCGTTCAGGAAATGGCAGCAGGCCCTGTAAAAATGAGCCTTTCCATTTGCTTCAAGCCCCTTTTCAATGGCCTTTCCAAGAGGCATCAGAAATTTTTTTAAAAACTCTGCCTGTCTTTCAACTGCCTCCTGGCCACCCTGCTTCTCCTCGGCTGCAACAAGCTGCTGATAGATATCCAGCATTACCGGCAGGGAGTCTTCGGTTTCACTTACGCCCTTCCGCCTCTGAATACCAACATTCTTCAGAAATTCCCGGATTGCCACAAGAGTTGAACCAAAATTGTGGCCATCCATGTAAAAAGATAACGTGGTCTTGAGGCTGTGTTTGCTGAAGGGATTTACAAAAAGCTCATAATACTCCTCCTGAAGCTCCTTAAGCCCCCTTTCTGAAAGGCATTCTGAAAGCTCCTTTATGGCCGCATCCATTTCAGGCGATACAGATTCTTTGGACAGTGAGTAAACAACTCCCCTCCATAGACCGAGCCTGTTGGCATCAGGCTCCTCATAAAAGAAGGATTTGAGCAGATCCATCAGGGATTTTCTGATCTTTATCAGTTGGAAATCGGGTTGACCGGTCATATTGTTGCCTCATCTTGCTCAAAAAATCTTTTTACCCTGCAATCTTCGCAGTATTCAAAAAGCTCAACATCTATATCATCCCTGCCTGAAAGCAGGCCCTGGACCTTTTCAAGGCTCTTTATTGTACCAAACACCTTGCCGCACTCCCGGCATCTTGCTGGCTCTGCCTCTGCCAGGACAACTGTTTCAAAAAAGCCCTTCTGGAGCACAAGACCGGGAGCAAGCTTCAGAGCATCCTCCGGGCACACACCGGCACACATCCCGCATTGAACGCACAGGATCGGGAGAAACTTAAGGGCATACCGGGTTTCATCAGCCTGTAACGCCTGCTGGTGGCACTCATTAAGACAGGCAAGGCACTGGGTACAGCGGGAAGTATCACATACAATGCCGCCAAAGGATACCGCAAGCTCAGGCTCAACCGTGCCGCTTCCTTCTCCATGATCAAGAAGAAAGAGGAGGGTGCGGGCAAGCTCCCTGCGCCTGCCCCTGAATGCCTGGGAAGGAAGGCTTTCAGAGACAAGGGGCTCCTGAGATTTAATAAAATCACACGCCTTGTTTACAGGGGTGAGGCTCACGGCATCTGTCACACCAAAGAGTATCTCAAGCACACGGTTAGCCAGGCGAACTTGTCTGGTGGGAACTGTATCATCATTGTCATAATCCTGGAGCAGCACCACCCTGCCGCACCCACGGGCAAAAAGGGCAAGAAAGTGCCATAAATTAAGGCCCATTATTGAGGGATATTCCATAAACAGGACATCTGTGAAGCGCTTGTTCCTGTTTCTCCACCAGAAAGAATGAAGCATTTCAGCCTCACCGATCACTATGGTTGTCCCGGGCCTGATCTCAAGCTGGGCAACGTATGATGCAAAGGCACGGTCATTAAAACGCTCATCCTGCAACGCTCCTGTTGGACAAAGCCCTGTACAGCGCCCGCAGGCAGTGCATTTCATGTGGTCAATTATCGGGGCTCCATCCCTGTATGAAATAGCCTGCTCACGGCACGCGTGCCTGCAAAGTGTACAGCCTGGCGATTTTTCCCTTGTTCCGTGCTGGCAAATTGCAGAATCAACGGATATTACCTCATCCACCTCAATCCTGCATATTGAGGAGATAAGCTGGTCAAGCTTCTCCTCCCGGTAAACAAGGGGAAGACCCCTGGGGATTTCCATGCCTGTATCAGACAGACATAACAGTGCTGCCACATCAAGCTCCACTGTTTCATGTGCATACAGGTCTATGGCACCATTGGGACAGGCTGAAGCACATGCCCCGCATAGTGTACATTTGTCAAAATCAATAAAGAGATTCCTGTCCAGGCACTCTTCAGGACATGCCGGCCCGCAAAAACCGCAATACGAACACCTGTCCAGGTCAACAGGGCTTTTAATGGTGGCAGTGACAGTCAAACCTTGGCCCCTGCGTTCTATTTCCACCTTTGATGAATTTATGAATGATGGATGATACCCCCTGGTCAGGAGAGGAGTTATATCAAGAATACCTCCCCAGATTTCCACAAAACGTGACAGCGCCCCGGTATCTGCAGAAAGAACTGCAACCCTGTTATCCGGCTCCAGGGTATAATTACGGAACACCACCTGGTCCTTCCAGAAAAACTCGGCATTGGCCAGATTAAGAAGCTCGCCAGGAGAAAACTCTCCCAGGTCTGCGTTAAGTTGCAGGGCTGGGGAAAGGGGAACCTGGTCAGAGGGAAAGAGATCCGGGAAACCACCCGCCAGACGGATTCCCGAAAAATCGGACAGCTCCTGAATAGACTCGCCGGGTGAAATAGACGCATCCACGGATTCAAGAGCAAAGCCGCCTTCTTTCCTGCGGCGAAGAATTTGAATATTGAAATTTTTCATAATGGATTTTTCTTGATGTTCTCGTAAAAAGTCTTATTTTTGAGCTTGTGCGCATAATGCATACAATATATGTACGATACCATTATGGCGATACACTCTATGTTGTATGAGTATCATTTGGCTCTGACTTTTTACGAGTCCATCTTTCTTGGATGTTTGCATCTGCTCAGCGTATTAAACGGTGGTAAATGGCCTTGTTTTTCCATTCCAGACAACAATTCTTGTTTTTCTAAGACTCGCTACCCCAAAATCGCGAAACTCTCTCGTGCCTCGCTCAGACAAACGCGATTTTATGGCTGCGCTTCGCCAAGAAAAACTACGAAATTCTTCATAGTCACTCCAAAACAAGGCCATTTACCACTCTGAATAGAGACAATAATGATACACCTGCACTTTACGGACTCACCTTGAACTTTAACACATGCCCTATTTATAGTACCCTCGTTTGGCAAGACAAGGTTTATTAATTTGGAGGCAAATATAACATGGCCATTCCAGTCAAGCTTGCGCTTGAGACTGTTGTTATGACCCCTGAGGGGAGCAGGAGAAAAGATGAAGCCCTGGCGGTGGAAATACCCTACAAGGTCATGCTCAACGATAATGAAATAGGGGCCTCAATGGTTCTGCCAACGGGGCTTGAAGAGTTTGGTCCGGGCTTTCTGTTCGGCCAGGGATACATTGCCTCTCCAGGGCAGGTGGTTGAGGTCTGGGTCTGTCCTGAGGGAAAGATATCGGTCTATGCTGATGTCCCGGAAGACAGCGCCCCCAAGGAGGTGATAATCACTTCAGGGTGTGGAGGCACAGGGAAGATCTCCAAGGACATGCTTGAAGGTGCATTCAAACCCCTTGATGAGGCTACCATTACGTTTCCGGAGGTCAGGGAGTTTATACTGGAGGTGCTGAACAGGTCAAAACTCGGGCAGGAGACCCACTGCGTTCACGGGTGCGGCTTCTGGGCAGATGGAAAACTCAAGGCATTTTTTGAAGATGTGGGGAGGCACAACGCAGTGGACAAGATAATAGGCGCAATACTGCTTGGCAGATTTTCCCCTGCCGGTGCAATTTATACAACAGGGCGGCTCACATCTGACATGGTGCTTAAATGCGCAAGGATCGGCATACCCATTGTCATGTCAAGGACTGCCCCATCTTCTCTTGGGCTTGCAATCGCAAGAAAGGCAGGGGTTACACTTGCGGCCTATGCCCGCCCGGACAGGCTGAATGTGTTTAACCGGCCGGACAGGATTGCAGGATAAACATTATGGGGCTGTCTGCTTTTCCTTCAGTGTAAATGTTCAGCGTATTGATGTTAATTGAGGTTAGTGAATGGCCTTGTTTTCCGCTGAATATGTACCCTTCAGCATTCTTGACACTGTCTTATGTTATTCGCATAATGAAGCAAACAGCGATAACTATATCTCGTTCAAAATTAAAGGAAAAATCAACATGAAACATAAAACAGGCATATCAATATCTGTATTATTTTTGATAATCCTTACTTTTTTAACAGCCTGCACTCCCCCAACGCCTCCGACCAGATCTGTTGCCCAGCCTCCTCCCCAGACTGACATTATCCGTATTGGCATGAGCGCAAGCTATCCGCCAATGACATTCGCACTGAATGGCAAGGTACAGGGCGTTGAGGCCGATTTTGCGCGCAAGCTCCCTGCCGAGCTGGGAAAAGCAGTGAAGATAAGCGTGATTCCCTGGGATCAACTCATTGATGCCCTTATTACGAAAAAGATTGACATTATCATGTCAGGCATGACCATTACAAAACCCCGCCAGGTACGCATTGCCTTTACAAGACCCTATCTTACCACCGGACTTATGACAGCGTTCAGGCTGGAGGATGTAAAAAAATACCCTTCCATCACTGCGGTAAAGAAAAGCAATGCCTCAATTGGCGTTGTCCGAAATACCACAGCAGAACGGTTCGTCAGGGAGAATTTCCCATTTGCCTCCCGCATAGTGCTCCTGAACCTGCCCTACGAGGCGGTTGGTGAACTGCGCGGCAGGAACATAGACCTGTTTGTACACGATGCCCCATCAATCATGTGGCTTGTATCAGAGAACGAGGCATACATCACCGGGCTGTGGCGACCGCTCAACACGGAACAGCTTGCCTGGGGAGTAAGAAAGGAAGATACGGAGCTTCGAAATCAGCTTAACAGTGTACTTGCCAAATGGAAAAAAGACGGAACACTTGATGCAATACTTGACAGGTGGCTTCCATTCAGGCCGAAATAATTTGTGCACTTGATACCTTGAATATCCCAAAATCACATTAGGGAACGGACTTTATTTACCGGTATTCTTCATCAGCAGCAGGCAGTGCAGTAAGGGAGCCCCATTCGTTCCAGCCTCCCTCATATATCCTTACATCCGGATAACCCAGGATATTCTTCAGAATCACGTAGGTATGCGCTGCCCTGTCCGAAGTGTGACAATAGGTATAGATAATCCTGTCTGGTGTAATGCCGGCCTCTGTAAATGCCTTTTGAATCTGTTCTGCATGCTTGAATGTCTGATCCGGGTTGTTGCACACCTTTTTACTTTCCAAATTAACGGCTGTTGGGATATGGCCTCCACGAACATTACGGACTCTGCTTCCGTTAAATTCCGCCAGGGGCCTGGTGTCATGGACAAGAACCTTCCTGTCCTGTAGCTGCACACCCTTACGGTACACATCTGACCAGGAAACCATCATGTCAGGATTGGGGCCAGTGGTCAAATACGCTCCCCGTTTAACAGGATTGCACAAACTGGTGCTGACCTTGCCTCCAGCAGCCTTCCATGCGGGCAGTCCACCATCAAGCAGTTTAAGTTTATTGATATCATGCCCGTAAAGCTCCATAATAAAGAGAAACCTGCTGGCAAATAGTGAATACCTGTCGTCATAGGCAACAACAGTGGTATTGTTATCAATTCCCAGACGATTCATCAGGGCAAGGAACTGTGCTTTCTGAGGAAACTTGTTTGGCGGATACCTGGTTGGATCTTCCAGGTCAACGTGGTGCAGGACCTTTACCGCACCTGGGATATGTAATTTTTCGTAGCTGTCAGGCCTGTTCTGGCAATCAACTATCACCAGATTCCTGTTGTTCATGTGGGCCTTAAGCCAGTCAGCATCCACAAGTACCCCTGCACCTGCGGGAATTGCAATCAGTAGAAGAATGTTTAAAAGGGTTATCAGCAATACTCTTGCAGGTTTCATACGCATTTTCCTTTCCGAAATTTGAAAGTGAGATCATGGAAATTGAATACTTCAAAAAAATTTACCAGTAAAGCCTATGTGGCAGCAGCTCTAGCCGTTTCCACCTTGCTGCTGCTGTCCTGCAGCACAAATCTGCCTTCCCCTACCCCTTCTCCGGAGATATCCAAGGCCCCTTTGCCGCAGAACAAAGAAACAGGCCTGATGGCTGGAATGACGCAGGCCCACAACAGAATAAGGGCAAGGCTGGGAATTCCGCCCCTTCGCTGGTCAAACAGGCTTGCGGCCATTGCCAGGAACCGTGCCATGGACATGGCAATGAACAATAACTGTACCATGAGGCATACAATGAGCGAACTGGGAGAGAACCTGTTCTGGGCAAGCCCGGTAAAATGGTCAGACGGAAGGCGAGAACTCCAGAAGATATCAGCACCACAGGTAGCAGAGGCGTGGGCCGCGGAGGCCAGGGACTATGATTACAGCACAAATTCCTGCACACCAGGTGCCATGTGTGGTCACTATACCCAGATGATATGGAAGGATTCCAGGGAATTGGGCTGCGGAATGGCCGTCTGCCCGGACAAGGCGCAAATATGGGTATGCGTCTATTACCCGCCTGGAAATTATGTGGGGCTCAGGCCCTATTAAAAACCTTTGCCCCTGCCATTACGGAATTAATTCTTTGGAAGGCACGACATTTTCCAAAGTGCCTATTGCTGTACCCCGTTAATCACCACGGTCCCATCCTGGCCGTTGCCGTAATTGCCAGCACCACCTGCGGAAGTGATATGGCCATCCGGCAAGGAGGAGGCTGAGTAGCTTATTGCCACCCTTCCACCACCACCTCCGGTATGACGGCGGTTTCCACCGCCGTTTGCGGTTATGAAGCCGGTTCCTGAAAGGGTTTCGGTTACTATGTTTACAGTGCCGCCTGAGCCGTCTCCAGAGGCAGAGCCTGAGCTTAGGCCACCATCTGCCCTTATGGAGCCGTCCA
>WGBG01000032.1 GCA_015494395.1 Deltaproteobacteria bacterium
ACAATTTCTTGTTTTTCTAAGGCTCGCTACGCCAAAATCGCGGAACTCGCTCGTGCCTCGCTCAGACAGACGCGATTTTCTGGCTGCGCTTCCCCAAGAAAAACTACGAAATTCTTCAAAGTCACTCCAAAACAAGACCAATTATCACGCTAAATAGATACACCACAGGAGTGTTACAAAATATGATTACCAAAGACTGTACCGGACTGGCATGTCCTCAGCCGGTTATGGAAACCCGAGACACAATCACCGCCAATCCCGGGGAAGCTGTAGAGATCATAGTAGATAATGAGGCAGCGCGCCAGAATGTAACAAGGTTTCTGGAAAGCCAAGGATATGGCGTAACTGCAGAAACAGAATCTGAACGAAAAATAATTGTAAGGGGAGAGCCGGGGGCATGTGTAATAGAGGCTGTAGAGGCATCCAAAGGCCCTGATGCACAGAAAATTGTGGTATTTATACCTGCCGCGTGCCTTGGAGAGGGTGAGCCGGAGCTTGGCGCAAAATTAATGCTGAATTTCCTCAAGACCCTTCCTGAATTTGGCAAGGACCTGTGGCGAATCATACTTGTAAACAGCGGTGTAAAACTTGCCTCAAATGACAGTAACACGCTGCCTGTATTAAAGGCCCTGGAAAACTCAGGCGTATCAATTCTGGTTTGTGGTACCTGCCTTGAATACTACGGACTTATTGAAAAAAAAGGGGTGGGACAGACCACTAACATGCTTGATATCGTAACCTCAATGCACCTTGCCACAAAGGTAGTCAGGGTCTGATTATGGAACAGACTAATATTGCTGTCTCCCTCCCAGACAACCTGCTCTTTCCAGGTACGGTAATGGCAGGAAACAGCAAAGAAACAAAAAAGCCCGCTTCAAAAAAGACTGCAACAGCCAAAACCAAAAAGGCAAGCCGGGCCAAAAAACCGCACAAAGTCACAAAACTCTCCGAGATACCGGCAACCGCAATCTGTGGAAATGACATTACCTCATCTGTCCTGTATGTCTCTGCCCTGTCCATAATTTCAGCAGGACAGTATGCATGGGTTGCCCTGATTATTGTAGCATTTGTGCTCTACCTGTTCAGGAAGATTTACGGGGAGGTTGTTGGAGCACTGCCCCTTAATGGTGGAGCATATAACGCCCTTCTGAACACTACCAGCAAATCAATAGCATCCCTTGCAGCCACCCTGACACTGCTATCATACATGGCCACAGCGGTAATTTCAGCATCCGAGGCAATGCATTACCTCCATACCATGGTGCCCTCACTTCCTGTAATTACTGCAACTGTGGTGGTGCTATCCTGTTTTATGGCACTTACCATCATGGGTATAGGAGAATCTGCTGCCGTTGCAGTGGTAATCTTCTTCTTTCACCTGGCCTCCCTTGTTGTGCTTTCAGGAACTGTAATCTTTTATCTTTTTCACCACGGGCTTGACACATTTTTCCAGAACAACAGCGCCCCGGTAATGCACGGATCAGTGAAAATGGCAATATTCTGGGGCTTTTCCGCGGCAATGCTGGGGATATCAGGCTTTGAAAGCTCTGCCAACTTTGTGGAAGAACAGCAGCCAGGGGTCTTTCCCAAAACCCTTAGAAACATGTGGGTTGCAGTAAGTATATTCAACCCGCTCATGGCACTTCTCGCACTTGCTGTTGTCCCCATCCCTGAGGTAAGCCATCACGAGGCAGATCTTCTCTCATACATGGGCCAGCTTACCGGTGGGAAATGGGTCTCTGCCCTTGTCTCAATAGATGCAACCCTTGTACTTAGTGGTGCAGTTCTGACATCCTATGTAGGCGTTTCCGGGCTCATAGAGCGTATCACCCTGGACAGAATACTCCCCCAATTCCTGCTTAAAAAAAATGACAGGGGAAGTTCCTATCGAATTATCGTTATGTTCTTCCTGATGTGCGTTTCAATCCTCTTTATAACTGAGGGAGAGGTGGAAAAACTGGCAGGTGTCTATACTATCTCGTTCCTGTCTGTTATGGCGCTGTTTGCAATGGGAAATATCCTGCTCAAAATCAAACGTGCAAGGCTGCCGCGCCCGGAAAGGGCTGGATGGGGGGCAGTTACCTTTGCACTTACAGCAGTGACCATTGCACTTGTGGGCAATATCATCAAGGAACCAAAACCCGGAGAGACCCCAAATTTTATAATTTTTCTTGAATACTTCATACCCGCACTGTTTATTACCGGAATAATGCTTAACAGGGTCGCCCTGCTTGATGCAACCCTGCAATTCATTGAAATCCTCTACGTGCCAATAATGAAGATGGTGCAGCGAATTGACCAGAAGATCCTCTCAACCATTGACCAGATACAGTCCCAGGAGTTTGTATTTTTCACTAGAGGCGACAACATCGCCAATCTTAACAAGGTACTGCTTTATATCAAAAACAACGAACACACCAGGCGCCTGAAGATTGTTCATGTCACTGACCCACACCAGGAAGACCCTGAGGTTCTCAAAAAACTTGAGAAAGACCTAGAATTTCTGGACAGGGAATATCCTGAGATAGATATTGAATTTGTGAAGATCAAGGGAAGATTCGGGCCTGACCTTATCCAGAAACTCTCAAAGGAGTGGGGAATACCTGTAAATTTCATGTTTATAGGCTCCCCTGGAGACCGATTCCCCTATAAAATAGAGGAGTTAGGTGGGGTGAGGCTTATAATTTAACCTGCTGAAATTGTAAACTGTGTCACTCCAAAACAAGACCATTTACCACGCTGAACCAATACAACCCGGATTATGACAGCATGGTGGCAACAGCCTTTGACATCTCATCAATTCCATAGGGCTTGTGAAGCACACCCATGAAACCATATTTTTCAAAATTCTTCATAACATCATCGGTAGTATAACCACTTGAAATTAAGGCCTTTACTCCAGGATCAATGCTTTTCAGCTCTTCAAATATCTCTTTTCCGCTTTTATCGCCACGAATCGTAAGATCAATTATTACGCCATGGAAAGGTTTGTCTGTTTTAAGCGCATCACCATATTTTTTCAGAGTTTCAGCACCGTTTGCCGCTGTTTCCACATCATATCCACAGGTTTCAAGCATCTCAGATGCCAACTGCCGTACCATGGGGTCATCATCCATCACCAATATTCTGGGCCTGGTCTTTGTTTCACTGACCAGTTCTGCAACTTCATTACAGTCTTCGATGCCATCAACAGCAGGAAGATAAAAGATAAAGCACGCCCCCATTTCAGGTTTGGACTCAACCTCAACAGTACCGCCGTGCTTGAAGATAATGGAATAAACTATTGATAAGCCCAATCCCTTACCCTTATTATTATCAAGGGGGCTGGTGGTAAAGTACGGATCAAAAATTCTGTGAATGTTTTCCTCGGTTATTCCCATACCATTATCTGCAATGGATATTTTAAGGAACTTGCCAGGCCCAAGGGCAGGAACGGTTGAACCGTCATGGAGAAAGTTGATTCCAGTGATGGTAATAGTACCGCCCTCGGACATGGCATCAATGGCATTTAAGACGATATTCTGAATGACCTGTGTTATCTGGGCAGTATCAAATTCAGCATTCCAGAGATCATCATCAAAGCTGATGTTGTAATCAACAGGGCGGCCACTTAGAATAAACTGGACTGTATCCTCAAAAAACCGCTTGATATCAGATACCTTTTTGACTGGAACTCCGCCTTCTGAAAAGGTAAGGAGTTTATAGGTCAGGTCCTTTGCCTTGAGCGCTGCCTGTTCCGCACTTTTAAGGAAATTGCCCGCAGGCTCTTCATGGCCGGCATACATTGAGGCCATATTGATATTTCCTATAACCGATGTCAGGATGTTATTGAAATCATGGGCAATACCTGCAGCAAGAGTACTTATGGCCTCAAGTTTACTGATTCTTAACTGCTCCCTCTCTTGCCTTATGAAACTGGTAATGTCACGAAAATACCATATCCTTGCCAAATATCCGCCATTTTCATCTTTAAGCGGGGCAGAGTAACGGTCTATAAAACGTCCATCTTTAAGCTCCAACACATCTCGGGCTGTTTCTGATTGTTGACTATAGAGATATTGAACCCTTTCCATAAAGTCTTCAGGGGATACAAGCTGGGGCCTGATAAATTGGAGCATTTTTGCATCATCCCTGAAAGCTGCCAACTTCTGGGGGATGGACCAGATCTCAAGAAATCTCTTGTTGTTAAAGAGTACCTTACCATGACGGTCAACCGTGAGAATCCCATCCATGGTGACCTCGTTCTGGGATTTAAGGAGAGAGTTTGCAAAACGAAGCTCCTTTTCCGTGGCAAGGCGGCGCGTCAAATCAACTCCAATTCCAAGGGCAAAGGGCTTGTTATCTATCTGGATTCTCTTGCCCGAAATGGCAAACGGAACCTCAACTCCGCTTTTGGTAAGGATCCATGTCTCAATATAGGCTTCCCCTCTTTGTAGCACCTCCACGAGTTTGGCAGTAGTACTCTGCCTGTACTTTTCAGGGACAAACTCGATTGGATGTTTCCCCTGAACCTCTGAAAAAGGCCATCCACTAAATTCAAGCAGAGCATCACTGCATAGTTCTATTTCAAGTTTATTATTTGCAAGAACCACCAGGCCTGGCATATTTTTGATTATATCGGCATAAACTTCAATATTATGACCAAGGCTTTCAGGCTTGTTGCCAATGCTGTTTGATGGCATTTTTTCAGTAATGTTCTTCATGAATTATACTTTTGGAGGGGCAGATTATGTTACTCCAACATAACTACTTACCCCCCTCCAGGACGCATTCCTTTCACAACGGAAAGACAGTTTTTACACAACGTATCAACTCACATGGTGCTGCAGATGCAAGGCAGAGCGGGCACAGAGGCGTACTCCCTATCCTTTGAGCCCCCAAAACGCAGCAGATGCGGTATCCTATGAGTAGATACTCTCCAACGACGATAATAATGTTGCAAAGAAATGATGAATGACCCGGTATACACCCTTTAACACGAAACCTCTTAGCAACATTTTTGACCAAAATTTTTTAATATAACAGATATAGCAATATTGTCAAAAAAGTAGTTATTACGGTTTGGTTTATTAACATAATAATGAATTAGTTTATGCATATATCATGCCAATATTTACAATACGTAAGTTCAAGTACAAAAAACTTGTTTTCCGGTAATTAAGGCGTTACAGAAACATTATGCCAGCCACCAGACCTGAAAAGGAAATCCGTAGTGCACGAAAGCGTGCAACGGTCTCTGTCTTGTTGAACCTCCTGCTTGCTACAGGCAAGGGAGTTGCGGGTTATATTGCAGGCAGCTCCGCCCTCATGAGTGATGCGCTTCATTCAGCCTCTGATGTGGCTGCATCAGGGGCAGCTTGGATAGGATTATGGGCAGCATCCAGAAGGCATCCATCATTCCCCTACGGTCTTTACAAGGCGGAAACGGTTGCAACCCTTGCAAGCTCAATTGCCATCATCCTTGCAGGATATGAGATTGCAAGGCAGGCACTGTTTGGCTGCCCTACCATGCCTGACACAAAGATAGCAATACCTGTCGCACTTGTTTCCCTGATCATCTCGGCATTGTTCGGATTTTATCAGATAAAACAGGGCAAAAAATTAAACTCTCCTGCACTTATTGCTGACGGAAAGGATTATCTTACAGACAGCCTGTCCACAGCCGTGGTTCTTGCTGCCCTTTTCGGTAATATGTTTGGCATAATGCTGGACAAGTGGGCCGCAGCAATAGTTTCACTCTTTGTGTTCCGGGCTGGTGCCATGCTCCTGGTAAATGCCCTTAAGGACCTTCTTGACGCATCAATAGACAGGGAGACAGAACGGGAAATAATAAGGCTTGTTGAAGCACACCCTGCGGTAAGCAGGGTAAAGCAGTGTATGAGCCGAACTGCCGGCGGCAGATTCATTATTGACATGGACATACTCCTCAAAACCCCGTCCCACAAGGTGGCAGACCGGGTTGCAGACAACCTTGAAGAGGAGATTGTCCGGAATTTTCCCCGTGTTGTCATGGCGCGTCTAAGGCCACATTTCAAACAGAAAGAGATAACTGTAAGGGTCACGCCTTTAGAGACGCCTGAGGGTCCTGTTGCAAAACACATGGCAAGAGCACCCTGGTTCCTGGTTGAGACCCTGGACCCTTCAAGTAAACAGGTTACAGGCTCAAGGGTGATAAAGAATCCACACCTGGAAGCCCAGCGAAAACGGGGATTTCTGGTTGGGAAATGGCTTATACAGAACATTGATCCGGATGAAATAGTGCTTTCAGAAAGACATGGAGGCACTGCAGAGGAACTGCTCAAGGAGGCTGGAGTAAGGATAATCATGACGGATCAGGCAGACAAAGGGAATAACAGTATAAAGGACAAGGGGCAGGAAGAATCTTGAGAGCCAAGGTACGGCAGCAGGAACATTACATCAGGGATACGCTTTTTCCCATTGTGGTTGCCCTGGTAATTGGTATCCTTGCCGGTGTGGGCGCTGTGGTGTTCAGGTTTCTCATTGAGGCTGGCCAGGACCTTATTTGGAAGGCAGGAGACACCTTTACCCGGCAGGTGCACTCAACCCCTCTTCCCTGGAAGTTTCTTATTCCGGTCATTGCGGGCCTTGCCGCAGGGCCTGTTATTACCTACATTGCCCCGGAGCTTAAGGGGCCGGGAGTGCCTGAGGTGATGCGGGCACTGGCACTTCGTGCTGGCAGAATCAGGCACAGGGTCACTGCCTTAAAGACATTTGTTACAGCAATGCTGCTCTCTGCAGGTGCATCTGTGGGACGGGAAGGCCCCATTGTCCAGATCGGGGCGTCAATAGGCTCATCCATTACCCAGCTCCTTAACCTGGATCACAGGTACAGGCGCCTTGCAGTATCATGCGGGGCAGCGGCTGGAATCGCCGCAACATTCCAGGCACCCATGGCAGGGACCCTTTTTGCCGTTGAGATCCTGCTGTTTGACCTGGAGGTAGCGTCTCTCTCAAACATTGTAATTGCTGCAATTACAGGGACAGTTACATCAAAACTCCTTGTAGGCAACTTTCACGTATTCAATGTGGAGTGTTTCAGGTTAATCCATCCGGCTGAACTGATTCTATACTTTCTGCTTGGTATATTTGCCGGTTTCATAAGCCTTGCCATGATTCACATGGTGTCAGGCATTCCTCAAATCCTTAAAAAAATCCGGATTCCGGCTGTTGTCCACCCTGCATTTGGAGGCATTGCTGCAGGGCTTGCTGCCATATTCATTCCCCAGGTAACAGGTGTGGGCTATGACAGTGTTCATGCTGCATTATCTGGAAATATTGCGCTAAAGTCAGCACTTGTACTGCTTGCAGCCAAAATTATCGTAACCTCCTGCTGTCTTGGATCAGGAATGAGTGGTGGAATCTTTGCCCCGTCTCTTTTTGCAGGGGCGATGCTTGGCTGTGCAGCCGGGCATATTGCAGAGATATTCTGGCCTGTACAGGCATGTGCACCTGCAAACTACGCACTGATCGGAATGGGGGCCCTTGTAAGTGGCACAACACTTGCGCCAATTACTGCCATCATGACCATATTTGAATTCACCTACACCTATCAGGTAATTCTCCCCTTAATGGCTGCATGCATCCCTGCACTGCTTGTTGTAAAGCTCTTCCACGGACATTCCATCTATGAGACCAAGCTTCTCAAGGAAGGAATTACACTTTACAGGGGACATGGGGTAAACAGGTTAAGGGAGTTTCTGGTAAAGCAGCTTATGACCACAAATTTTGAAACAGTCCACATTGATACCCCTGCAACAGAGGTGGCTGCAATTATGAAAAAGAGCCACTACCCCCATTTTGTAGTGGCGGATAACAGGGGTAACCTTGCAGGAATGCTCACCCTCCGGGACATGGTGGGGCTTATAACAGGAGATCAGGAAGGCAGCCAGGCTGAAACCCATGTTGGGAGCGAAATCAGAAAGCTCAAGGCATCAGACATTATGACACCTGAGCCTGTGACCGTAAGGGAGAGTGACAGCCTTGAAACAGCCTTTCACCTCTTTGCCAGGCATCACATCTCTTCAATGCCGGTGGTTGATGATAACAACAACAGAAAGGTAAAGGGGCTTATAAAAAAGGCAGAGCTTCTAAATGCCTATGATGAGCATATCCTGGATTGAGCGTTCCAAAATCTGAAAAATTGTTTTTTCAACGAAATTAAAGGGAGTTATGTCGATTATAGCTTTCCAGTTTTGAAACCCTTAGGGATTGCCGTATTTACTGCATCTCCTTTGTCAGATGAATCTCCATATAGCCTACTATTATGGGAATTCCTCTTTCGCGGATATGCAGCAAATCAGGCAATCGCTCAATAAGGGCAGGTGTCTTGTAAGATTCAGCTTTTATTATCAACGCTCACCACACCATAAGGTGTGATAATTGCATTTTTATAAACTCCTTCTTCCGCAACCCGGGTATCAGGCCACACCACGCTCCTGTCAAGAACCACGTTCCTTCCAACAACTGCCCTGCTTCCAATACATGCCCAGTGTCTGCATACCACCCCGCTTTCAAGTGCTGCCTCTGAGGCAACAAGGCAATCGTTGAGCAGGTTTATTTCTCTGAACGATTGTTTCAACAGCACCTTGTGGGCACGAAGATAGCCTTCAGGTGTGCCTGTATCCTCCCAAATCCAGGAGCCATCATCATTTGAGGAGACAGTCTGGCACATTACAGCCCCTATTCTGCCACCTTTTTTGCTTGCAGACTCAAGGGCTGTAATTACAGAACCGGACCCCTGGGGGATACTATCCAAAAAAGACGGGGATAAAACTGAAATTCCGGTAAAGGCAAAGGCATCAGGAGCACTGTAACCAAAAGATTTCACTGAACCCTGCCTGACCTCAACCGTGTTCCAGGGATCACGCCTGTGCAGCAACAGAGAGGCAATCAAGCTGGGCTCCTCCCTTAAGCCATGTACATGAAGCCCGTACATAGCTGCAAGGTCAACGTCTGTTACAACATCTGCGTTAATAACCAGCAGGGGCTCGCTCCTGTTACAATGTCTGCGGAACATGTGTCCGATTCCACCGCCTGTACCAAGAAGTTCATGTTCCACTTCAACAACTGCATGGATATTGGTCCTGGCGTGAAACCCTGAATACCAGTCAGTGATCGCTTGACTCAGGTGAAAGGTATTTATAAAGATGGATTCAAACCCCTGACGGGTAAGGTCAAGGCAAAGGCGTTCCAGCAGCGGCTGGTTCAGGATTGGGAAAAGGGGTTTGGGAAGGTATTGGGTTAGTGGCAGCAGCCTTGTGCCAAGGCCTGCTGCCAGTATCATTGCCTGCAAGGAAGTTTTCAGCCAGCCTTTTTCTGATCAGCAGAAGCACTGTCGTCAATACTGGAGGCATTCTTCACCTCCTCGTTCATGTCCTTGAGCCCCTCTTTGAATGACCGAAGCCCCTTTCCAAGTCCGGCTCCTATTTCAGGGAGTTTTTTGCCTCCGAATACAAATAGGGCAATGAGAAGAATTATGATAAGCTCCTGCGTTCCGAGTCCAAACATGATTTTCCTCCTGTCTGGTAACCAGACTGTGAGATATGTAGGGTGTGCAACCTGCACCCTGCTCTTGCTGTGAGATAGCTACAAGGATAGTGAATCCTACTGGCAAAAGCAACAGCCAGGCCTGTTTAACTTGATCCATAACTGTGCAGCCCTGAAAGCAGGAAGTTTACACCGAAGTAGGTGAATATAACCGAGATAAAACCGATTATTGAGAGCAGTGCAATACGCTTTCCCTGCCATCCCCTTACAAACCTGGCGTGAAGTGCGGTAGCATATACAAACCATGTGATTAGAGACCAGGTTTCCTTAGGGTCCCAGCTCCAGTAGGTTCCCCATGCCTGATTTGCCCACACAGCCCCGGTGATAATACCAACCGACAGCCATAGGAAACCAAATATAATGGTCTGGTGCATAAGCTCATCCAGAACCTTGTGACTTGGAAGGGAGCTGAGCAGTCCCTTGCCCTCTCCACTTCCCCGCACCAGATACATTATCCCCATGCCACAGGCAACAGCAAATGAGGCATAGCCAAGGAAACAGGTAATCACATGGGCTATGAGCCAGTTACTCTGGAGTGCAGGAATAAGGGGCTGAATGGTATCTTGGACATCTGGGCTGAAAGATGCATATGCCATTGCAAGGGTTGCAAAAGGTGTGGCAAATGCTCCAATCACACGTTTTTTGGTCTTATATTCAATTATCAAATATACAAGCACGGTTACCCAGGCGAAGAACACCAGGGATTCATAAAGATTTGAGAGCGGTGCATGACCATAACCCAACTGGTATGATTCCACCCACCGCATGCCGATTCCGGCAGTCTGACAAATCAGGCCGGCAAGGGTAACAAATGTTGCCAGCAGGCCAACCTTCTCTACCCTGAAAACCCAGTGGATAAGGTACAGGGCAGCGGCTCCCAGATAAATGAACGTGGTGATACTCAGTAAATATGAACTTGAAAAGGTCATCTTCCCTCTCCTGTTACTTCATCAATGGCCTGGGCAACGGCCTCAAAATCCTGTTCAAACTTCAATCTGTTTTTGTTGGTCTGTCCGCCAAGAAGCACAACCATATCCTTGCCATCCTGTCCAAGGTAGAGCCAGGTGCGCCTGTGCCCCACCCAGAATACAATGGCAAACCCAAGGATAAGGGCAGTACATCCAAGCCACACTATCCAGACCCCTGGATCTTTCTTGACCTGAAGGCCTGTCATGTATCGTTCCGAGGCGTCAATCATATTCAGCTTATATGTTTTGCCGCCTGCTGAAATCTCCTTTGGCCCACCCTTGAATAGCCAGATTGAATCTGCCCTGCCAGTGGAATCTCCTATCCACAGGCTCACAGCAGGCACGCCGTGTACATTTGGAAGAAATTTCATAAGCCCCATTGTAATCCCTGCCTCAGGCCAGCTTACACGTTGAAATGCCGGAATTACCAGAGTCCTGCTTGCACCTGAAGTATCAGATACCTGAACGCTGACCTCAGGGATTGACTGGTAACTGGACTGGTAAAAGGTAACACCCTTGTAAGTCAGGGGATCGTTAACCAGAATGGATTTTTTCATAACCTCCTTACCGTTATCTATAACGGTAAGATCAGACCTGAACTCCTTTGGTGCCCCTGTATCGTAGAAATCTACAAAGAACCGGTCACACCTTATTGAAAAGCCCAAAGGAATCTTTTTGGACGGATCAGATGAGGCAACGGCATGATCCGAGGTCTCTCCCTCAAGGAGCATGAGCCTGCCCTTAAAGCCTGTGACTGAGCCAAAAACCGCTCCTGCAAAGATTATCAGGATACTGATATGAAGGCCATAAAGCCCCCAGTAGCTCCATTTGCCACTCTCAACCATGAAGACATCGTCACCGTTTTCAAGCTTTTTGTGGCGATATGAACCGGCAACCTTCTCAAAAATTTCAAGAATCTTTTCCTTCAGTTCCGGCCTATCACCTGAAATACGCCATTCCCTACGAAAGGTAACGCGCCTCAGGTAGTCGGCTGTGACATTGATGTAATCTCTTTTGAAGAGCTTGATGGTAAACGGGAGCCTGTTCAGGGTGCAGACAATCAGGTTGACACTGAAAAGCCCAAGTAATGTGAGATACCACCATGAATGATAGGTATCATCAAGTTTCAGTGCCTTTATCACCTTGAACATATCTGGACCATATTTATCCAGATAGAACTGCATGCTTTCTCCCTGAGGTATAATGGTGCCGATAATGGAGGTTATGGCAAGAATGATAAGGAGAAAGATTGCCAGACGTACAGATGTAAAAAATTGCCAGACAGGATTGCTGCCTGAGCTGTTTTTTGTATTTTTCATTATATTAACCGTACATTATTAGGATTTTAGTGCAAAAATTCCTGCTAACTGCCATGCTCAAAAAAACATAAATACTGACCAACAGACATGAACACTTGAAAACCGATTATTTTAATGACAGATGACGGTTTCATGGACTCACGGCAAACACATGCCTTGCCACCTGCGTAAACAGGCGTATTCGTTGATGTGTGTTGACTGTTACAGATTCAGGATACAGGCCGGCATGTTATTGGCCAGATTGCATGGGGGTCAGGTGCTGTTTTTAGATAAATGCACCCTGCAGGCAGGTCCAGTTGCGGGATCAAACGAAATTTCAGTCAGAAAGTTTTTTCTCTTTATCAGGGCTGCTCTCACCGTTTTGTTCATCCTCCTTTACGGATTTTTTAAAGTTGCGGATACCTTTTCCAAGCCCCTCGCCAATCTGAGGCAGCTTACCTGCCCCGAAGATAACGAGGATGATAACCAAAATAACAAGCAACTCCGGCATTCCCAGCCCAAACATTTCTCACTCTCCTCGATCATCCATGAATGCAGGGTTCTGTGACTAAACATTCAATGGATTATTATAAATAGGTGTTATTGTACTGCTGACATGAACACATTGCATTCTCATGCCTAGAGTCTTAATCTACATTCAGAGTGTTGCCGTGTCAATGCAGTATTGCTTGGGGAAAGGAAGCTCTAAGGATTGAATGAAACAAACGACAAAATAATAGCTGCCCTGGACCTTGGCTCCCAGACATTCCGGCTTGCCATAGCTGTCTGCAGCAATAAGGGCATTGAAGTAAAAGGGTCGTGGCTTGAAAATGTCCGCCTTGGCCAAGGACTTTCGGCCACAGGCCAAATTGGAACGGAGGCATTTCAAAGGGGGATTTCTGCCCTTCAAAAATTCAAAAGAATAATTAAGGATACCGTCAACAGCCCGAAGAATTCTCCTATCATCAGAGCAGTTGGAACAGCAGCACTCAGACGGGCTGAAAACGCAGATCTGTTTGTCAAAAAGGCATTGGAAACTGGAATTGACATTGACATATTGTCTGAAGAACAGGAGGCAGTCCTTGCTGCCACCGGTGTTCTCTCCACCCTTGAAGAAATATCAAAGGACCATTGGACTGACAACAAGCCAATCATCATAATTGATGCCGGTGGCGGAAGCACCGAGATATCGGTTTGCAGTTCCAGTGGCATCATTCAGTGGACCAGTATTGAGATAGGTGCGGTAAGGCTCACCGAAGATTACTTCAAGGATTCTCCTTCTCCTCCATCTCCTCAAAATTTAAGAAAGATGACCGAACGTGTGCGCCATGAGCTTGAAAGGGCATTAGATGAAAGAGTCTATCCGGCAAGTTTGGGCATTCTTGTTGGTTCAGGTGGCACAGCAACCACTGTTGCAGCCATGGAGCTCGGCATGAAGAGTTACACCCCCTGGAAAATAAGAGGGATGCGCATACCTTCTGAGCGCCTTGAGCAGTGGATAATCAGGCTGTCGCAAATGACAAAATCTCAAAAAGATAGTATATGCGGTCTTGAACCTGAAAGGTCTGATATTATACTTTCAGGTATTGTTATCATTTACCAGGCCTTGAAAAAACTGGGCCTTCCGGAACTTGTTGTCAGTGACGGAGGGCTTTTGTTAGGACTTCTCACAAGCACAATCAAAAAGGAGTGTACGTCCCATGCTGAACCATCCTGTCCCGGAGGCATATACGTTTGACGACGTGCTTCTTGTGCCAGCCCATTCCAGTGTACTTCCGGCACAAGTGGACATTTCCACCTACCTTACCCGCGAAATCAAGCTCAATATACCTATAATCAGTGCTGCCATGGACACTGTAACAGAGGCAGACATGGCAATCAGTATAGCCCGAGAGGGTGGAATAGGCATAATTCACAAAAACATGCCTATCCAACAGCAGGCAAAGGAGGTTGCCAAGGTCAAAAAGTCAGAAAGCGGAATGATCACCGACCCTGTCACAGTCTCTCCTGACCAGCACATACGGGATGTACAGAATATAATGCGGGAGTACCGGATATCCGGAGTGCCTGTGGTAGAGGGTGAAAAGCTCGTTGGCATTGTTACAAACCGTGACCTTCGGTTTGAAACCAATCCTGACAGAAAGGTCAGGGAGGTAATGACAAGCAAAAATCTTGTCACTGCCCCTGTTGGAATCACCCTTGAGGGGTCCAAGGAGCTTCTTCACGAACACAGGATTGAGAAACTCCTTGTGGTTGACGACAACGGAAACTTAAGCGGCCTTATAACAATCAAGGACATAGAAAAGATAAAAAAATACCCCAACTCATGCAAGGACAGTATGGGAAGGCTCCGGGTGGGGGCAGCGGTAGGAGCGGGTGAAAACAGGCTTGAACTTACCCAGGCACTTGTGGATGCCGGTGTGGATGTAATTGTTGTGGACTCTGCCCACGGTCACTCCCAGAACGTGCTGGACTCTGTGAAAGATATCAAGAACACATTTCCTGATCTGCAGGTCATCGCAGGCAATGTTGCCACAACCGAGGGGGCTGAGGCGCTAGTAAAGGCCGGGGCAGACGCCGTAAAGGTCGGGGTTGGGCCAGGCTCTATCTGCACCACACGTATTGTTGCAGGTGTAGGAGTACCTCAGCTTACAGCCATACATAACTGT
Organism: Deltaproteobacteria bacterium; assembly: GCA_015494395.1. GTDB lineage: Bacteria > Desulfobacterota > Dissulfuribacteria > Dissulfuribacterales > QOAL01 > S144-17. The sequence continues at coordinate 14,503 of WGBG01000032.1, forward strand.
GCAATTGTTTCAGAAAGATATGGCATTCCTCTGATTGCTGACGGAGGCATAAAATTTTCAGGTGACTTCACCAAGGCAATAGGCGCAGGGGCGCACTGCATAATGGCAGGTAGCCTCTTTGCAGGCACTGATGAAAGCCCCGGAGATCTTGAGCTTTACAAAGGGCGTCAATACAAGGTCTATCGTGGCATGGGCTCCCTTGGCGCAATGAAGGAAGGCAGCAAGGACAGATATTTCCAGGACAAGGTCTCATCCATCTCAAAACTGGTGCCTGAAGGAATTGAAGGTAGGGTTCCCTATCGCGGACCACTTGCCGCAACCATATTCCAGCTTGTTGGAGGTCTCAGGTCAGGAATGGGTTATCTTGGGTGCAGGACCATTGAAGAACTGAGACAGAATGCAAAATTTGTCCGCATCTCACCTGCGGGCCTCAGGGAAAGCCATGTTCATGATGTTAATATTACCAAGGAGTCACCCAACTACTGGATTGATAATTAGCAGATACGGAAACAGCCTTAAACTTTCATGGTATGGGGTTTGTCATCCCATGACATGAAAGTTAGCGAAAAGCTCAAAGTCGGAAGCTGAAATCAGACATGATTTCTTTTACTTTGAGCCTTGAGCTTTCAGCTTTGAGCTCATTTCACGGTAACCAGGAGCCTGATAATTGCCTGAGAACAAACCACTGATACTGGTTGTAGATGATAACGAGGACATGGCAGAACTCCTCGGTAAGATCATACGGCGCAACATTGATGCCAACGTCCAGAGTGTTACGTCATCTGCTGCTGCAATAGACATTGCTCGCAAAACCCCTCCGCTGGTGGTTGTTACAGACATAAAGATGCCTGACATGGACGGGCTGGAGTTGCTTGATCGTCTGAAACTCATAGATTCTGACATCGGGGTCATTGTAATCACAGGCTATGGAACCGTTGAGTCTGCAGTAAAGGCCCTGAAAAAAGGGGCCTATGACTATTTCCAGAAACCATTTGACAATAAACGCCTTGTCCACGTGGTGAAGACATGCCTTGATCATGTCCTGTTAAAAAAGAAAAGTGCCAGGCTAAAGGAACAGCTTTACGAAGAATCGATAAACTACGGCATAGTCGGAACATCACACAGGATAAGAAAGGTACTGGACCTGTTCTCAAGGATTGCAGACACCGATGTAACAGTGCTTGTCAGGGGGGAGAGCGGCACAGGCAAGGAACTTGCCGCCCGTGCCCTTCATGCCATGAGCAGCAGGTCCTCCAAGGAGATGATAACTGTAAACTGCCCTGCCCTTCCGGAACATATCCTTGAAAGTGAGCTGTTCGGCTACAGCCGGGGCGCCTTTACAGGGGCAACAAGTGCAAAAAAGGGGCTTTTTATAGCTGCTAACAAATCAACCATACTCCTTGACGAAATTGCAGATATACCGGTCTCTATCCAGACAAAACTGCTGAGGGTCCTTCAGGAAAAGGAGATACGTCCCCTTGGCTCTACACATAATATTAAGATAGATGTCAGGGTTATTGCCTCCACCAACCAGTCCCTTGAGGAGAAGATAAAAAAGGGAGAGTTCAGGGAGGATCTTTTTTACAGGCTAAACGTGGTGAGTGTCACCATGCCTGCCCTAAGGGAGATACCAGAGGACATTCCCCTGATTGCAAACCATTTTCTCAGGAAATACACTGCCAAGTATGAACGGGAGGAGATGAGCTTTTCAAGAGAGGCAATCAAATTTATGATTTCATATCCCTGGCCCGGAAATGTAAGGCAGCTTGAAAATGCAGTCAAAAGAGCGGTGCTGCTTTCTGATTCAAACGAGATCTCCGCTGCCTGCCTCCCACAGGAAAAAAGTGAAGATCCTGCCATGGGAGAGATAAACATGCCCTGCTTTGACAACCTCCCGTATAAGGACGCAAAAGAGGCAGTACTTAAATGTTTCTCCCAGCACTACCTTACCAGGACTCTCAAAAAGACCGGGGGTAATGTCACGGCCGCTGCTGCAATGGTAGGTCTTGAAAGGCAGGCGCTTCAGAGGATACTTAGAAAATATGGCATAAAATCTGCTGAGTTTCGGAAAAAGGATAATGGTTCTGAATAAAGGAGAATGCATTGAACCCGGAACACCTGCTTAAGATACTGCTTGCCGCTGCTGCTGCAGTTGTAATATTTGCCTGCGCCTCTTGCTTTAAAGTAAGCAATAACAGCACATTAGATGATCATGCCAGGGTAAGGCAAAATATCCTGAATGCCATATCAGCACCTGCTGAAGATGCAAGGTTCAAGACAGGACTTACACTTCAAAGGGACGACCTGCGTAAGATTATTGACCCTTCCGTCATTTTAACAGCACATGAGCTGGACATTACAGTTGAATATCTTGATCAACCCCTGAAGATCGCGACCACCATTGATCATGCACTGCAGGAGGCCATAAGGGAGCGAATCTCAAAGTCATCTGCAAGACAGGTGGCTGTGGTGGTAATGGAGCCAGAAAGCGGCAGGATTATCTCAATGACAGGTTTTGACAAAGACGAAGACAATACCAACCCATGCACAGAAAAGTGTTTTCCTGCAGCAAGTGTCTTCAAGATGATCACCGCTGCCGCTGCAATAGAGGCAAAAAATTTCAATCCTGACACCACACTCCTTTTTAACGGCAGGAAACATACGCTTTACAAGTCACAACTAAACAAAAAAAGAAACAGGTGGACCACCAGGATAACTTTAAGGGACTCCTTTGCCCAGTCAGTAAACCCTGTTTTTGGAAAGATTGGAATCTTCAGCCTTGGCAGGGAAACACTTGAAAAATATGCCTATGCCTTTGGATTTGAACGTGAACTTGACTTTGACCTGCCGGTTGAGGAGAGCCATTTCAACATGACTGATGACAGTTACCGCATAGCAGAAATAGCAAGCGGCTTTAACCGGGAAACCAGAATCACCCCGCTACACGGTGCGTTAATTGCCTCAGCTGCCGTTAACCAGGGCACCATGATGACCCCTGCAGTTATTGACGCGGTGCTGGATATTGACGGCAAGCCTGTTTACCAGAACAGGCCTGAACCCCTCAGCAGGGCAATCACACCAAATGCAGCAAAAAGGCTCAAACAGCTTCTTGAGGCAACTGTAAGGCGTGGCACTGCAAGAAAGGCATTTCGCGGCTGGAAAAGGGACAAGGTCCTGTCACACCTTGAAATTGGTGGAAAGACAGGGACAATTGACAACAGAGAGCACACAATACGCTACGACTGGTTCTGCGGCTTTGCCCAGGACAAACGCACTGACAGAAAGATTGCCATAGCAGTACTTGTGGGCCACGCAAAGCCAAAACTTGACGTAAAGGCAGCCACCTATGCCAGGTACACCATCCGGGACTACTTCAGGCACAGGGCGGGCATGCAGATGGCATCATCAAGATAAGAACATCCTGACAAATTGAGCTTCACCACCTCAGACTCAGATTCCCCTGTTTCAGAGTATATAGCCTCATTCAGGGCTTCAAGGTATATTGGAAGGAAAATATGCTTCCACCACGTTGAGCAGGAGCGTCCACCTCAGGCAGGTTTCACATCTGCCCCGTTGAGGCCTGAAACAGAAAAAATTCTGAGAGCCTCAGGTATTCCTTCCCTTTACCTTCATCAGGCAGAGGCGATAGATGCAATCAGAGCAGGCAAAAATGTGGTTGTAGCCACATCCACTGCAAGCGGAAAGACCTTAACCTATAACATACCGGTTCTTGAGGCAATCCTTTCAGATCCTGCAACACGGGCACTCTACCTCTTTCCACTTAAGGCCCTGGCAAATGACCAGATGGCCTCATTTTCCCGCATGGCCCAGATTGCATCCCCTGAACAAGCCATATCCTGCAACATTTACGATGGAGACACCACCCAGTGGAACCGGGCAAAGATACGAAAAAAACCCCCAAACGTGCTGTTCAGCAACCCTGAAATGCTCCACCTTGCCCTGCTTCCCTATCACACCTCCTGGGCAGAATTTCTTGGAAACCTCAGATTCGTTGTGGTTGACGAGGTACACACCTACAGGGGATTTCTGGGCTCTCACATGGCATGGGTGTTCAGGAGGCTCAGGAGGATATGCAGCAGGTATGGCGCAGAACCCCAATTCATATTCTGCTCTGCTACCATTGGAAACCCCGCAGAGCTGTCATCAGACCTGGCAGGTGTTAAAGTTGTGCCTGTTACAAAAAGCGGTGCACCCACAGGAAAGCGCCACTTTATAATGGTTGACCATGAAGAAGCCGGTGCATCACAGATGGCTGTTCAGCTCCTTCTGGCAGCGCTTCACAGGGGCCTAAGGACAATAGTCTATACCCAGTCACGAAAGATGACAGAGCTCATATCCCTGTGGGTTACCCAAAAGGCAGGGCGGTTCAGGGATAAAATAAGCGCCTACCGTGCAGGCTTTCTGCCAGAGGAACGCCGGGATATTGAGGCAAGGATGAGCCAGGGAAGCCTTCTCGCTGTAATATCAACAAGTGCCCTTGAGCTTGGCATTGACATCGGGGCCCTTGATCTGTGCATCCTTGTTGGCTATCCGGGCACAGTGATGTCAACATGGCAGCGGGGAGGCAGGGTAGGACGAAGCATGCGGGAATCTGCCGTTATACTAATTGCTCAGGAAGATGCACTTGACCGCTACTTTCTGAATCACCCCCAGGAGCTTGTATCAAGCCCTCCTGAAACCGCTGTAATAAACCCGTTAAACAGTGTCATAGCAAAAAGGCATCTTGTATGTGCTGCTTCAGAGCTGCCGGTGATGACATCAGGAGACCCGGTTCTGCCACCAGCAATAATGCCAGTAGCAGAAGAGCTTGAAGAAAAGGGAAGGCTTTTAAGAAGTGCAGACGGTGCTGCCTTTTTCACATCCCGCAAGTATCCTCACAAGGATGTAAGCCTCAGGGGAACAGGAAGACAGTTTAATATCATACAGGCAGATACCGGTGAAATAATCGGCTCTGTTGATGAATACAGGGCAATGCGGGAGACTCACCCCGGTGCCATCTATCTCCACAGGGGAAATACCTGGCTTGTCAAGGACCTTGACATAAACGCCAGACTCGCGGTGGTTGAGCCTGCCAGGGTAAACTACTTCACAAGGGTCACAGCAGAAAAGGATACTGAGATATTAAAGGTCATAAAGAGGGCAAGGCTTGGAAGTACTGAAATATTCCTGGGCACCCTGCGTGTAACTGACCTTGTTACAGGCTATGACATGAGGCTTGTCAACGGACAGCGGCTTATTGGCCATGTTGATCTTAAACTTCCTCCTCAGGTCTTTGAGACAGAGGGAATCTGGTTCACAGTGCCGGATGCCCTGAGGATTGCAATTGAGGAGCAGCACATGCACTACATGGGTGGGATTCATGCGCTTGAACACGCCCTGATCGGCATACTTCCCCTGTTTGTGCTCACTGACCGAAATGACCTTGGCGGCATATCCTTTCCGCTTCATCCTCAGTGCGGAAGCGGTGCGGTGTTTGTTTATGACGGAATACCTGGAGGCATCGGTCTTTCCCGCCAGGCATTTTTGAAAGCGGATGCCGTGTTCAAAAAGGTAATTGATGCTATAAAATCGTGCCCCTGTGAAAACGGCTGCCCATCCTGCGTTCACTCCCCCAAATGCGGCTCAGGTAACCGCCCCATAGACAAGCAGGCTGCCCTTTTCTGTGCCAGCACCATCATGTCCGGTAAAGACCTCGCAAAGCAAAAATCACCCGGGGGCTACCGTCGCGTTGCCATTAACAGTCCCGCTCCCTCCAAATCAGCTGCAGGAGAGGCAAAGACAAAAACTTCCCGCAGCACTCTGTCGGATGATTACGTTGTCTTTGATGTTGAAACACAGCTTGGTGCACACGAGGTAGGGGGCTGGAAAAATGCACACAGGATGAAGGTAAGCTGTGCAGTGCTGTTTGATTCAACTGACCAGAAATTTCATGCGTACAGGGAAGAGGAACTCCCACGATTCTTTCAGAGGATTAAAAGGGCATCAATGGTGGTTGGTTTTAATATCAAACATTTTGATTACAATGTGCTTGGGCCCTATACTGACCTTGACCTTCATGGCCTGAACACCCTTGATCTCCTGGAGAGGGTTTACCGCCACCTTGGATACCGTATTTCTCTCCAGGGCCTTGCCAGCGCCACCCTTGGAACTGCCAAGAGCGCTGACGGCATGCTTGCGTTAAAGTGGTGGAAGCAGGGGAAAATTGAAAAGATTATAGAATACTGCAGAAAGGATGTGGAGATTACCAGGGATCTCCTGCTGTTCGCTGCAGAAAATGGATACCTGCTGTTTTTTAACAAGGCAGGGAAACGGGTACGTGTGCCTGTTGATATACATACTGAATTAGAACTTACAGGATAGCCATGTACAAAAAACTTCGCCATAAACGCGGCGACAGCAGTGAAGTGCTTTGCATTCTCAACTACCTTGGTGCACTGCTGTCTGTTCTTGGCGTTGTCATGCTGCTTCCCCTGATTCCCTGGTGGTTGTATCACGATTGTCCAGGACACGGCGTAGATGCGTCAGTATTCACTTACCCTGCTGCAGGCTGCCTGCTTCTTGGCCTGGTGATACAGAAAAGTACCACCTTCCGCACCCCGTCACTACATGGTGCTATGATAATCACCGCACTTGGCTGGATCCTTTGCGCAGTGGCAGGTGCAATCCCCTTTATGACCGGCCTTCACAAAGGGTTTATTGACTCACTCTTTGAAGCAGTAAGCGGTTTCACCACAACCGGAATTACCGTCTTTGAAGGGCTGGACTCAATGCCCAAAAGCATCCTGTTCTGGCGCTCGCTTACCCAGTGGCTTGGCGGGCTTGGAATCCTTACTTTTTTCCTGGCAGTAAGCTTCAGGGGTGGAAGTGCCGCAGCCGCCCTCTTTTCAGCAGAGGGACACAAGATCAACCTCTCAAGGCCGGTCCCTGGAATCTTCAACACGCTTAAGATACTCTGGGCAATTTACTCATTCTTTACCATTATCTCATTCATCATTTTTTATGCCGCTGGCATGAACGCCTTTGATGCCGTCAACCACTCCCTGACCTGCATATCCACGGGAGGTTTTTCAACTCATGATGAGAGTATTGGATATTATGCAGCCAGGGGATTTGCCCATTCGGAAATCCTGGAATACGCAGTCACAATCATAATGCTTGCAGGCGGAACGAACTTTCTGGTGCACTATAAGGTGATTACAGGAAGAGCTATGTCCATGTTTACTGATTTCGAGATGAAATGGTACTGGGGCATACTTGCCCTTGCCGTGGGACTTATATGCCTGGACCATTTTCACCGCATGGAGCCTCAATGGCAGGTTACTGCAAAATTTTTGTCTGAACTTCATGACACTTTCCGTTCCGCTCTATTTCAGACCGCGTCCCTCCTTACAAGCACAGGATATATTACCCAGGACATCAACTCACCGGCCTTTCATGCAGTAAGCAGACAGATATTCATGCTGCTCATGGTAATCGGCGGCTGCGTTGGCTCAACAGCAGGTGGCATCAAGGTTATGCGGTTCGGAATTCTTGCAAGGGCTTTCCAGACCCACATCAGGCGAATATTGAATCCTTCCAGGGCTGTTATACCGGTTGTCACCTCTGGCCGGATCATCGCAGACTCTGAAGTTCAGCAGATAGCCTCGCTTCTCTGGATATGGCTTGTGCTTATCTGTGGAGGGGCAGGGATAACAGCAATATTTTCAGACCTTGACCCGTGGCAGTCATTTTCCGGCATGGCCTCTGCCATGGGAAACATGGGGCCATTTTTCTTCTCGGTTCACGAAATGGCAACAATGCACCCGGTAATAAAACTTGTTTATACAGCAGGAATGCTTGCGGGACGGCTTGAAATAATTCCGCTGGCATGTCTTTTTAGCAGGACAATCACAGGACAATAAGTGGTTACAGACCTTGATCATGTTCATAAACAGGCGGTGAATTCATGTATATCATTATTGCAGGTGGAGGCATAGCAGGCTCAACCATAGCCAGGGAACTTTCAGATCACAGGCATGATGTTGTGGTCATTGAAAAGGACAGGGAAAAATGCGAGGCGCTCTATGTGCACACCGGCGTTGTGACCATTCATGGTGATGCCAGGGATATTGATGTTCTGCACCAGGCAGGCATAGAAAAGGCTGATGTTGTGCTTTCGGTTCTCTACAGGGATACTGATAACCTGACAGTATCCCTGCTTGCAAAGAGCGCCAGGGTACCCAAGATAATTGCCAAGATGCGGGATCCGGCCTATGAAAAACCATACAAGGTGGCTGGGGTAACACACCTGTGTGATATGAACTCAATGCTGCGGCACAAGGTTATCATAGAGCTTGAAAGCCCGATAATAAAGGTGATCACTACCCTGGAACAGGGACAGGCGCAGCTTGTGATGTTTAAAATTCCGGATCAGTGGCCACCTGAGGGTATTACCATTCAGGAACTTGCAAAGAACCCGGCATTTTCAGGAAACTGTATTTTTGCTGGCATTCTGGACGAGGGAAGGGGCAAGAAAATCATCGTTCCCCACGGCCCTGACAGGCTCTATGCAGGAAATACTGTTTTTATGGTTGCCGGTCAGAGATCACTCAAGGCTATTGAAAAATATCTTGAAACCCTTGAGACTGTAAAGAACACTTAGCCAGTTTCACAAGAATGGAAAGAAATTTTTTTCCATTATGGAATTTATCTTCCTACATAAACCTGATACTCACTCCAAAACCACCCACCTACACACCTGAAACAAAGGTATTTTTGCAAATTATTTACGGTACAAATTTTGCGAATGGTAGGAAAGAATAATTCTTTTTCAAAGAATAATTCTTTTTCTTTTATGCAGAGCAGAACGAGAGTGGCTGCAAGATTGTTTTTTCAAAGTCATTCCGTATGATCTGCAATTTGGAAATCACAAATTTTATAAACGGAGGGATAAGTATAAATGAAACGGCTTGTAATGTATGTATTTGTGGTTCTGATCAGTTTTTTCTTTGCACAGATGTCATACGGCTATGACTTCTTTTACTCGTACACTGATCCTTCAGCACCTGATGCACAAACTTATATTGCCAGTACGATTAATGCAGAAACCGCTACTGCGTCCTCTTTTGTTTTCTGGGAAGCGGCGAGTCGGGGCACCGGCACGATCACCTTCCATTTTGAGTTTCCTGAAGCAATTGCCGATGGTGACCTCTACATGCGCACAGACGCCTTTGGTTGGGCGGGTGAAGCACGTACATTCATTGATATTTCAACCGATGGCGCCAACTGGATAAATCTGGTTGAAAATATCTGTCCTGGTGGAACTTCCTGGACTCCAGGCAATTATAATGGTGCTCTGCCTGATCTTTTCAATGGGGAAAGTGATATCTGGCTCAGGGCAAGGCTTCAGCCAGCAGGCTGGGCCGTCAATACCGCAGAACTTTCACGTTACGACGGCAACAATCCAACGGAAACATTCAGGCTTGGCGTAAACTACGCGGCAGTTCCTGTACCTGGTGCGGTTTATCTCCTGGGGACAGGGCTTATTGCTCTTGCAGGACTGAGAAAAAAACTGTTCAGGTAATGAGCTTCCTTGCGCATTTCAAAAATATTCTGTATCTATTCAGCGTAGTGAATGGTCTTGTTTTGGAGTGACTTTGAAGAATTTCGTAGTTTTTCTTGGCGAAGCGCAGCCATAAAAATCGCGTCTGTCTGAGCGAGGTACGAGCGAGTTTCGCGATTTTGGCGGAGCAAGCCTTAGAAAAACAAGAAATTGTTCACCGGAACGGAAAAACAAGGCCATTCACTAACCTCAATTACCATCAATACGCTGAACAGTTATAACATTCTTTTCCATATTCCTCGTTTCTCATCCCTCCCGTTCAGGCATTCCTGCAAAAGAGCGGGAGGGATAACCGGAACCCCTACTCCATTAATTTTACAACTGATGCAACAAATTCCTCAAGGTCCCCAAGCTCAGGTCCGGTAATAATACCGTAGAGTTTACGGTAATCTATCTCCCAGTATCTGTGTACTAGCAGATTCCTGAATCTTGCCATATTTGAAAGGCGTGAAGCCAGGCGTGGATCAACAAGTCCTGCATCTGCCAGCATTCTGAAACATGCTGCATATTCTTCCGGTACTTTTCTAAGTATTCTCGTGGAAATATGCAGACACAGGTCAATGGCAGCTTCTGTTGCAACTATAAGCCGAAAACTTGCGATATCCTTCCCGTCCTGATCCGACACAAAGGTATCCAGAGGAACCTCCTTAAAAGCCCTTAACCTTTCAAGTGACTCATCAATGTCCCTGAACTTACTGTAAACCTTTTCCTGATCAATTTTCACGACAACAATACCTCTTTCAGGTAATGTATTCTTAATGGCGCAAAATCAATATATTGCCTGACCGTGGAGATAACAAATTCATCAAGCAGCCGGTCATCTCTGCTGAAAAGAAGTTTTCCTCTTATTACACTAAAACGGAAAGGAAGAGGCGCACTGTTTATGACTTTTATATCAACTCTAGAGGATTGAGGCAGTGCTTCTTCAACGTGGCGGGAAAGATCCAATTCAAAATCAATTAACGACCTGGACCTGACATGAGTTACAAATATCCCTATGTCAATATCCCTGAAGGCTATGCCGTCCAGAAAAGAACCAAAAACAAAGGCAAAAATTATTGTGGGTTCTGCATACAACTGGTCTTTAATGACCTTTAATATCTCCTTACGCCTGCCTGATGCAGCTTGATGAAAGACATCCACAAAAACACCTCATTGACTGGACAGCAAACAAAATCCGATAATCGCTCAACCTGGTATACGAATTAAGGTGCGATTAGAAGGTAACAATAACACGACTTCCATTTGGCTGGAAGCTGACTGCCACCAAAATCATATAGGCAAACTTCATCCCAATCCCTTGGAAATTGCCGTAACACCTATTATTATTGCCATCCATGACCAATTCCAATCAAAATCCCTCCAAAAGGGCTGTCCGCTTCAAGCCTGCTGCCCCTGCCCATACGCACCTGCTTGCCGCTGCAATAATGTGGTCTCTTGTTGGGCTTATACTTGGAGTGCGCGGACTGCTTCACATAAATTTTTCCGGAAGTTCAGGCATATTATGGGCAGCAGGAGCAATTCTGTTTGGTGGGCTCAAGGGCGAGTTCGTGCTTAAAAAAAGTGCCAGGCGCTCCATAGACCGGATTATTGAACGTGGTGATGACAAGTGTCTTGGCGGTTTCATGTCCATTAAAAGCTGGCTTCTTATAGCCTCTATGATAATCATGGGAAAGATGTTACGTGCAAGTCCGCTACCCAGGGATTTTGTCTGGAGTGTTTATGTAGCAGTAGGCACAGCCCTTACGGTTTCAAGCCGCTTTTTCTGGCAGGCACATTTCATGCGCAAAAAAAGTATTGGCGCTGCATCCTGAACCACCTTTTTCCTAGATTGAGCGTTTCAAAATCTGGAAAATTATTTTTTCAATGAAATTAAAAGGAGTTATGTCGATTATAGCTTTCCAGATTTTGAAACCCTTCGGGATTGCCGTATTTACTGCATCTCCTTTGTCAGAGGAATCCCCATATAGCCGACTATTATGGGAATTCTTCTTTCGCGGATCTGCAGCAAATCCGACAATCGCTCAATCTAGGTTTTTTATTTTTTTACTCCCAAATCACCAAGAAACTGACAACCATTCGCGATTCAGCATTATCTTTATCCACGATTCCTATGAATATGAACAATACTGTTTCAAAAACCACAGAGGCCATCAGCAGGCAGGTAACCCGTCTTATTGAAATTATAGATATACTCAGAGCCCCTGACGGCTGCCCCTGGGACAGGGAACAGACACCGGAGACTGTAAAAAAATATATCCTTGAGGAGTGTTACGAGCTTGCCGATGCCATTGACAGCAACGATCCTGATGAGGCGTGCGAGGAGCTTGGAGATATATTCTTTATGCTGCTCTTTATCGGCAGGATGTACGAGGAAAACGGAGATTTTGAAATTGCCAGGTCATTAAACCTCATTGAAGAGAAGATGATCCGCCGCCATCCACATATCTTTTCAGACGTAAAGGTAAACGGCACAAGGGACGTTACGGCAAACTGGCAGAAGATAAAGGCAGGTGAGGCAAAGAAGAAGGGAAAGCAACAGAGTGTGCTTGGAAACCTTCCCAGGGCTCTTCCCGCACTTCAAAGGGCATTCAGGGTGGGAGAGCGGGCATCCAGGGTGGATTTTGACTGGAAAAGGGCTGAGGACCTGTGGCCGAAGATAGAAGAGGAAATGGCTGAGCTTAAAAGGGCTGTAGAAGGGGGCAAGCATCAGGAGATAGAAGAAGAAATAGGCGATCTTCTCTTTACTGTTGCCAACCTTTCAAGAAAACTTGACATAAACCCTGAGGAGGCACTTCACAGTGCTGTCAAAAAGTTTGAAAGCCGCTTCAAAAAAATGGAGAGGATACTTGAAGAACAGGGCACGCCTGTAATCTCTGCCACCTTTGAACAGATGGATCAGGCATGGGAGAGAGTTAAGGGATAGGTTTAAGGCAGAAACATAATGAGCGTATATCCTGAAAAATTCGGCGTCATGGTAATAGGCGCAGGACATGCCGGCTGTGAGGCCGCCCTTGCCTCTGCACGCCTTGGCATATCCACCTGTCTTCTCACAATCAATCTTGATTGCATTGCGGCCATGAGCTGTAATCCTGCAATAGGCGGGCTTGCAAAGGGCCAGCTTGTCCGGGAAATAGATGCCCTTGGCGGGGAGATGGGCAGGAACATAGACGCAACAGGCATCCAGTTCAGGAGGCTTAACACATCCAAGGGGCCTGCGGTTCGCGCCACCCGTGCCCAGGCTGACAGGCTCCTTTACAGGCTCAGGATGAAGCAGGTGCTTGAGTCACAGGACAACCTGCAGATACACCAGGCAATGGCAGCAGGGCTTCTTGTAAGAGACGGCAGGGTTTACGGCATTATAACCACCATAGGACAGGAGTTTCATGCAGAGCGGGTCATAGTTACCACAGGCACCTTTCTGAAAGGGGTCATTCACATAGGCATGAATCGGTTTGAGGCTGGAAGGCTTGGAGACCCTCCATCAAACAGGCTTTCACAATCCATTTCTGAACAGGGATTCCAGATGGGAAGGCTTAAAACAGGCACTCCACCCAGGCTCGATGCAAAAACAATAGACTTCAGCGTCCTGGACATCCAGGAAAGTGATCCCTCCCCTACCCCGTTTTCAATCCTGACTGACCGGATTTCCACACCCCAGCGTCCATGCTACATAACCTATACCAACAGCAAAACGCACAGGTTTATAGAATCAGGCCTTGACCGCTCCCCGCTTTTTGCAGGCGTAATAAAGGGCACAGGAGCCCGATACTGCCCATCCATTGAAGACAAGATACACCGCTTTCCGGACAGGGAACGCCACCAGGTATTCCTTGAGCCTGAAGGTCTTGATACTGTTGAAGTATATCCAAACGGCATATCCACAAGCCTTCCCATGGACATACAGATAAAGATGGTCCATAGCATAAGGGGGCTTGAAAAGGCACAAATAATGCGCCCGGGCTATGCCATAGAATATGATTTTTCCAATCCTCAACAGCTCAAACCAACCCTTGAAACCATGCTGATAAAAGGGCTTTACCTGGCAGGCCAGATAAACGGCACATCAGGGTATGAAGAGGCAGGAGCACAGGGACTGATTGCAGGAATAAATGCAGCAAGGAGCCTTAGGGATGAGCCGCCGCTGATCCTTGACCGGTCCCAGGCCTATATTGGGGTGCTCATAGACGATCTTGTCACAAAGGGCACAAAAGAACCCTACCGGATGTTTACATCCCGTGCTGAATACAGGCTGCTTCTAAGAGAAGACAATGCCCACGCACGTCTCACCCCTATTGGCAGGGAAATAGGGCTTGTGGATGATGCTTCATGGGAAAGATTCCAGAAAAAGCAGGAGCGCATAAAAGAGACCATGCGCATGCTTAATGAGATAAAAGTAACCCCTGGCAGGGAAACAGAGGCATGGCTTTCTTCCATTGGCTCAACTCCCATAAGACAGCAGATCCCCCTGGCTGAACTGCTGAAACGTCCTGAGGTCACCATTGAGGCAGCGTCTGAACTGTTTCCCGTACTGGACGAGATACCTGAGGATACAAGGTGCCAGGTAGAGATAGAGACCAAGTACCAGGGTTATGTCAAAAGGCAGGAGGAGGAAATAGAAAAATTCCGCCAATGGGAATCTGTGAAACTTCCTGATGACATTGACTACAGTTCCATCCCGGGGCTTACCAGGGAGGTGGTGGAAAAACTGCAGCGCCAGAGGCCTGATTCCATTGGAAGGGCGTCTCGCATATCAGGAATCACCCCTGCTGCAATTACTGCCATAAGGATTCATCTGAAGAAGCTGGGCATTGGTGAAAAAGAAAACTGTTAAGGTATCTATTCACGGCATTTGGCACCATACATTAACCGTAACCTGGAGTAGTGAAAATGGCAAAGAGAGAGACATGGAACAGTCAGTTGGGCTTTCTGCTTGCAGCCGTAGGGTCTGCCATTGGCCTGGGAAATATCTGGCGTTTCAGTTATATGGCATACAGCTATGGCGGTGGGGCATTTCTTATCCCCTACATTACTGCGCTTGTCACAGCAGGAATCCCGCTTCTGATCCTTGAGTTTGCCATGGGCCATGAGCGCATGGGGTCTGCTCCCCTTGCCTGCCGCAAGATAAGGCCTGGGTGGGAGTGGCTTGGCTGGTGGGCGGTGATCTTCGTAATGTTCGGTATTGTGCTCTACTACATGGTTGTTGTTGCCTGGTGCCTCAACTTCATGATCTACTCATTCTCCCTTGCCTGGGGCAATAACCCGGATACGTTCTTCTTCAAAGAATTCCTGCAGGTTGCATCAAGCCCCTGGCAGCTTGGCGGCCTTCGCCTGCCCATTGTTGCAGGCCTTGCAGTGGTCTGGCTTATCAACTGGGGCATTGTGTACAGGGGAATTGCAGGAGGCATTGAGGTTGCCAACAAGATATTCATGCCAACACTCTTTATCCTCACTGTCTGCCTTGTAATCTGGGCTGTCAACCTTGAAGGGGCAACAACCGGGCTAAAGGCATACATTACACCTGATTTTTCAAAGATACTCTCTCCCAGGGTCTGGATAGACGCCTACAGCCAGATCTTCTTTACCCTGAGCCTTGGATTTGGCATCATGATAGCCTACGCAAGCTACCTTCCCCGTGAGTCCGACATAACCAGAAGTGCAATCCTGACCGCACTCATAAACAGCGGCTACTCCCTGCTTGCAGGCACCGGGGTCTTTGCAGTGCTTGGATTTATGGCTGCATCCCAGGGCAAGTCCATTTCAGAGGTTGTTTCCCAGAGCATTGGCCTTGCATTTGTCGCATATCCAAAGGCAATAAGCCTTATGCCAGGAGGAAAATTCTTTGGTGCTGTTTTCTTCTTCTGCCTCTTTGTTGCAGGTCTTTCATCATCTATCTCCATCATTGAGGCATTTATCTCAGCAATGATAGACAAGTTTGGCATGAGGCGCCGCCCCCTTGTTACCCTGCTCTGCATTGCAGGCCTTGCTGGCTCCCTTGTATTTGCAACAAAGGCAGGTCTTCTGTGGCTTGATATTGTTGACCACATGCTCACCCACTATGGCCTTGTTGTGGTTGGCATTGGAGAATGTATCCTTACCGCCTGGCTCTTTAATTCAGCACTTTTCAGAGATCACCTGAACCGTGTTTCATCTGTGAAACTGGGCAGATGGTGGGATGTTATGATACGATGGTTTATACCCTTTGTCCTTGGAATCATCCTGCTCAGTGATATCATAGGAGAGATAAATGAACCCTATGGAGGCTACTCCTGGCAGGCAATCTTCTTTATAGGGTGGCTGTGGATCCTGGGCACAATATCAGCCGCTCTCTACATTGCCAGAAAGAGATGGCAGGAACGGCCCTACTGATCTCCAAAACCATAAGATGCAAAACAACACGACCACCCCACTTGCAGAACGGTTAAGGCCCCGCACACTTGAAGAGTTTGCAGGCCAGGAGCACCTGCTCTCAGAGGGCAAGCTGCTTCACAGCCTGCTTTCCAGAGGAAAGCTACCTTCACTCATACTCTGGGGCCCTCCTGGCTGTGGAAAGACCACCCTTGCCCGCCTCCTTGCCCGGATGACCGATTCAAACTTTGTTGCCTTTTCTGCAGTGCTCTCAGGGGTCAAGGAACTTCGCGCCATAGTTGAAGAGGCAAAGGAGAATCTCAGGGGCGGAGGGCCCCCAACAGTACTCTTTGTTGATGAAATCCACAGGTTCAACAAGGCCCAGCAGGATGCATTTCTGCCCCATGTTGAATCGGGACTGATTACTCTGATTGGAGCCACCACTGAAAACCCCTCCTTTGAAATCATCTCCCCCCTTCTTTCAAGGTGCAGAGTGCTTGTGCTTGAACCCTTAAAGGAAGATATTCTGGCTGAAATAATGAACCGTGCCCTAACCGATACTGAAAGAGGGCTAGGAAGGCTTGAGATATCAGTTGATGAACAGGCGGCAAATTATCTTGTAAAAACCGCAGATGGAGACGCCCGTACCCTTCTTAACAACCTTGAACTTGCGGCTGAGCTTGCGGTATCCTCAAGACCTGAAGGCAAGGGCGCTGTTATTACCCTGAGTACTGTTGAAGAGGCAATACAGCAGAAATCCCTGCGATATGACAAGGAAGGAGATGAACATTACAATCTCATCTCGGCATTTCATAAAAGCCTCAGAGGGAGCGATCCTGATGCTGCACTATACTGGATGGCAAGGATGCTTGAGGCAGGTGAGCCCCCGCACTACATAGCAAGGCGAATGATAAGATTTGCCTCAGAGGATGTGGGAAATGCTGACCCTCAGGCCATTTCAATAACAATAGATGCACTCAGGGCCTTTGACTTTCTGGGAAAACCCGAAGGTGAACTGGCACTGGCCCAGGCTGCCCTCTACCTTGCAACAGCCCCGAAGAGCAATGCTGTTTACACGGCTTATGGCAAGGCACAGAAAGACGCCAGGAAGTATGGCACACTCCCTGTGCCGCTTCACCTGAGAAACGCCCCTACCAACCTGATGAAAGAGCTTGGTTATGGCAAAGATTACAAGT
Source organism: Deltaproteobacteria bacterium (assembly GCA_015494395.1). Taxonomy (GTDB): domain Bacteria; phylum Desulfobacterota; class Dissulfuribacteria; order Dissulfuribacterales; family QOAL01; genus S144-17. The sequence continues at coordinate 31,669 of WGBG01000032.1, forward strand.
ATGCACATGACCACAAGTCAGCCCTGGTTGAACAGGAACATTTTCCTGCAGAGCTCAGAGAGCGAATATATTATCAGCCCACCACACGGGGCTATGAAAAAACCATAAAGGACAGGCTTGACAAGTGGAGGAAGATACTGGCAAAACGTCGTAAGATCAAAACCTGATATATTCCCCCTATCCTGTTAGACACATAAAACTAGAAAAAGGCATTATGAACTCCATACTCCCCCTGCACAAAACAAAAATAGTTGCCACCATTGGCCCTGCCTCAAACACGCCGGAAATACTTGAAAAGCTGATCATGGCAGGAATGAGTGTGGCAAGGCTCAACTTTTCACACGGAAAATTCCAAGACCATGCCGAGGTCATAAGGAATGTACGGGCTGCATCTGAAAAGACAGGGCGAAGGGTTGCTATCATGGCAGACCTGCCTGGGCCAAAGATGCGAATCGGCAATTTTGAGAAAGAACCTGTTTATCTTGAAAAGGGTGGTAGATTTACCCTCACCACCAGGCAGGTTGTTGGTAACAGTGAAATTGTATCAATTACAATGAAGGAGCTGCCCGGTGCGGTGAAGCCCGGTAACATTCTCTTTCTGAATGACGGCCTTGTACAGCTTCGGGTCATAAGCTCAGATGAGAATGATATACGGTGTGAGGTAGTAACCGGAGGCATACTGAGATCAAGAAAGGGGCTTAACATTCCTGGAATAGACCTTGGGACAGGTGCCTTTACCCCTCGCGACAGGGAGTGCATGGAATTTGCCCTTGAAAACGGCGTAGATGCTGTAAGCCAGTCCTTTGTGAGCAATGCCAGGGACATCCACGACGTGCGTGCCGCCGCCAGGGAAAGGGGATTCAATCCGTTTATAATAGCCAAGATCGAGCGCTCAAGCATTGTTGAGGAAATAGACAATATAATAACTGCGGCGGACGGAATAATGGTGGCAAGGGGTGACCTTGGCGTTGAAATGCCCATAGAACGGATCGCCCTTGCGCAGAAATTCATCACACGACGTGCCAACATACATGGCAAACCGGTGATTACGGCAACCCAGATGCTGGAATCCATGACTCACAACCCGAGGCCCACCAGGGCAGAGGCAACAGATGTGTCCAATGCCATACTTGACGGTACCGATGCTGTGATGCTGTCTGAAGAGTCTGCAATGGGTGAGTATCCAGTTGAAGCAGTCTCCATGCTTGCAAGTATTGCACAGGCAGTGGAGCCCTATATCCACATGGGGCAGTTCATGCAGCCGGTAATCGAGGATTCAGGGGCAAAAACTGTGGATATAATCGCATCAAGCGTTGAGAACATCATATCTAAAATGAATGTTGCTGCGGTCTGCACCCCCACTGACAGCGGGGCCACTGCACGAAGTGTAACCAGGTTCAGGCTGCCGTGCTGGATAATTGCACCCAGTGTGAGCGAAAAGACATGCAATGAGCTCATGTTCTCATACGGGGTATGGCCAGTGCATCAGTTGGAAAAACCTGTGAGGTGGGCCAGGACTGTAAGAAGATATCTGAAGGATCTGGGCATTTCAGGTGACTGGGCCGTGATTACCGAAGGGCCTTCAAAAAAACACCCGGACATGAACCACATGCTGCAGCTACTGGATCTGAACAGGTAACTTCGTCAAAACATCACAGTTGCACCGGAACCGGATCAACACCCCATATTTCCCTGGCATATTCCATAATGGTTCGGTCACTTGAAAACTTGCCCATGTTGGCGGTATTCAGAATGGACATACGCACCCACTTTCGCCTGTCAAGATAGGTACGCTCTACTTCAGCCTGTGTCCTGATATATGAATCATAATCCGCCATTACCATGAAGTAGTCTCCCTGGTTCAGCAAGGCATCAACGATGGGGTTGAACAGACCAGGCTCATTGGGACAGAAAACATTGCCCTGTATCTGGTCAATGACGTTACGCAGCTCAGGTTTGGATTCATATATCGCACGGGGATCATGGCCCTTCTGCCATTTCTCTTCAACCTGTTCTGCGGTCATGCCGAATATAAAGATGTTCTCCTCACCAACCTCTTCCATGATTTCCACATTTGCCCCGTCCAGCGTACCGATTGTAAGGGCTCCGTTCAGGGCATACTTCATGTTGCCTGTTCCCGATGCCTCCATCCCGGCTGTTGAAATCTGCTGGGACAGCTCTGCTGCAGGTATAATGTACTCGGCAAGGGAAACCCCGTAATTTTCAGGAAACACCAGATTGAGCCTTCCGGCAGTGGCAGGGTCCTGCTCAATCATTTTTCCAACTGCAAGTGCAAGCCTTATAATGAGTTTGGCAAGATAATAACCAGGTGCGGCCTTTCCGGATATGAGCACGGTGCGCGGCACAAAGCCCTGATCCATGCCCTCACGAAGTCTGTTATACAGTGTTATTACATGAAGTATATTGAGAAGCTGCCTCTTGTACTCATGGATACGCTTTGTCTGACAGTCAAGCATCAGCTCAGGGTCTATTATAATACCCTGCCTTTCCCTGATATATGAGGCAAGCCTCTCCTTGTTAAGCTGCTTTACTTCATACCAGCGTTCCTGAAACGATGGATCATCTGCAAAAGAGACAAGTCCCTTAAGCTCATCAAGATCCCTGGTCCAGTTGTCACCAATGGCGCTTGATATCAGGAATGAAAGGGGAGAATTTGCCTTTTTGAGCCAGCGTCTTGGAGTTATTCCATTTGTCTTGTTGTTGAACTTTTCCGGGTAAAATTCATGAAAATCCCGCAGCACGCTCTTCTTCAAT
>WGBG01000033.1 GCA_015494395.1 Deltaproteobacteria bacterium
GAGCAAGATTAAGGGTGCCAAAAACATTGGTTTTGATACCAGCCCTGGGATTCACCTCGACCATAGGTACATGCTTGTAAGCTGCAGCATGAAAAACTATTTCCGGCCTGGTGTCATTAACCACTGACTCCACCATACACGAATCACGCACATCACATAGAACCGGCATTAAAGCAACGGAGCCGCCATGTCTCTGCAATTCCTGTTCAATCTGATACAGTGCAAACTCACTATTTTCAATCAGAATCAGCCTGGATGGAGCAAGTTTTATAAGTTGGCGGCAGAGTTCAGAGCCTATACTCCCTCCGGCACCAGTTACCATAACCCTGCGACCGGAAAACTCTGCCTTGATCTTCGTCCAGTCAAGTTTTACAGGGTCCCTGCCAAGCAAATCTTCAATGGTAACATCCCGAACAGAGTCAGCATTCAGCTTTCCAGAGAGTAAATCTGTTGTGGACGGAAGGGTCTTATAGGATATACCTGCCTGAATACAAAGCTCAACGAATCTTTGCACCAACTTTTTGTCAGCAGACGGAATTGCAAGAACCGCAAGTTCAATATTATATTTCTTAGCAACTTCAGGCAAATTCCTTACACGCCCTAACACTTTTACGCCTGCCACTGTCTTCCCAGCCTTAGAACGGCTATCATCCAGGAAACCAACAGGATTGTATTCCCCATCTCCGTTACGTAAGGCCCTGAGAAGCTGCTCTCCTCCACTTCCAGCACCAACAATAAGTGTTCTTATACCACTTTGTCTGGGTAAAATAGTTCCTTCGCAAGACATACGATAGGCTGCCCTGCTACCGCCAAGCCCGGCTATCAGCAGGATAGTGTCAAGGAGTGGAATGGAACGAGGTATTGCCTCAAGACGGTTCCACGCAAAGAGTGCAGCAAATGTAACCACCACCCCGACAATAACTGCCTGAACTATTCTTTTCAGGTCATCAATTGAGACAAATCTGGCTGTGATTCTATAAATCCTGAAGCTCAAAAGGGTAATAATTTGCAATACAGATGCAATCAATGTGCTTATGACAAGAACACTGTAAGTCTCTGGTGGAATAGAGAGATTATACCGCAGCCAGAATGACCCAACCCAGGCACATATAATAACGCTCAGATCGCTTAGCAGCGTAAAAAACCTGAGGCTAAACCACAATCTGAACTTCAGTAATATTTTTCTTTGGCGAGTAGTCATTAACAAGCCTGACAATAAAAGTTAGCTCAAACCGGGAAGCTGACAGATAAAAGCATTCTTTTGTCTAGAGCTTCCCAATTTGAATTATCTGGATACAACATAGATAAAACAGGATACTTTTTCGGGCTCATTCACCTCGAACTTTATAAAAAAGCACCAACATAGTATAATTTACCAACTCTGTTGTTTTAGTGTACTAATTTTTTTTGTTATCAAGTTTTTCTGGCATTAAGGAAAAGAATTATGAATCTCATGAAAAAATTGTGCGTGTTATCACTCTTTTTCGCTCTTTTAGGACCCAACAACACCTTTTGCCTGGCATCAGGAAACAACTCATCTTCACCACTGATCATCAATTTTGATGACAATTCCAGGCTTCCGGTTGACTTGCACCCCGAAACCACGGGGCATGCCCGTTTTAATGCAATCTGGCATGTAATTTCAGACGCTGATGCGCCATCGCCCCCTAACATCCTGAAAATTACTCAAATCAAGGCCCCTTCTGGCGGCCAGTTCAACATCTGCTGGACCGATGCAATAACATTCAGAGATGGCACAATCATTGTAAAAGTCCGGGCTGACAGGGGCCGGATTGATCAGGGTGGCGGCCCCATGTGGCGAGTTACTGACCGCAACAACTATTATGTAGCCCGCCTGAACCCCCTTGAAGACAACTTTCGCATCTACTATGTAAAAAGGGGAAGGAGGGTAATGATTGCTAGCGCCGATATCCACGGCATAAGGGCAGGAAACTGGTTTACCGTAAGAATAGATGCCAGGGGAAATCACATCACCGGCTGGGTAAATGGGAAAAAACTCCTTGAAACAACAGATGATACCTTTGTGAATGCTGGAGGCGTGGGAGTATGGACAAAGGCTGATGCAGCATCATCATTTGATGATCTTGAAATAAAAAATCTTAAGGAGTCAAAATGATATTCAAACAGACCGTTATATTTGCTGTTCTGTGTTTTCTGGCCATTTTTGCAGGCTGTCAGGGGAATAATGCACGGCCCGAAGTGGTGGTTTATACCTCTGTTGATGATATCTTCTCAAGACCTGTGGCCAAACGCTTTGAAGAGCAGTCAGGAATCAAGGTTCGGCTGGTAACAGATACTGAAGAGACCAAAAGTACAGGGCTCCTGAACCGGCTTATTGCAGAAAGTGCTCGTCCTGTGGCTGACGTATTCTGGAGTGGGGATCC
>WGBG01000034.1 GCA_015494395.1 Deltaproteobacteria bacterium
CCGCGAAAGAGGAATTCCCATAATAGTCGGCTATATGGGGATTCCTCTGACAAAGGAGATGCAGTAAATACGGCAATCCAGAAGGGTTTCAAAATCTGGAAAGCTATAATCGACATAACTCCTTTTAATTCCATTAAAAAAATAATTTTCCAGATTTTGAAACGCTCAATCTAGGTTCTTGTTTTTCTAAGGCTTGCTCCGCCAAAATCGCGAAACTCGCTCGTACCTCGCTCAGACAGACGCGATTTTTTGGCTGCGCTTCGCCAAGAAAAACTACGAAATTGTTCAAAGTCACTCCAAAACAAGACCATTTACCACTCTGAATAGATACATTCCATTTATGTTACCGTAAAATAGCTCAAAGCTGAAAGCTCAAGGCTCAAAGTCCAAAAAGACAAAAGCTGAATCGCAAAGGACGCTAAGGACGCAAAGGGTTTTTAATTTTTCCCTGTCGGGGTGGCCGACAGGGAAGAAATAATTTCCTTGGCGTTGTTCTTTGCGTTCTTGGCGTCCTTGAGCGAAGCGGGCGGTGAAGGAGTCATGTTTGCTTTCAGCTTTCGACTTTGAGCTAACTTTAATGTCAGGGTGACAACCCCCATGTCATGAAGATTTAACTCGTTTCCTGCTGAAGATTTGCCGCACCTGCCCCCGGTGGCATGGCTGAAAGCCCGAAGAGTGCCGCAACCCTTTCAGGGTCCTTCAACTCCTGGGGTGAGCCGTCAAAGGTGACTGTCCGGTTTATGGCTGTTACCCTGTCGGCAATGTCAAGAATCCGCTGAATGTCATGGCCCACCATCAAAATTGAGTGGCCGTGGTCTTTTTTAAGGCGCAGAAGCAGGGATTCAAACTGCCTTGCCCCCACCTCATCCACGTTGCTGGCAGGCTCATCAAGAAGAAGTATCTCCGGCAGCGGCACCAGGGCCTGAGCGAGAAGCACCCTGCGAAATTCACCCCCGGACAGGCTCCCCATGAGACGGTCTGTAAGGTGAGCAGAATCTGTAACCTCCAGTATCTCCTTTACCCGCTTGAGTTTCTGCTTTTTCCGGCTTAGAAACAGCGGAAAGTCCTGGAGCATAAGGCAGATGAAGTCAAAGACCGTTATGGGCACAGAGTGATCAAACTCCAGGAGCTGGGGCACGTAACCGATTCGGCCATTTTCCCTGAACATGAAACGGATGGTGCCGGTGTGGGGCATACCCCCTGTAATACTGCGCATAAGGGTGGTCTTGCCTGCTCCATTTGGCCCTATGATGGCATGGATGTGGCCGTATTTGACATCCATGTTTACATCCTGAAGGATATGATTTCCTCCAAGCGTAACATTGAGATTTCTTATCTCAAGCAGTGTATCCCTTGGCTTTTCAGCCGTGCGTGGCATCTTCAGCTTCCCTTATAGTGTCTATTCACTGGAACGGAAAAAACAAGCCCATTTACCTACCTAAATTACCGTTAATACACTGAACAACCAAACCTCAGACGCTACTTTGCAGGCTGTTTTTCTGCCTCTTCGGCTGCTGTGGTCAGTGCCTTAACAATGGTATCAATGTTCTGTTTCATAGTCTTTTCAAAAAAGTCCGCGGTGTATTCACCGTTTGAGATATGGGACAGTTTGTATATTCTGCAGCCGGTTTCTTTGTATATGATATTCACATACTTCTTGTCATAATCCAGTTCGGCAAACAGGATATTTACCTTTGCCCTCTTGATACGTTTTATAGTGTCCTGGAGCTGGCGGGGGCTCGGTTCTATTCCATGCCTGGGCTGTACAACTGCGGCAACCTTGATTCCAAGTTCCTGGAACAGATAGGCGTACCCGTCATGCACCGTGGCTATCCTGAACCTTGACGAATCGACAGTGGAGAGTTTTTCGAGTGCCTGGGCCAGCATTTTTCTCAGGCGCTTTATGTAATTTCGGGTGTTTTTCCTGTAAAAATCTGCATCCTGCGGGCAGAGCTTTTCAAGTTCTGCGGCTATTGCCTTTATCTGCGGAATAGAGGTTGTAATGGAGATGTAGGTATGGCTGTTGTATGCCACCTTCTGGTCTTCACCAGCTTCAAATGCGTACCTGTGGGTCTGAACAGGAATCAGAGGGATCCCCCTGTTGACGTTCAGAACCTTCAGATCCCTGCGGTTTACCGCCTTTAGCATGGGCTTTACGAATTCATCATGCCCCATCCCGTTTATAACCAGAAGATCAAGGGTATTCATTACGGCCATGTCCTTTGGATTGGGCCTGTAACTGTGTGGGTCAGCCCCTGAGGGCACAATGGGAATCACCTCTGCGGTATCGCCCACTATGTTTTTTACCCAGGAGTAGTAGGGATGAAGGGTAACTCCGATTTTGAGATCGCATTTTGCCGGTGTCTGGGCAAAGACAGTAGAGCAGAGAAAAAGTGTTACCCAAAATGCCAATATAATGCGGTTCATCTTATGCTGTCTCCTTTGACTTTAATCTAAGTTGAGCGTTTCAAAATGGGAAAAATTATTGGTAACTGTTCAGCGTACTTATGTTAATAAAGGTTTGTAAATGGCCTTGTTTTTCCGTTCCAGAGAACAATTTCTTGTTTTTCTAAGGCTTGCTACGCCAAAATCGCGAAACTCGATCGTACCTCGCTCAGACAGACGCGATTTTTTGGCTGCGCTTCGCCAAGAAAAACTACGAAATTGTTCAAAGTCACTCCAAAACAAGACCATTTACCACACTGAATAGATACCGGTATTGTTCAATTAAGGGATTATTTTGTCTGGGCAGAGCTCACAATCCACTTCCAGCCAAGAGACGCAGGATCAGCGCCAGGATACTCTCTTACTGCAGGGAAGTGCCATATCTGAATAAAGAATCTGGCATCCGTGCTGACTGATGCAGGAAGTGGTGGATGTGATTTGCCGGAAATGTCTATGATTCGAAGCATGAAGCTGTCCTTGAGCGGGTCACTGTTCTGCCCCTCAGTACTGCTTGCCCGGGCATTATAGCCAAAATAATCAACATAACCCTGGCCCTCATGAAGGTTCCATGCATATCCCCGGAGTCCAGTTGGCAGAAACGCTGATGCAAACGGAGGCAGCCCCTCTTCCTTGAGTTCATCCACTGTGGGCCACCCTCCGGAATCATTGTGCAGGTCAAGTATGTCAGATGCCACACCGTTGAGTGAGCGGTACATTAAAGGCGCCTGGTTTTTAAGGTATATATCCTTGATCTGAAAGGATTCAGTGCCTGCTTCCCCTGTCTCTTTTTTGTGTGAAGAAAAGACAAGCCCCATAAGGAGTATGATGAGGAAAATGGCACCAGCCAGACCAACAGCCTCCCTGCCTGCTGAAAGCGGCTTTACCTCAACTATTTTCACTGCTCCTGTCGGATTTTCTGCTGTCATTTCTGTTCCGCCTTCAAAGGTTATATAGCGGCAGGGACTTTCTTGTATTCTTCACCCTTGGGAACAAAACCAATGCCTGTTCCATTGCTGTACGCCTTTATCCCTGGCAATGCCTTTGATGTAAATCCCGGGTCTGTGCGCTTATCCCCTGGCCCCTTTTTGCAGTTCTGCAGATCTTCCGTATTGTTCCACAGGATATTGCCGCTGTTCTTCAGGGTCACGCCCGGCTTGCTGTAGTTCTCCGTACCGGTGTAGTTTGCAATACCAACCGTACCGTTTCCGGCAATGATGTTCTTCTCCAGTGTGACCACAAAGTCTCCAGGCTGGGGATACCCAAGGAGGATGCCGCCTGCACGGATACGGCGTGTGCCGCTGTTGTTGTCTGCAATGGTATTGTTCCTGATGATCACACTGCTCTGGTTAAAGGAGGTAATGTTGATGCCAATGTGCCTGTTTTTGACCACCAGGTTGTTTTCAATAACAATGTCATTGAATGGCGCCGAGTTGGATGTTGACAGCGGGCCTATGACAATGCCGTCTGTATTGTCAAATACTTCATTGCCCCTGATGAGCGGGGCAGCTACCTCTCTGGCACCGATTCCAATACGGTTGTTGTAAACTATGTTGTATTCAATGCGCGGGAGCGCCTTGCCCCGGCAACCTATGCCTACAACGCTGTTGTTATAAACCCTGTTGTTGTATATTCTGGCATTACTGTCCTTTCCGTTACCAATACCAACCATGTTGCCGTAAATCAGGTTTCCGTGAATCTTGGCCTTGCCTGTGAGTGGAGGAGAACCGTGGATACCCATGCCGTGATGATTCCCGGTTATGCGGTTGTTGTATATTTCAGGTGAGGAATCCCAGATGTTTATACCGTGACCAAGGTCTCCGGTGCCTCCGCCTGTTATAACAAAGCCCTCCAGTTTGCCTGCACTGTCCCCGAGATAGAAGATGCTCACAGTGTTCTTGTTACCTTCCGGGCTTCCACCGTCAATTACCGGCCAGTTTTTGCCAAAGATATTTACGCTCTTGTCAATAGTTATAAGCTCTTTGTACACACCCTTTTCAACAATGATATCATCGCCTGGCTGTGCTGCATCAATAGCAGCCTGGATGGTGGGATATTCCTGAGGAACCCTGCGGACCCCCTGGGTAGGGGCATTTTTTGTGCTTATATAAACCACAGCAGGTTCACTCTTCAGTTTTCCGTCGCTCACCACCAACTCAACTGCGTAACAGCCGTCAACATCGACTGTGAGCCTTGCCTCTTTTTTGTCTGCGTCCTGGAGTACTGCATGGCTTGCAGAGGGTTTTGATTTGAGGCTCCAGTGGTAAGTCAGGGGCTTTTTCTCCCTGTCGCTGCTTGCTGTGCCATAGAGGGTCAGGCTGTCACCAACAGATACCTGTGAGAGTACCTCTCCAATCACTGCCTTGGGTGGTGTGTTGGACGGGATGGTTACCTTCACAGTATCCGATTTGCCCGAAAGCCCATGGCTGTCTTTCACTGAAAGCTGGACAATATATGTGCCTGCCTTGTCTGCAAGGAGCATTGCCTTTTCCCTGGTGGCTGCAGCAATCTTTGCACGGCTTCCTGAAGGGGCTTTTCTGATACTCCAATTGTACTCCAGGGCATCGCCATCCGGGTCCAAACTTGCGGTTCCATCCAGGATTACCTTGCCAGCCCTGGTTGCAGTGATGTCAGGGCCTGCGTTGGCGCGTGGAGCGTGATTCTTGCCACCCTTCTCAGCCACTGTGCCAGGTCCCCCATAGGCACCCATGTCATTTCGCGCACTGCCCATTGAGGGAGGAAAGTTGACATCCTTGAATTTTGCTGCCTTGTCCCCGGCATCAATACAGGGGGAGCCAGGCTTGAGATGAAAGTTTTTCCTGGCTGCATCCACAAACAGAGGATCAGCAATTATATTCCCCTTGCGTTTATAGCTCTTTTCATCTTCATAACCGGAAAACTGAGGCCTGACACACCAGAGATACTCGGGGTTGCAAGCACCTGCTGAACCGTTTGCAAAGAAGAGATTGAAGAAATAGCCCTTTCCACTGGTACGGACACCTGCATCCATGTTATGTGCAAAGATGTTGTTTCTTACGTCTGGGGTGGCCTCCGGATCGTCTATAAAGAGGCCTGCCTGCCCATTTCCCACAACCGTGTTGTTAATCACGGAAAGCGGCATGGCATTACCCCTGATTCCGGCCAGGCCGTTATCATAGACAATGTTGTTGATTATAGTGCCGCTGGCAGCATCTACGTAAATGCCGGAGCGTTCATTGGCATAGATGGTGTTGTTCCTGATATCAACCTTTGATACAGGGAGTTTGTTTGAGCCGATACCCGAGTAGGCATTTTCATAAATTCTGTTTCCATGAATCTTGATGTCAGAGCCTTTCCGAACAAATACACCAGCCTGGGCATTGTTATGGATACGGTTATTGAGTATCTGTGCATGGCTCTTTTCACACAGCACACCTGATGGTTCATTTTCCATGATGTCATTGTTGCGGATTACAGGAGACGTCCCTTTACAGTAAATGCCGGATCCGGCGCGGTCATCTCCAGTATCTTCCAGAGAGCCGTGGATGATGGTAAAGCCGTCTATAATGGAATTGTCTGCACCCTTAATCACCGGGCCCTTGGCCCTGGCGCCGTCAATTATTGTTTCAAACTTGGCCGGGGAGCGTTTTGTATAGCCGCTGTTCCAGCCGCCTTCAAGTATTATTCCTTTTTTCAGGGTTACATGTTCAAAGTAGGTGCCCTGGGCAACCAGCACCTTGTCACCAGGGGCAGAGGCATCAACTGCCTTTTGTATGGACTGGAACTGGGCCGGAACTCTTCTTGTGGCGCAGATAGCGGGGTCAGGCAGTGCCAGGGTTGAGGTGATAATCAGGGATAGAAAAAGGAGTGCTGTTGGTATGATACTTTTATGTTCCTTATACATGATGTGTGTACTACCTTTATGATGGTCTATCTATTCATTTCATTCATTAGATTTTGCAAGGTGGTTATTTCCTGCCTGTGTTCTGAATAGATGCGTTTTGATTAAAGCCTTTGAGTAACTGTTCAGCGTACTTATGTTAATAAATGTTGGTAAATGGTCCTGTTTTTCCGTTCCGGAGAACAATTTCTTGTTTTTCTAAGGCTTGCTCCGCCAAAATCGCTAAACTCGCTCATGCCTCACTCAGACAGACGCGATTTTATGGCTACGCTTCACCAAGAAAAACTACGAACTTGTTCAAAGTCACTCCAAAACAAGATCATTTACCACGCTGAATAGATACGCCTGTGATATTGTTTTTGTATGTCAAGCAATTTTCCGGCCACAAGGGCAAGGCAGCATCGTCCATGGGCCCCGGCCCGCCGTATGCCCCCATGTCACTGAATGAACCGTCCCTGTCCTTGTAGAAGGGATCGCGGTTACCTGCATCAAGGCAGGGAGAGCCTGTCTGTAGGTGGAAGTTTCCCTTAGCAGGGTCAACAAAACCAGGATCAGCCCAGATGTTTCCGTTTACTCCGGAAAAATTTTTGTTTTGAAGGTCTGAAAACAGCGGCCTTCCAGCAGGGCCTGTACCCTTGGTAAACAGGTCCCCCTGCCGGTTTTCTGAAAATATAAGGTTGATAAGGCGTACAGAACCGCGGTCAAGCATGATGGCCCCGCCCCTGTCAGCCTGGTTTGCTACCAGGGTATTGTTGTAGAGCCAGGTTGCCGCGCGGTCGCATGAAATGGCACCTCCAAACAATGCCCTGTTTTTCCAGAAGATATTGCCAAAAACCTCTGAAGAATCCCTGTTACAAGCAAGCGCCCCGCCAGAGCTTCCTGCGCTGTTTTCCTGGAACCAGTTCCCTGTAATGGTTGCGCGGGAGTGTTCGGTAAAGACAGCTCCACCGGCAGTCTCCGCACTGTTTGAATAAAAGACATTATTCCGTATTTTGGGCATGGACTGCACATCACAGTAGATTGCTGCACCAAATACAGCTCGGTTGTTTATGAATATGTTTTTGCAGATTTGGGGAGCAGAACCTGCTCCACAGTATATTGCCCCTCCCTGCACGGCCCTGTTGTCTGAATCGGTTTCCCTGGTGATTGTAAAACCCTGGATTACTGCACGGCTTCTCTGGCCAATGGTAATCACGGGGCCATTGCCCCTGCCGGTTATTATTGTTTTGGCCGCTCCTTGTTCGCTTCGTAAGGTTATTGTCCGTCTGTTTATAAGCAGGTTGTCAAAAAAAAGGCGGTATGTGCCAGGTGCTACCAGTACGGTGTCTCCTGGAGCCGCCTCTTCCACGGCATCCTGAAGGCTTTTTACCCGGGAGGGTACTTTTATTTCTGCAGCAGGGCTCAGCAGGGGGGGCAAAAGAAGCATGCAGAACAACAGCAGGGCAATGAGCCTGCTGGCTCCATTGCGGTTTTCATGATGTTTGCAGGCAGACGAAATCATTACCAGGTAACCTTTTTTTTCCACCCTATGAAATCGACCCCGGCTGTTACGTTCTCGTAAATACTGTTTTTCTTAAGAGAAACCATGGGTACTGCCAGAAGACGGACCCCGGCAGTATAGTTTTTGAATATCTCATTGCCGGTGATAATACCCCTCTGTACGTTCCACAGGCTGACACCTGACTTGCGGTTGCTGTAAATCCGGTTGTCGCGGATTGTGGCCATGTCGAGTTTGGTACACCTTATGCCTGCCTCCATGTTGGCGTAGATGGTGTTGTTCTCAATTATAACCCTGTTTTTAATGTTTGCCCCGCCTATTCCCCTTATTCCTATTCCTCCCATGAGATTTTCATAGATTTCATTTCCCCTGATTACAAGGTCTTTATCCAGGTTTGGGAAGGTGTTGGCGTCAAAGTTTATGGCACCAATGCCGGTCTCGTTGTGGTAGCAGAGGTTGTTTTCAATCAGTGGTCTTGCCTGTTCCCTGACACCGATTGCAGGGGCAAACTGCTGCTTGTGGCTCTGTTCCGGAAACCGGTTGTCAAAGAGCTCGTTGTTGGTAATAAGGGCACCGGAGTTACTGCCGTTGGCAATCCCTGTCCCCATGTTGCCATAGATTACGTTATTGGTTATCAGGGGTTTGGCAGTAGCAATTGGCGCTCCCATGCCCACCCCGAGACCTGTAGAAAGGATTCCCCCTCCGCTTTTGTTTCCGGTGAATATACAGTTTGTTACCACTGGTGAGCAGCCGCGTATCTCCATTAGGAAAAGCTGCAGGCTTGAGACATACTTTGGCATGTTGCGAAATGTGAATCCGTCAACCATCATTTCGCCGGTTGCCTCCTGCGGGAAGCTGAGAAGATAGCCAGGCTCTTCAATGTCTGAGCCGTCTATGATTGTCCGAAGCGCCCGCCTGAGCACCTTCTTCCTGCCTGGCCCCTGCACCAGCTCATCACCGTCATCCCCTGCATAGCTTACCAGGCTCACGCCATCTTTCAGCTTGATCCTTTCGTTATAAACTCCGGGTTTCACTATGATGGTGTCGCCGGATTCTGCCATCTCCATTGCAAATGAGATCATGGGGAAATCATCCGGGACCACAAGCTCAATGGCTGAAGCCTGTATGCAGAGGTACAGCAATATGAGCGGGATTTGAAAGCAGATTATGGCAGGATGACGGCAGGGCATATTAAGATAAATGCTTAAACCCGTGGGCGGTTCAAGTCAAATCACGTCGCAGATAGTTGTCAAAATAATCTATAGTCTTTTTTAAGCCCTCATCCAAGGGTGTTTTGGGCTCCCAGCCCAGGTGTTCCCTGGCAAGAGTTATGTCCGGCCTGCGACGCTGAGGATCGTCAGAGGGTAACGGTTTGAAGATAATTTCAGACTTTGATCCAGTTATTTCAAGTACCTTCTCTGCAAGTTCGAGGATGGTGAACTCTCCGGGATTGCCGGCGTTAACGGGGCCGGTGAAGTCATCGTCGCTGCCCATGAACCGGATTATCAGTTCAACCAGATCGTCAATATAACAGAATGAGCGGGTCTGCGCACCATCTCCGTAAATTGTTATTGGTTGTTGCAGCAGGGCCTGTACGATAAAGTTTGAAACAACCCTGCCATCATTGGGGTGCATGCGGGGTCCGTATGTGTTGAATATGCGCGCAACCTTTATACAAAGCTTATGCTGCCTGTGATAGTCGAAAAACAGGGTTTCTGCGCATCGTTTACCTTCGTCATAGCACGATCTTTCACCAATGGGATTCACATTTCCCCAGTATGATTCGGGCTGCGGGTGTATCTCCGGGTCTCCGTAAACCTCGGAAGTAGATGCCTGGAATATCTTTATCTTCAGCCTCTTTGCAAGTCCAAGCATGTTGATTGCGCCATGTACCGAGGTCTTGGTGGTCTGTACCGGGTCAAACTGGTAGTGGATAGGAGAGGCAGGGCAGGCCAGATTGTAAATCTGGTCCACCTCCATGTACAGGGGGAAGGTGATGTCATGTCGCACTATCTCAAAATAGGGATGGTCCATCAGGTGGACGATGTTTTCCTTGCTTCCTGTATAGAAGTTGTCAACGCATATAACTTCACTGCCCTGGGAGAGCAGACGCTGGCACAGGTGTGAGCCTATAAAACCTGCGCCTCCTGTTATGAGTATTCGTTTTCTGGCTTTTATGTTGAGATTTTTTGGCATAGGAGAGTTCCGGTTTCTAGGAGGTTTAAGGAATTTGTGAGCACAACAAATGTGACACGAATTAATTGAAAAATCAACAAAATCTGCTGTTATTTATTAGCTGGCAGGTTTATGGCCTTTACCACCTTAATGCCGTCTGGATAGCAATCCACTATGTTCACACATGCGTGTTCCTGATCAATGGAAAAGATGTTTTCAAGTGGCATTTCAAGGATAGATGCCATCAGAATTCTGTTTACGCCGCCATGGGCAATCATGGCAACGGAGCTGCACTTACTGGTGCATGCCTCCACGAACACGGGAAGTACCCTTTCCCTTACATCTTTAAGGTTTTCACCGCCTGGAGGCCTGAAATTGGCCAGATCATTCATGCGATTTTCAAATGCCCCGGGATATGCCTCCTCTATCTGTTCCCAGGTAAGCCCGCTCCACATTCCGAAATTTACCTCCCTGAGGGCAGGGGTAAAGACAGGCTCAACACCAGTAAGTTCTGAGAGTTTTTCAGCCATAAAGCGGCACCTGGAAAGATCACTTGAGATGATTGAGCCAATTCCGGCTTCAGCAAGCCGCTTTGAAACCTTTATGCTCTGTTCCCTGCCCTGCGGGGAAAGTGGCACATCAAGCTGGCTGTAAAAGGTCCTCTTCGGGTCTATTACCTCCCCGTGTCTTAGAAGGTAGATTCTGCAGGCATTTTTCATGGGTTGTTATAGTTAATGTATGATTGCCGCAGCAGCCAGGAATATGGCAGCCTCTGTAAGCTCAACCTGTGCGCCAAGTATATCACCAGTGATGCCGCCAAATCGTCTTTTGCACCAGATACCTGCAAGAATGCACCAAATGACCAGGACTGCAACCATTGCAATGCCATAAATTTTTCCAAGAATCCATGCAGCTGAAAGTGCAGTTGCCGCTGCAACAGGCATGTAGGTCAGGGAGGCCCTGCCTGTAAATGCCTGGCCAAGCCCCCCGCTGCTTCTTGCATACCGGGACAGGGATCCCAAGACGTTGATTCCGAACCTGGAAAGGCAGGGAACAAGGATGAACCATTGCCACGCTGCCTGGGTTGAGAGCTCTATGGCAGATACTGCCTTAATTAGAAGCACCACCACCATGGCAAGTATGCCAAGTGCCCCGCTGTTGCTGTCGCGCATTATCTCAAGGGCGCGTTCACTGCCTGCTCCGCTTCCAATGGCGTCAAAGGTGTCTGCCACGCCGTCAAGATGAAGCCCCCTGGTAAGGAGTGCAAGCAGGGCAACATCAAGTACACCGCAGATCTGAACAGACCACAGCCCCCTTGCAGCCCAGTCAAACCCGGCCACAATTGCTCCTATGATCAGCCCGGTTAAGGGGAAAAAGGCCAGAGATGCAGAAAGTTCCCGGCGGGTGGCTGAAAGCCCCGGTACTATGGTGATGATTGTGAGAAACTGCAGTGAGAGCAGGAAACTTTTCATGGTTTGTGCCTGTTCAGGTATCTGCCAGGTGCAAAAACTGGAATTGTTTTTTCAAACCGCCCGCTTCGCTCAACACGCAAAGGAGGCAAAGAAGTTAGGGTGTTTCTTAAGGCTCCATGCTCTAACCAAGGCTGAAATGTTCAATCTCCCTGTATATTGGACCCCTTGGGGTAAGGGTGCTGCTGTAAAGTGCAAAATGGTCGCATGGGAAGGCAGTGCCGCCTGGCTCATGGCCCATGAAATCCTTCATAAGGGCAGCAATGTTTCTGCCCGATTTAACCCGTCCTACAGTAATGTGAGGGGAAAACGCCTTTTCTTCCCTGGGAAAGCCCAGGTTTTCAAGTTCATCTTCAATATGCTGCTGAAACCCATGAAGCATCCCATGTTTAATAGAGGCAAGGCCCACCCAGAGTATCCTTGGGCGCTTAACTGTTGGGAACACACCGGTAACTGTAGTTTTAAGCTCAAATGGCTGCCGGATTCTGGCAACATTGCGGCAGGCTTCGCAGATTGCCTCAATGCGCTGTTCCTCTACCTCCCCTAAGAATTTCAGGGTAAGATGCATACGTGAGGCCGGGGTCCAGCGCACAGCCGCCTTGTACCGCCTCCACCTATCAACAGCCTCTGAAAGTTTATGTTTTTCCCTGTCAGGCAGGTTTATAGCCAGGAATGTACGAACCATCTGTCAGGTGCCGTCTTAACCAGTCAAGGGCAGTTTCTGTTGCCGTTATCCTTACCTTCTCCCTGCTTCCAGGGAAGTGAAACCGCAGGGCAGCGGTTTTCTCAGGTGTTGCCATGCCGATGAATACGGTGCCAACGGGCTTTTCCGGAGTACCTCCGTCTGGGCCTGCGATGCCGGTAATGGAAAGGGAATATTCTGTGCCTGAAAGCCTGCGGATACCCTCTGCCATACTGGTAGCCACCTCCGAGCTTACTGCCCCGTGCCGGACAAGCATATCATGGGGTACGCCAAGAATCTCCTCCTTTGAACGGTTGGTATAGGTGGTAACACCCCGCTCAAACCACGCTGAGCTTCCTGCAACATCTGTAAGCCTCTGTCCAAGCAGGCCGCCAGTACACGATTCTGCAACGGATACCATTGCATTGTTCCTGACCAGAAGCCTTCCTGTCACTGCTTCCAGGGTGTTCTCGTCCTCAGCAATTACATAAAGCCCCAGAGTGTCGCGGATTGCGGAACAGGCCTCATAACATGAGTTTCTTGTCTCCTCACTGCTTTCTCCCTTGAGGGTTACGGTTACATGCACCTCAGGAAAATTGGGGTAGTAACCAATTGAAAGGCCGCTGTATCGGGATTCAATGCGTGAGAGCCTGGCATTGACCTCAATCTCTGAGAGGCCGAAGATCTTGAATGTCTTCTGCATCACGCTCTTGCCTATGCCCAGCATCTGCTTAAGCCTTGGAATTACCTGGTTAAGGATGTGATTTTCAAGCTGGTTGGGTACTCCAGGCAGGAAGAAAAGCGGTATGCCGTCCTGCATGAGCAGATATCCGGCAGCATGGCCGTCGGGGTTCAGGACCTCTGCTCCCTTGGGGAGCATGGAGAGCTTGCGTTTGAAGGTCTCGTCATAGGTTATGTTATGACGTTCTTCACACTCGCTTATCTTTTCAAGGATCCGGGTGTTTTCTTCAAGTGGCAGGCCAAGGGCCTTGGAAACAGCCTCGTTGGTTATGTCATCGGCAGTGGGGCCAAGCCCTCCGGTAATAATAAGAAATTTTGAGCGCAGGATGGCAGCATTGATACACTCCACTATTACAGGGATATAATCACCAATTACGGTAATGCGCCTGATGGAGTAGCCAGCATCAAAGAGCTTGCGGGCAGCAAAGCTGCTGGTGGTGTTAATTGTCCTGCCGGAAACAAGTTCATCTCCAATGGCTATTATTTCACCATGCATGACTCAACATTACTCCTGCCTGAACCACTGCGCCAGCCATTATGCCGGCAAGAATATCATCCATAACAACACCCCATCCCCCAGGAAGGTTCTGGAGGCTGTTTACAGGCCCTGGTTTCCATATATCAAACAGACGGAACAGGGTAAAGCAAGCCAGGACGTAAATAAAGTTGCAGGGAAACCAGCACATGCTTACTGCCATGCCCGCAACCTCATCAAGAACCACTGACGGGGGGTCTTTATCACCCAAAATGGTGGCTGCCATGCCTGAGATAATGACACTTGCGAGAATCAGGATTGTCAGGGCCGGGAACAACAATGCTGCAGGGAGGCCGTGGAGCAGGCAGGCAACAGGGATGCCAAGGAGTGTGCCAAAGGTCCCGGGAGCCTTTGGTATCCTGCCCACATACAGGCCTGTGGCCAAAAATATGATTATTGCGTTCTGCATTATTCCCGTCCGGGTTGAGTTTTGTCCCAACTTTCATGGTGATGAATATACAGATTCCATATCATGGAAGCTCAGTATAACATCCTGTCAATTCACCGCACAGTTAAAATCTGTTCCATTGGTAACAACATATCCTGAAATCAGCCCTGCTGCAGGATGCGGTAAACCCGTGTAAGCGGCAAGGATTGTTCCTGAGCTATCTTCTTGCACTCCTCGTATTCAGGTACCCTCTCCTCAGTTCCGTCAGGCCGAACAATAACCTTTACCTTTACTCTTCCCCAGGGGCTTTGCACTTCCTCGACGCGTCTTTTGAGGAGAAAGCGTGCCTCTGTGCTGAACCTGATCCCTGATGTGGTGGTTTCGCCGAATATCACATCCCTCAGGCGCTCCTCAAGCCCCTGAGGAGAAAGTGCCACAAGCTCCATTCCGGGCCTTCCCTTTTTCATTGAAACAGGCCGTATGAATGCATCAAGTGCCCCGGCATCCAGTAATTTTTCTATTACATGGGGAAAGAGTTCCGGGTTCATGTCATCAATGCAGGTACTCAGTTTTGTTACCGGCGAATGGGATATATGAAGGCTGCTCCCTGTCCAGATACGAAGCATGTTGGGCCTGTGAGCAAACTCTCTCTCCCCTGCTCCACAGCCGGTTTTATGAACTGCCATCTGAGGCATGGGACCAAAGTCCTGGCAGAGCCCCTTTAATATTGCCGCGCCTGTTGGAGTTACGGTCTCTGCCTCAAGGTCAGTGCCGTACACCGGCATCTTTTCCACTATTTTTGCCACAGCAGGGGCAGGAACCGGGAGTGTGCCGTGGGCACACTTTATAAACCCGCTGCCCATTGGCAGGGGGGAAGATATGCATTTTGAAATACCCAGTTCTTCACGGCCCAGGACAGCGCCGGCAATATCAATAATGGTGTCAACTGCACCTATTTCATGAAAGTGCACCTCATCTATTGAGCAGCCGTGAACCTCTGCCTCTGCCTTGCCAAGTATGTGGAAGATGCCAAGTGTTTTTTCCTTTACTGAAGAAGGTAGTGAAGATGCGGTGATGATTTCTGTAATGGCAGGAAGGGTGCGGAGATTTTGAGGCCTGGTTGAGGAAACAGTGACCTTGATGCCTGATATGCTGCATCGCATTACCCGGCTGCATGATACCTCAACGCCGTCAATGCCCAAAATTTGCGGAAGTGCCTTAAGCTGTCCCTCTGGCCAGCCTGCATCAACAAGCGCGCCAAGGATCATGTCTCCGCTTGCACCTGAAAAGCAGTCAAACCACGCAATCACTTGCCATTATCCTTTAGCTCGTGCTGTTCAACCCATTTGTATATGGCATCTCGCCAGTACCATGCAGGGCCTGCCACAGCCACAGTAATAATCAGAAGGGCTATCAGGCCTGCAATGTTGCCATCGTAAATATCAGAGCCCTGAAAGGAGAGCATGAGGGTTCCGGGTATCCTGCCTACTCCGGTAATTATTGCAAATGCCAGAAGGGGCATGCGGCTCAGTCCCAGAAGATAGCAGAGGAAGTCCTTTGGAAAACCCGGCATCAGAAACAGGAAAAAGCATATAAAAAGCCCCTGGTGTTCAAGCAGTTCTTCAAACCGGCCATAGGCAGGGGATTTTCGAAGCCAGGGCACAACGAATTTTCTGAAGTGCCTTGAGATCAGAAATGCCAGCACTGAACCAAGGGTAAGGCCAATGGTTGAATAGATAAAACCTGCCCATCTGCCAAACAGGAAGCCGCCAAGGAGCCCTGTGGCCTCCCCTGGAATTGGTGAGAAGATAATCTGCAGCACCTGAATGGCAATAAATGCCAGTGGACCAAGGCTTCCAAGGGAGAGGACAAATTCCCTGAGCCGCTGTCTCTGCTCAAAGAGCTCAATCATGTTCCTGTAGAGTGCTGTGAGATCATCCATGCCTGCAATAAAGACCAGGCACAGGCAGAGCAGGCCTGCCACAGCAAGCCAGATGGCAATGGTGCGTTTTCTGTATTTCATCCGGCTCTCAGGCAGTATCGCTGTCCCTGCAAAGAAGTGAGTCACGCCGCCAGTTCCAGTCGTCTTTTTCCGGCCAGTCCATGTTAAAATGACCGCCACGGCTCTCCCTGCGGCTTGATGCTGACTTTATGATGAGCTCTGCCACCAGTGAGAGGTTTCTGAGCTCCAGAAAATCACGGGTCAGTATGTACTCCCAGTAGTGCCGGTTTATCTCTTCCATAATGGGTTTGATGCGTTTTCTGGCAAGCTCAAGCCTCCGGTCGCTTCTTACAATGCCAACATAATCCCACATGAGGCGCCTGATAACATCCCAGTTGTGGGAGATCAGGACAGCTTCATCCATGTCAACTGCCCCTCCGGTATCCCAGGGCTGAACCGGCTGGGAGGTAATAGCCTTGAGGCGATCAAATTCAGAACTGATTTTCAGATACGCCTGATGTGCCATTACAACCCCTTCAAGCAGGGAGTTTGAGGCAAGGCGGTTGGCGCCGTGAAGGCCGGTGCATGCGGTTTCTCCAACTGCAAAGAGTCCTGCAATATCGGTCTGGCCATACCTGTCTGTTACAACCCCGCCGCACATGTAATGTGCTGCAGGAACCACAGGTATCGGCTCCTTTGTAATGTCAATTCCAAACTTCAGGCAGGTGCCGTAGATGTTTGGGAACCGGTTTTTGATAAATTCGGCAGATCGTGATGTGATGTCCAGAAATACGCTGTCTGCCCCGCTTTTCTTGAGCTCTGAATCAATTGCCCTTGCAACAATGTCGCGGCATGCAAGGTCTTTTCGTTCAGGGTCGTATTTGTGCATGAAGGCATAGCCAGAGGCATCTGTCAGAATTGCACCTTCTCCCCTCAATGCCTCTGATATAAGAAAGTTCTTTGCCTTGTGGTGATACAGGCAGGTGGGGTGGAACTGTACAAACTCAAGGTTTGCCACCCGTGCACCTGCACGATAGGCTATGGCAATGCCATCACCTGTGGCAACATCAGGGTTGCTTGTATAGAGATAGACCTTGCCTGCCCCCCCTGTGGCAAGCACTGTTACCCTTGCAAGGATGGTGCAGACCTTGCCTGTTGCAACGTCAAGCACATACATCCCCAGGCATCTGTCTTTTCTGCTCCTGGCTGTCCCGGAACATGCCCCCTTTATCCTGCACTCTGTAATGGCGTCAACGGCAACATGGTCCCGGAGCAGCGTTACTGCAGGGTTTGCCCGCATCAGGTTGATAAGGGCCTTCTGTATCTCCCTGCCGGTAAAGTCCCCTGCATGCACCACCCGGCGTTTGGTGTGGCCCCCTTCATGCCCAAGG
The DNA here is from genome assembly GCA_015494395.1 of Deltaproteobacteria bacterium. Classification (GTDB taxonomy): domain Bacteria; phylum Desulfobacterota; class Dissulfuribacteria; order Dissulfuribacterales; family QOAL01; genus S144-17. The sequence goes on from WGBG01000034.1 coordinate 17,144, forward strand.
TCATAGCTTCCATCGGCCTTGCGGGTAAAACGGACTCCCCACTCTTCAAGTTCCCTGACCCGTTCGGGACCCTGGCTCACAATCAGCTCAACTATCTCTTCGTGGCACAGGCCATCACCTGCCCGAAGCGTGTCATGGTAATGGGAGATAAAGGAGTCGTCAGGATCAGTTACAGAGGCAATTCCACCCTGGGCAAGGTCAGTGGCAGATAACCTGGCCTCCTTTTTGGAAAGCACTACCACACTGCCAAGCCTTGAGAGCTTTGCCGCAAGGGATAGTCCTGCTATGCCGCCTCCTACAATCAGAAAATCGGTTTCCCTGTCCATCAGGTTTTTTTATTATTCTTCCAGCAGCCCTTTAAGAGGTTCAAAAACCTGTGGGAACCGCTTGATCATCTCCGGGAGGATTTGCAGCATGATCTCGCGCATGGACGGGTCTGCTGCCCTTGATGCCCTTAGCCGCAGGATATGATACCACTCCTCCAGGGTGGCATTTACCATTATCTCTGTCTTGCACGAGTTTGGAAGGACAGTGCGTGCAGCCTGGGGAGAGCTTGATTCAAGTAGTTTGAGATAAATGCGCTCTGTCTCCTCCATTGCCTCTTTCCACAGTGCATATTCAGGAGAATCCTCATCATAGAAACAGGGTTTTATAAAGACAACCTCACCGCCGAATTTTGCCTCTCCATACCGGCAGTAACGTTGGGACTCCTGCAGGTATGATGCTACCCGGTGACGGACAAGTTCGTGGGTTACTGCCCTGTTTACAGTGATGTGAAGGAGCAGGGTGCGGTGCCTGGCAAGAAGATCCGGGGGGAGGGCGTCAACTTCTCTTGCCTCAAGGAGTGTTATGTCAATGCCGCTTCCGTCTGAAAGTTCAGGATTTTCCATGAGGTCTTCAAAGACAACAGGGCAGTGTTTTGAAAGCAGGCGGGCTGCAGCCCCGACTATTGCCACCTTTGGGTGTTTCCGGGCAAGGTCCCGGAATGACCTGGGATTCCCCGAGATAATAAACTCATTTTCTCCTGTGCGGGATGCCTGGCAAAAGCGTGGAATCAGCTCAAAAAATTCATTAAACGGCTCTGCGGACCCGGCCCTTGCCCGCATAACCACCTGTGCCATCTCTATTACGGATTCATGCCCCCGTTTGATTATGCCCTTGATAAAGGGCGGCGCAGATTCTGCCGTAATCTTGTCCTCACTTTTATAGCATACCCTGCCGCATCGTTCTATCTGTTCAAGAATTCGGCCAGATACAAAGTAATCATCGAGGATTTCAAAACCTGGAGAGATAACCTTCATTGCAACCTCGCTTTTGCTGTGCAGGTTGATGCCTGCTTTTACATTTCAAAAAAAGCCCTGTATCCCCTGTAGGTCATGTAAAGATCAACCTTGTGCGCTATTTCCCACGGTGCATGCATGCTTAAAAGCGGAGGGCCTGCATCCACTATGTTCATGCCCAGTGCTGCCAGATACTTGGCAACAGTACCTCCGCCTCCTTCATCCACCTTGCCCATGGAGCCTGCCTGCCAGCTTACGCCAGCGGTGTCCCATGTCCTGCGGATTCTGCCAACATACTCGGCGCTGGCATCATTTGCAGCATACTTTCCTCCATGCCCGGTGTATTTTTTAAGGCAGATACCGTGTCCGGCCATGGCGTTGTTACGTTTGTCATGAACCTCCTGGTAATCCGGATCAATGGCTGCCGTGACATCTGCTGATATTGCCTCGGTGCCAAGCAGTGCATTAAGCAGTGTGTCCGGCCCTGTTTTGGTGCCTGTGAGCCTGAAGAGGTCAAAATAAATCTTCTCAAGGAATTTTGATTTTGCACCGGTGTTCCCGTCGCTTCCTATCTCCTCCTTGTCAAGGAAGATGGCAACGCCTGTAACTGACGGTTTTTTCAAATCAAGCAGTGCCTGTAGCGAGGCCCAGGCACATGACCGGTCGTCCTGGCCATATCCGCACACAAAGGCCCTGTCTATTCCTGCATCTCGGGCACGGCCTGAAGGTACGAGCTCAAGCTCAGCACTCACCAGGTCAGCCTCTGTGATACCGTATTTTTCATTAAGCAGCCTGAGTACGTTGAGTTTAACTGCATCTTTTGTGTCCTCAGGGCCAGCAATCGGGAATCCACCTGCCAGCACGTTAAGCTTTTCCGCAGGTATGGCATCCCCGATTTTTTTACTGCCCTGGACCTTGCGGGAAAGGTGTGGGAGCAGGTCATTTACCATAAGTACCGGGTCTGAATCATCTTCACCAATGCAGATGTTCACACTGTCCCCGTTGGCAGTGACCACAACCCCATGAAGTGCCAGAGGAGTGGCAACCCAGTGGAATTTTTTGATGCCGCCGTAGTAGTGGGTTTTGAGCAATGCCATGCCCAGCTCTTCGTAAAGTGGATGAATCTTGAGGTCCAGCCTCGGCGCATCAATGTGTGATGCTATGAGCCTGATGCCACTCTCCGGCCCCTGTTTCCCCAGCACAGCCGCAGCCGCAACCTTGTCCCTGAAGGTCCAGAAGACCCTGCCGGTTCCTGGCCTGGCATCTTCTGCGGGCTTGAATCCTCCCTTTTCCACAACTTCTTTAATGTGCCTCACTGTCTCCCGTTCCGTTTTGGCACAGCTTAAAAAGTCTATATATTCGTTACACCACTCAAGAACAGTGTTTCGTTCACTTGTCTTAAGTCCAGGCCATGCGGCCTTTTTTTCAAGTTCCAGGGATTTTTTAAGTTTCTTTATCTCGTTTTTGGTCAATTTCTTTGCAGCCATCAGTTCTCGAACCTCTCAACCGGGAAGGTGATTTATGAATTATCAAAATTAATAGTAAGGTATCAAACTGCAAATTAAAATACAAATGTTGCTTATACTCATAAAGTTTTTCTTGACACATTCATGCTGTTATTATAGAAATCCTGATGCTGTTCATTTTGGTGCAGACCATAATTTTCCCACAACCTTATTTTTGCCCCAACTGCACTTTTAACAGCAAAAGCTGCTGAAAAACTGTCATGACCGGCATGTTTTTCAAAGTAATATACTACTGCGTACAGACAGGAGCGTACCTTATTTATGAAAACACCGCTTCCCAAAATAGATGAAATAGAAAAAAAGTGGTATGTCATTGACGCTCAGGGCCAGGTCCTTGGGCGCATGGCAGCACAGATAGCAGTCCGCCTTCGTGGTAAACACAAACCCATCTATACCCCTCACCTTGATACCGGTGATTTTATAGTTGTTGTTAATGCCGAAAAGGTAAAACTTACAGGTAACAAGCTTGAGGACAAGATGTATCACAGGCATACCGGCTACATGGGCGGGCTAAAGTCCGTAAATGCCAAGACCATGCTTGAGAAAAAACCCGAAGAGGTTATCAGGCTTGCAGTCAAGCGCATGCTGCCCAAGAACAAGCTGGGCCGTGCACAGCTTAAAAAACTCAAGATATATGCAGGCCCTGAACATCCGCATCAGGCACAGACACCGGAAACACTTAATCTGCAGGCTGCCTGAAGCACCTGTAACTGAGGAATATAATGGACCAGGAACGTTATTACGCCACAGGTAAAAGGAAAAGCGCTGTTGCCAGGGTATGGATTTTTGCGGGCAGCGGCAATATCACTGTTAATAACAAGGACTTTGATGAATATTTTGACCTGATTACCGCCCGTATCATTGCTGACCAGCCCTTTGAGGTAACCGACACCAAGGGCAAGTTTGATGTCTTTGCCACTGTAAAGGGCGGTGGAAAGAGCGGCCAGTGCGAGGCTTTAAGGCATGGCATCGCAAGGGCGCTTCAGGCAATGGATCCAGAGCTGAGGCTTCCGCTCAAGAAAGCCGGGCTGCTTACCCGTGATGCAAGGGTTAAAGAGCGCAAGAAATACGGCCTTGCCGGTGCAAGAAAGCGTTACCAGTACTCAAAACGCTAAATCTGCATCTGAGTGTTTCAAAACTTTGAAGAGATGGATTTCTGCTGCAACAGAGAGGAGCAACATCAATCATAATCTTCAGATTTTGAAACCCTGCGTGCTTGCGCGCTTCCTGCATATCCCTGTACAGGAATTCCTGGCGGATATGCAGCAGAAACGGCAAACACTCATTACAGGTTAAAATCAGTTTTTCTGTTATTTTTTCTAGGGAAGGAGCCTTAAAGCGCCTTCCCTTTTTTGTTTTCGCTGGGTTTGGGCAGTTTACAGATGAAAAATAAGTGACTGTTCAAACCAGGTGGCTTGTTAAGGACCTGGATTGAGCGATTGTCGGATTTGCTGCAGATCCGCGAAAGAGGAATTTCCATAATAGTCGGCTATATGGGAATTCCTCTGACAAAGGAGATGCGGTGAATCCGGCAATCCCGAAGGGTTTCAAAAGTTGAAGAGTATTATAGGTGTAACTTCTTTTGATATCGTATAAAATTATGTCTTCAAACTTTTGAAACGCTCAATTCAGGTAAGGAGGAAAATGGCGGTGTCATCCCAAAACAGACAGAAGATAGCTATTGTAGGTGCTTCAGGATATACAGGCGTAGAGCTTCTGAGGATTTTAAAACTGCATCCGGGTGTTGATGTCACTGTGGTCACCTCCCGTCAGTACGAGGGGACCAGGGTTGAAGACCTTTTCCCCTCCCTTCACGGTTATGAGACTTTGAGGTTCAGCGCTCCAGACGTTGACATGATCTGCAACAATGCTGACCTGGTGTTCACTGCAGTGCCCCACCAGACTGCAATGGCAGTTGTGCCACAGTTTATAGAGGCAGGGCTTAAGGTTGTGGACCTTTCTGCTGATTTTCGCATCCGCAGCCGTGAGGTGTATGAAGCATGGTATCAGGAGCACTCTGCTCCGGAGCTGTTAGGCCAGGCTGTTTACGGGCTCCCCGAGTTGTACAGGAGCCGTATTACCTCATCCCGTCTTGCTGCAAACCCCGGCTGTTATCCAACAAGCTCCATACTTCCCCTTGTTCCTCTTTTGAAAAAGGGCATGGTTCGTCCTGAAGGCATTATTATTGATTCCAAGTCCGGGACAAGTGGGGCAGGGCGTGGCACCTCTGTTGCAACCCTTTTCTGTGAGGTCAATGAGGGGTTCAAGGCATACAAGGTGGGGGAGCACCGGCATACCCCTGAAATTGAACAGGAGCTCTCGTCCGCGGCAGAAACCCAGATAAAGATCAACTTTACCCCGCATCTTGTGCCTATGAACAGGGGGATTCTGTCTACCATCTACTGCAACCTTGCAGACCCCGGCACCTCTACCAGCGACATTATAAACACGCTGACGCAGTTCTATAAAGACGCCCCCTTTGTAAGGGTGCTTCCCGAAGGGGTGTTCCCCAATGTCTCCTCTGTAAGGGGAAGCAATTATTGTGATATCGGTGTGAAGGTGGATGCGCGCACAGGAAGGCTGATCCTTGTTTCTGTTATTGATAACCTTGTAAAGGGGGCCTCAGGCCAGGCCGTTCAGAATATGAACCTCATGTGCGGCTTTGAAGAGACCCTTGCACTTGAGGCAGCGGCGGTTTATCCCTGATTTTACAGGGAACTTCCCGTGTTGCTCACCGGAACGGAAAACAAGACCATTTACCAACCTTCATTAACCTAGATTGAGCGTTTCAAAAATTTGAAGAAATAATTTTGTACGATATTAAAAGGAGTTACATGTATCATAGTCTTCAATTTTTGAAACCCTTCGGGATTGCCGTATTCGCTGCATCTCCTTTGTCAGAGGAATTCCCATATAGCCGACTATTATGGGAATTCCTCTTTCGCGGATCTGCAGCAAATCCGACAATCGCTCAATCTAGGATTAACATAACTACGCTGAACAGTTACATCTATTGATCCCGAAGGAGCCGCTTATGTCAGCACCAGTTTTCAAGCACAGTACAAGGTTTACTCTTAAAAATGGCGATCTTCTACTGTTTCCGTGGCTTGATGCCCAAAATGCCTGTTTTTCAATGGATTCAGTGCCTGAAGATATGGGAAGTCTGAACGCGCCAGACAAACCCGGCAAGTCAAAGCTCCTCTTTGCAGGCAGTGTGCAGGGGAAACGGATAATTGCAAGGGGAGTGCGCCTTGATGCAGAACACAGCAGTCCCCATGAGGAAATGAAAAAGGCAGTCTCGTCTGCAATTTCCCTATGTGAGTCCGAGGGCCTGAAGCGTATTGCCGTGATGCTTGATAATGATGAAAGCGGTCTTGTCCATGCAGCGCATGACGGCGCCATTACCGGGGGATACAGGTTTGATGCCTATCTTTCTGAAAAGCCTGACCTGCCAGTGGTGTTTGCAGCGGTTCAAAAGGGGCTTCGCGGCATCAGAAACCGTGTGGATGCTGACAGTGTTGTTTTTGAATACTGCAACTTTGCCCGTGACATACTTAATGAGCCGCCAAATGTCATAAACCCTGTGAGCCTTTCTGAAATTTGTGTGGACAGGGCAAAGGATGCAGGCCTTAAGTTAACGGTGTGGGATGAAAAACGGCTTGAAAAGGAGAAGTGCGGAGGCATACTTGCCGTGGGCAAGGGGGCAAAATTTCCGCCCAGGCTCATTATCGGAGAGTACAAACCCCGCAATGCCCGAAAACACATCTGTCTTGTGGGAAAGGGGGTAACCTTTGACACTGGTGGATACTGCCTGAAGCCTGCTTCTGCCCAGATGGGCATGAAGTATGACATGGGGGGTGCTGCAGCGGTTTTGGGCGCTGCCCTTGCAGTGGCAGAACTTGAGCTTCCTGTAAGGCTTACTGTTTTTGCCCCGCTTGTGGAAAATGATATATCCTCTACCGCCTATCACACCTCTGATATTATCACCATGCGTAACGGAAAGAGCGTCCAGGTGGACAATACCGACGCAGAAGGGCGGCTCATCCTGGCAGATGCCCTCTGCCTTGCCTGTGAGAAAAAACCTGACATGATTGTTGATGCGGCAACCCTTACAGGTGCCTGCTGTGTTGCCCTTGGAGAAGACATTGCCGGGCTTTTTGGTGATGACGAGGAGTTTAATTCCCTGCTCGTTCAGTGTGGCAGAGAGAGCGGAGAGCTCTTCTGGCCCCTTCCTCTGCACATGCCGTACATGGAGGAGTTAAAGACTACAGTTGCTGACTGCAAGAACATTGGCGGCAAGTGGGGTGGTGCCCTCACCGCAGCGTTGTTCCTTAAAAAGTTTGTGGATAACGAAATCCCGTGGATTCATCTTGATATTGCAGGGCCTGCTGTAAAGGAAGAGCCCCTGGGACACCTTGGCAAGGGGGCAAAGGGGTTTGGAGTAAAGACGCTGGTCCGGCTTGCTGAAAGGGTGTAGG
>WGBG01000035.1 GCA_015494395.1 Deltaproteobacteria bacterium
ACATTACAGGAGATTTATGATGAAAGAAGTCAGACTTCACGGTCGTGGAGGTCAGGGCGGTGTTACGTCAGCCGAACTGGTAGCCATTGCGGCCATTGACGAAGGAAAGTATGCACAGGCCTTCCCAAGTTTCGGTCCGGAACGAAGGGGTGCGCCGGTTGCTGCATTCATCAGGGTCAGCGACGAGAAGATCAGGACAAGGGAAAAGGTTTACACCCCTGATATCGTCCTGGTTCTTGATCCCGCACTCCCAAGCCTTGTCAAGGTAGATGCAGGGCTTAAGGATGACGGTATTGTTATCCTCAACACACACCTGTCAGAGTCAGAGGTAAGGGAGCAGTTCGGTATCAAGGCAAAGCTGGCAATGGTTGATGCCACCAAGATTGCAACAGAGGTGCTGGGGCTGCCCATTACCAATACCACCATGCTGGGCGCGCTTCTCAAGGCTACAGGCATTGTGAGCCAGTCACACCTTGAAGAGGCCCTGGATAACAGGTTCGGGCGCATTGCCGAGAAGAACAAGAAGGCGCTTCAGAGGGCATTTGAAGAGACTGTAGTAGTTGGTTAATCTTGTTATTGCCAAAATGGGCAGTATCCGCAATAGATGAGGATAGCCACGCTGCATCCTCCTTCAGCGGTGAACCAAAGACCATAAAAGGAGTATAACAATGGCCGTAAACGACGCCATAGTAGGTTGGAAGACCATAACCTGGGGGTGTCATGTGCTGGAGCCCGGTAACTCCGCAGAGTTCAGGACCGGAGACTGGCGTTCCCAGAGGCCTGTGGTGGACAAGGAAAAATGTATCAAGTGCGGAATGTGCTGGATATTCTGTCCCGACATGGCCTATTCCCAGGATGATGAAGGATATTACGAGGCAGACATGGAATATTGTAAGGGTTGTGGCATCTGTGCCCACGAGTGCCCCAAAGACGCCATATCAATGGTAGCGGAGGAGGGGTAATCATGGCCAAACGAGTTGGAGTTGAAGTATCCATAGCTATCGCTGAGGCAGTAAAACTGGCAAAGGCAGAGGTAATTCCCGCCTACCCAATTACACCTCAGACACATATTGTTGAGCATCTTTCCGAGGTTGTTGCCAACGGTGAGCTGGACGCAGAATTCATCCCTGTAGAATCAGAGCACGCTGCAATGAGTGCATGCTGCGGTTCATCAGCAGCAGGCGCAAGGACCTTTACATCCTCAAGCTCTCAGGGTCTTTCTCTTATGAGTGAGGTACTGTACATACCCCCTGCAATGAGGCTTCCCATTGTAAACGTGGTTGCCAACAGGGCCATGTCAGCACCGATCAGCATCTGGAACGACCATCAGGATATCATGGTTCAGCGCGATATTGGCTGGATCCAGACATTTGCCGAGAATGGCCAGGAGGCAGTTGATCTTACACTGCACGCCTTCAGGGTTGCAGAAGACCGTAGGGTATCCCTGCCCATCATCGTCAACATCGACGGCTTCACCCTGAGCCATGTGATTGAGCCTATCGAACTTCCTGACCAGGAAGATGTTGATGCATATATTCCTCCTTTCAAGCCCAAGTACAAACTAGATCCCAGAAAGCCCATTACCATGGGGCCGGTTGGAATCCCCGAGGTTTATACAGAGGCAAAGATGCTGCAGGATCAGGTCATCAAGAATTCCAAGAAGGTTATTCTCAAGGCCTGGAAGGAGTTTGCCGAGCAGTTCGGACGTGAGTACAATCCTGTAGAAACATACAGGACTGAGGACGCAGAGATTATGCTTGTCACCATGGGCAGCATTTCAGAGACCGCCATGACTGCTGTTGACAAGATGCGTGATGCCGGCAAGAGCGTAGGCCTTGTCAGGATTCGTCTCTGGAGGCCATTTCCCGGACCTGAGTTCCGCAAGGCAGCAGGCAAGGCAAAGGTACTGGCTGTAATCGACCGTACGCTTCCGCCTGGCGCTCTGTGCGGTCCTGTGGGGGCAGAGTTAAGAAGCCTGTTCTACAAGATTCCAGGTTCTCCCAAGATCTTCAGTTTTGTTGCCGGACTTGGCGGACGCGACGTGACTGTTGCCCGCTTTGAGGAGATTGTGGAAAAGGCTACCGGCTATGCCAAGAAACGTCCGAAAGAACTGTATGAAGTGATTGGAGTGCGCGAAAAATGATACCAGAATTCGAAAAATTCAAAGGCTTTAAAGCTAAAAGTATTCCCAAGGATGAGCCCCTTGCTCCAGGCCACCGCGCCTGTCAGGGTTGTGGTGAGGTCCTTGCCCTGAGGATGGTAATGAAGGCCCTGGGAAGAGACGTTATTGTCTGCAGTGCCACAGGCTGCATGGAGATCATCACCACTCCATATCCCCACACCGCATGGCGTGTGCCGTGGATTCATATTGCGTTTGAGAATGCCGCAGCAGTGGCTTCAGGCGTTGAGTCTGCAAGGAAGGTGCTGAAGAGAAAGGGACGCATTCCCAAAAAACATATTGACATTATGGCAGTAGGTGGCGACGGTGCCACAGGCGACATTGGTCTCCAGTGGATCTCCGGTGCCTTTGAGCGCGGACATGACTTTCTGTATGTGTGCCTTGACAACGAAGCTTACATGAATACAGGTGTTCAGCGTTCAGGCTGTACTCCCTACGGCGCCATGACAACAACAAGCCCTCCAGGCTCCGAGAGCTTTGGCCAGGTTACCTGGAAGAAGAACGTCCCTGCAATCGCTGTTGCCCATAACATCCCCTATGTTGCAACTGCATCTCCTGCCTACTATCTTGACCTTATGAACAAGGTCAAAAAGGCAGCCCTTGTAAAGGGACCAGCTTATGTTCATATTTATTCACCATGTCCTACAGGCTGGGGCTCTGCTGGTGAACGCTCAATCGAGTTCTCAAAGCTTGCCGTAGAAACCAAGGTGTTCCCGCTTTACGAGGTTATTGAGGGCCGTTATGTTATGAGCCGCAAGATTACAAAGCCCAAACCGGTATCAGAGTATCTGAAGGGTCAGAAGAGATTCCGGCACCTTGACGAGGCTCACATCGATTACATCCAGAAGCGGGTTGATGCAGATTACGAAAAGCTCATCAAACTCTCTGAGATGACATAAAGTCCACAACAAAGCCTCCCGCAAGGGAGGCTTTTTTTTCGCTTTGTTACCGGGCACAGGACCGTTCAATGCTTTGTTCCAGTCTCCAGGCAGAGGTTTTGCTGCCAGCAGATGAAGTTGTCAATGTAGAATTTTTAAAAAAATCTCAGGCTACCTATGAACAGACTTCGATCCAGGCATGTCCTTGGTATTTCACATCTTGAACCGGACGAAATAATCTACATCCTTGACAGTGCCGAAGCACTGAAGGGTATCCTTGACCGCCCCATCAAAAAGGTCCCTCCTCTGCGGGGAAGAACAGTGGTTCATCTCTTTTTTGAGCCCAGCACCCGCACCAAACTCTCCTTTGAGCTTGCTGCCAAACGCCTCAGCGCTGATACTGTTGGCATTACTGCCTCGGCAAGCAGCGTGGTCAAGGGCGAAACCCTCATTGACACTGCCCGTAATATCGAGGCCATGAAGCCGGATGTAATTGTAATGCGTCATCCAATGTCCGGTGCCCCCCATATTATGTCCAGATATGTTGATGCAGCAGTGATAAATGCCGGTGACGGTACCAATGAACATCCGTCCCAGGCACTGCTGGACCTCATGACTGTAAGACAACATCTTGGAAGGCTTGATGGCCTGAACATAACCATCATAGGTGACATATTGCACAGCCGTGTTGCCCATTCTGACATACTGGCATTTACCAAAATGGGTTCACGGGTGACAGTGTGCGGCCCTGCCACCATGCTGCCTCCCGATATTTCTGCTCTTGGAGCCAGGGTCATATACTGTGTCAAGGAGGCCATCAGGGATGCAGACGTAATCATTGCCCTCCGCATACAGAAGGAGCGCCAGGGCCGAAGCCTTATCCCGTCTTCAAGGGAGTATGCCACTTTTTTCGGTATTAACCGGCAGACACTGGAGTATGCAAACCCTGATGCCCTGATAATGCATCCAGGTCCCATTAACCGCGGGGTGGAAATGTCTCCTGATGTTGCAGACTGCGACCATTCGGTAATACTTGACCAGGTAACAAACGGTGTTGCTGTGCGCATGGCACTTTTATCAGTGCTACTTGCAGAGCCTGAACGGGCTGACCAGAAGAATATTGTGGAAGAATCAACAGGAGGGGAACATGGAGCATAACATAAAGGCAGGCACCAAGGGCGGGCCAGGACTCCTTCTTAAAAATGGACGTATAATTGACCCGTTCAGCAACACCGATGTGGATGGATCGGTGCTGGTCAGGGAGGGAAAGATACAGGAGGTTGGAAACCCTGAAAGCGTTCCTGAAGGCTGTCTGGTTATTGATCTTCAGGGCAAGTGGATTGTTCCTGGCCTGATTGACATGCATGTTCATCTGCGTGAGCCTGGTGAGGAGTACAAGGAGACCATTGAATCCGGTACAAGGGCTGCAGCAGCCGGTGGTTTCACTGCTGTTGCATGCATGCCCAACACAAACCCTGTTAATGATTCCTCTGATACCACCCGTTTTATACTTGACAGGGCCAGGGACGCAGGTTTTGCCAGGGTATATCCGGTTGCATCCATAACAAGGGGGCTTGGCGGAGAAGAATTGACCGAATTTGGAGACCTCCTTGAAAACGGTGCTGTGGCATTTTCTGATGACGGGCTTCCGGTAAGGGATGCCGGGGTAATGCGTCTTGCCCTTGATTATGCCAGGAACTTTAATGCCCTGATAATATCCCACTCCGAGGAGCCTGAGCTTGTTGCAGGCGGCGTTATGAACGAGGGGGCTGTTTCCACCCAGTTGGGGCTCAAGGGCATTCCTGCAGCAGCAGAGCATATTGCAATCTTCAGAGATACTGCAATCCCAGAGCTTACCGGAAGCAGGCTTCACATTGCCCATGTAAGCACTGCAGGCGGTGTTGAAATCATCAGGAATGCAAAGAGGCGCGGGGTAAAGATCACTGCTGAAACAGCGCCGCACTATTTCAGCCTTACAGAAGAGGCTGTTATTGGCTACAACACCTTTGCAAAGATGAATCCGCCGCTTCGTACCGAGACAGACAGGCTTGCCATTATCCAGGGGCTTAAGGACGGCACCCTTGATGCCATTGCTACCGATCACGCACCCCATAGCGTGCTAGAAAAAGAGTGTGAGTTTGCCCTTGCCATGAACGGCATTATCGGGCTTGAGACCTCTCTTGCCCTCTCCCTTGAGCTTGTAAGGCAGGGTCACATCTCGCCAATGGATATGGTAAGGCTTATGTCAACAAACCCTGCATCAATCCTCGGGGTAAACGGCGGAACCCTTAAAGTCGGAGAGGTTGCAGACATAACAGTAATTGATCCTGATTTTAAGTGGATTGTTACGGAAAACGGCTTTGTATCAAAGAGTCACAACAGTCCGTTTATAGGAAAGGAGATGCAGGGCAGGGCAGAGTTTGTCATTGTGGGAGGAAAGATTGTCCAGACTGCAAAATAGCGCTAATTTCAGACATGAATGAAATCAAGCAGGATATAACATCCCCTGATTTCTGGAAACATCTGGCATCATCCAGCAAAGGGAACAAGGTAAACAGAAAGTGCATGACGGCAAGCTGCTGGGACAAGGCTGCTGACGACTATGACGACCTTGAATCATGCAGGGATTATCTCAATCAGGTTGAAAGTGTTGTAACAATACTTAAAGACAGCGGTGCCTTGAATGAGAGAGCAAGCGTAATAGATATTGCCAGCGGAACCGGCACCTATGCCGTTCGTTTTGCAGGGCTATGCAGGAGTATCCTTTGTGTTGATATCTCCTCCCGCATGCTTGAAAAGCTCCAGGCAAAGTGTAATGACCTGGGGATAAACAATATTGAAACCGTCCAGTCGGATTGGCATGCCTTTAACCCTGGAAAGTATGACCTGGTTTTCTGCTCCATGTCTCCGCTTCTGAAAGACATGGATACTGTGGATAGCTTTATTGATTGCTCCAGGCGATATGTTGCCTTTGTCACATGGGCAGGAATCAGGGAAAATGAGGCACTGAACGAGCTTGGTTCAAAAAT
>WGBG01000036.1 GCA_015494395.1 Deltaproteobacteria bacterium
ATATCAATTATAACTTTCCAGTTTTGAAACCCTTCGGGATTGCCGTATTTACTGCATCTCCTTTGTCAGTGGAATTCCCATATAGCCGACTATTATGGGAATTCCCCTTTCGCGGATATGCAGCAAATCCGACAATCGCTCAATTTAGGTTTCAGATATACGCACTCACATATCCGAAAAAGTTAAGGATACAAAAACTAGTCTTCACTGAAATGCCAGGACATTTCTTCAGCAACAACATGCATGAAACCAGACACTGAATAGATACTTATTCAACAGGATTTTGATTCAGGCGTACTTATGCAGTCTGCCCCAGTATTTGGACAACTGGTATTTCATCTGCTGCGTTGCCGGACACTTTAAGAATACCCTTGTAATACAGAAAGTCCGCCCGCGTCTCCTACGTATTATATCTACATTACTCCTGATTATACGGTAAAAATATGAACCCTAAATTGAGCGATTGTCGGATTTGCTGCATATCCGCTGATTACGCGTTCAGGCCCCTTTCCTGAACCGCTGTTACAGAGGGTGTTTCTTCCCGACCAGGAGGAAGTTCCTTGATGTAAATATCCTGCTGAGGGAAAGGAATACCTATATCCGCATCCTTGAGGGCATCCCATATTGCAAACATCACCTTTGACTTTACTTCACGCCTGGCATGCTGACTCGACAGGTCAGAAAAAAACTCCACCCTGAAGTTTACCGATGAATTTGCAAATTCCGTGAGATAGACCTTTGGCTTTTTTTCCAGCGAGACCTCCGGAACCATGCATACCGCGTCAAATATCACCTCCTGGGCCTTATGCGGATCGTCCTGATAGCGGATGCCAACCTCAAACACGGTTCGAAGGATGGTATCGGAAAGGGTCCAGTTTGTCACCGGACTTGTTATCAAGGAAGAGTTGGGGATAATAATATCCTGATTGTCCCATGTTCTCAAAACCAGTGAGCGAAGACCTATGCGCGATATGATGCCCTGCGAATCTCCAACAGTTACCCAGTCTTCAACCCGCACGGGACGCTCAGCAAGCAGAATGATGCCGCTTACCAGGTTATTGGCAATATTCTGAAGGCCGAAACCAATACCTACACCAAGGGCACCGGCAAACACGGTCAGGCTGGTCAGATTTATTCCAACGACATTGAGCGCTATTAGCGTGCCTGTTACAAGCACAGCGTATTGGGTAAAGACAGAAAGGCTGTTTCTCAAACCCCGGTCTCTTATATTTTTATATACCCAGGCATAGGTGAAGTTTCTGGACAGGGAGCCAAGGTGAATAAACAGGACAAAGATAAAAATACTGGTCAGAATGCTGAACAGCGTTATATTCTGCGTCCCCACATGGAACAGGGGATATTCCAGCCAGTTTTTTAAAAAATTCGCTATGGCAGAATCTGTGCCCCACCCGTACAAACTGGCAATACAGCCCAGGACAAGGAGAAAAAGCAGCAGGTCAATAATTTTTCTTAATGAAGATATCAGCAACAGCATGGTGTTGCCATCCTGTCTCTGACGGATCTTCTGCTCCCAGGCCCCGGACCAGTCCCTGATAAGATCGTGGGCCACTATCCACCCAAGAATCACAGAAAGCAGTACGCCAAGCTGGCTGGCTACGAACCAGGCCAGGTTGACATAGCCGGCCAGCCCGATAAGGGCCGCGCACAGCAGGGTGAGAGGGATGGAAATACTTGCCAGTGCCGCCAAATGGACAAGAAAACGCGAGCGTTGCCGAGGTTTGAGCCTGGCAATCATTACTGTACGCAGATGCATGAAGAAATAGACCCAGGGAAGCAGAAGGAGCATGAAAAGGCGGTCCACCACACTGCGAAACTGCGGTGAAAACAGCCCCATATTTCCCAATCCCGCCAGCAAGGCGAAAATGGCGCTGAATATGGCAGTCCAGGCAATGGTACGGTAGAGACGGGGCTGTCTCTCTCCGGCAGGAACCATTGGGGAGATAAATACCCAGTAACTGAACCTGACAACAATTTGCAGACTGGCCCAGGTAGCTGAAAGCAGAACAAAAAAACGAAAAACCAGGGACTTTACTTCCAATATCCTGCCGGCAAGCAGCAGTGTGCCGCAAAACAGCAGCAGAAACCTGCTCTCCCTGAGCAGTGCAAGGGCAATGATCCTGACCCTGGATGAAAAATTAAGCTCTCTTCCATCTGTGATATTCCGGGGCCTGGCAAACCGGCCCAGTAAAAGTGCCACTATTATTAAAAAAAGCGCACCGATTATAAAAATAATTTTTTTCCCTGAACTCGCTTTCTGCCAGCCTGTTTTCAACTCGCTGATACTTTTCTCTGCAAGCTGCCCTGCCTGTCTAGGAGTGGTTAAAAATTCAAAGAGGACATTTCTCCAGGCCGCAAGGCTATGGGGCAGTGGTTCCCGGGCACCTAGACTCTGCTGAACACTTTTGCTGTAGGCCTGTTCCACCTGCTCCATGTCATGCTGTACCTGCCCTTCCAGGGACTTTAACATGGTCTGAAGCGAGGAAAACCTGTCAATCAGGCCGGTCAGGATCTTTTTTTCAATAGTAAAAGTCTGGTTGGAGATGTTCTTCAGGGCGTACTTTTTCTGGAGCAGGGCCCACTGGCGCTGAAGCACATCGAGCTTGCCGGTAACAAGAGCAGACAGCGGCTCCAGACGGTTTGACAGGTCCCTTAATGTTTTTAAATCCTTCTCTAATACATCAGGGGGAAGATGATTCTTAATGCCGAGATTCAGTCCCTCATATTCGCTTTTAATCTCCTGCACGGCAATTTGCATACGCAGTACATTCAGGGATTCTTCAAGAGCTTCGATCTTCTTTTGAACAAGTTCCCGCTTTTCCATGCTTGACGGGTCGCCGGGTGAAAGACCTGCCAGCTCTTTCTGAAGCAGGGCCGTCTGCTTCCTGGTATCCTGCTCCTGCTGCTGCAGGCGCCGCTTCAACTCGTCAAGGGATTCCCTGTGCTTCAGTTGCTGCTGCTGCTGATATACGGCCTGAACGCTCTGATACCAGGATGCGGCAAGATCCGCCTTCTTTTTAAGTGCGTTTTCATAATCAGCCAGCACCTGGACATACTGTTGCTCAACCTCGATCAGTGCCCTGGCAAGGGAAAGCTGATTTGATAGTTCGACACGTTTTTTTTCATCATCATTGCCGTTTCCCAGCAGGTCAATCTTTTGCTGCAGCCCTTCAATTGCCGCCTCCAAGCCTGTTATCTTCTGCCTTTCATGCTCCAGGTCAAGACCTGCCGACTGAAGATTAACCTGCGCCGACTCCATATCCAGCCTGGCCTGTTCCACCATGGTATCAGTTACCGCCGTATGCTGAAGACCGGCAAGCCTGGCATCACGATCCTGCTGCATGGATGCCACTTCTTTATTAATGGCCTCCAGGGTCTTCCGTGCCGATTCCAGCACCTGTTTTCTGGTAGTGATCTGGTCGATGGTAAAAGATGTCTGGGCAGTTGATGCGGCATCAAAGGACCATACGGGGTTTACTCCATGAAAAAACAGGAGAAACAATGCCGCCACAACAGAAAAAACGGAAAATATTCTCAGATGAAAAAGCATATCATTTTTGTCCTGTTGGTAACCACTCACCCTCCTCCAAGAGGAATAATGGAAATACGCTTTTAACGCAATGTATCTGCTCACAGGGTGAAGCAGATGCAAGACGAAAAGGGCGAGAAGGCGTACTCCCTGTACTTAGGTCCCGTACAACGCAGAAGATGCGGTACCCTGTGAGTAGATACGCCTATTGAATGAAAAAAAGAAGGACTCCAAGCGAAACAATAAGCACGGCAAGTACTACCGCAGCCCTGAGCGTTGCCCTGGATGCTCTATTTTTCTCCCACCATGTTGAAGGGCTTATGCCCTGAAGACGAAAGGTAACAATACCTGCAAGGTTGATACAGAGGATATTGGCAAGGGCCAGCTCCAGGGCCCTGAATCCATGTTCATAAAAACCGCTTCCAATAAGCAGGCCCCCTGTTACCAGAGGTGGCATCAGGGCAACAGCGACCATTACGCCAATAAGCGACAGCCGGCCATCACCGGTAAGCGCCAGCACCCCGGCACTGCCCGAGGCAAGGGCAACCACAAGATCAGTCAGGGAAAGACTGGTTCTCCGGGCAATGGCATTTACTTCGGGATCCGCAGCAACTAAAATCCCAATAACAAACCCTGTTAATACAGCCAGAACCAGGCCGGCAAGAGTTGTTTTAACAGCGCCCATTGCCAGTTCACTATCCCCAAGGGTATTTGCCAGGGCAAAGGCAACATTTGGCAGCAAAAGGGGTGCAAGCACCATGGCGGCAATAATAATAGTTATATCGTTACGCAACAATCCTATGGCGGCAATAACAGCGGAGAGCGCAACCATTATAAGATAGTTGACAGTGAGCACACTGCCACCGGCTACATCATCATAAAGCTCCTGTCTGCTTATTCGGCCCGGTTCTCCATCCCGGTTACCGGCTGCATCACCAGGCTCCTGCTTTTCTGCGGAAGATTTCTGGGTTCTGGGTATCACGGCTTCCACCGGCAACAGAAGTGCCCTGGCATCAGGAAGGGGCTGGAGGTAGTTTTCCAGAGTATTCAGGACTGTCTCTACCTTTTCTGTCTGAACCAGCAGATTGATTCTGGCCCTATTTTCCTCCAGAGTATCCTGCCATGACGAAATTATGGTGACATCATGTAAAATTTCATCTATATCATCTGCTCGCCCCTGGGGGAGAATAATTTCTATAAGTTGCTGACCCATGTACACACCTTTTCCCTAAACTTCACCCCACAGGGACAGATTATCATAAGCCACTGCACAAATACTGATTGATTTGTATCTATTTCGATTCATAAAAATATTTACACCTAGATTGAGCGATTGTCGGATTTGCTGCAGATCCGCGAAAGAGGAATTCCCATAATAGTCGGCTATATGGGGATTCCTCTGACAAAGGAGATGCAGTAAATACGGCAATCCCGAAGGATTTCAAAACTGGAAAGCTATAATCAACATAACTCCTTTTAATTTCGTTGAAAAAATAATTTTCCAGATTTTGAAACGCTCAATCTAGGTTACAAATTAAGCAAGGCCAAGGTCAAATTTTTTCCAGCGGTATACGACAGGCGAGGCGTTAATCTCCGCGATGCCTTTAAGGATACATTGCTTGAGCTCCTCTTTACTGGATACACGTATATGCCGCAACAAGGTACGTGCCATCTTCGAAAATGCAGTTTCGATTAAATTCAACCATGAGCCATGCTTGGGGGTGTGAACATAAACAAAAAGGCGTTTGTATTCGTGATCCCACCCGACGCTTTTATGCCGTCCCAGCTTAGGCGGCAGGTCGAGGGCAACAGTAGCAATTGCCTGGACACCCAGCTTTTCGTATACTGACACAGTGATGACGCTGGGATGAATATCGCCGCCAGAGCTTGAATCGTTTTGCATATTCACCTCCTGGTATACCATGAGCACATCCTGCATTTTCCGTGCAAAATCAGGATATCGGCGCTCAAGGTAATATTTGATCTTGTGGGGCTGTATCTCATTTTCCGAGAGAATCCTCCAGATGGTCGCTTTAACTGCTTTTGCCAAGCAGGGGTAACCAGCATCGGGGGCATGCTGCCGAGTATATTCAGTAAGCGCTCTGTAAGACCAAAGCTCAGCGGCAAGGCCATGGTCTTTAGGTTTTGTACAGGCGAGATTTATCACCCATACCATCGCCGCGTCATCGATTGTTGGGTCAATACGCTGAACAGTTACGTTTTTTCTTGACCTATAAAGGAGTATGTTCTTTAAATGGAATGGAAATTCATCTTTCTTGGATATACGGAAAATCTTAACAATCGCTCAAATCAGGTTACATCGTATTTTGCCACGAAAAAAGCCAAAACCTCAAATACTGTTGGTTAAACATCATACTTCCACACCCTGAGACAATGAAGGAGATCTCCAGAGACTTCAGCATACTGCCAGCTCCCATACAGATGCCGATATAACCTGAATACAGCGCTTAAAAACTCTGGCAATCTCAAGCCGGGCACAGGCACATTACATTGAAAGCAGCCATATTTTCAGACATACATGCCAATCTTCAGGCCTTCCAGGCCTGCCTGAAGGATGCCGAGGCAATGAAGGCAGACATATTACTCTCCACCGGTGATCTCGTGGGTTATGGTCCTGACCCGGAAGAGGTGATAGCGCTTGCACGGTCTGTTGGCATGGAATCAGTCATGGGCAATCATGACCATGCCATTAACAATATAGCCGATGACAAATGCTTTAATCCTCATGTGCAGTCGGTTCTGGCCATTACCAGGAAACTTCTGAGCCGCAGCAGCCGGGACTTCCTTGCGGGACTTCCATTAACAATGGAGCGGGCGGGAACCTTTATTGTGCATGGATTCCCTCCGGCCTCTTTTAAAACCTATCTCTTCATGGTTCCTCCAAGAGGAATTGCCAGGGTTTTGTCATCCATGGAACAGGATCTTGTCGTGGTAGGTCATACCCACGAACTCGCACATTACAGGCTCTCCAGGGAAAAGGAAATAAGTTCCCTGCCATTGACTCAGGAGAAGGTGTTTCTTGAGCCCGGCGCAAAACATCTCATCAATGCAGGCTCTGTCGGGCAACCAAGGGACGGCGACTACAGGGCAAAGTACCTGATCTGGGATACTGATTTACGGGAGCTTGAAGTACGTTACTGCGACTATCCTTCAGAAGACGTTGTACGGAAAATACTGAAACTTGGCCTGCCTGAAACCTACGCCCAGCGTCTGTTTGCCAGGAACATATAACATCATGAAGGCCATCGGCAGATACCGTCTGAAGCGATTCCTTGGCCGGGGGACATGGAGCGTGGTATTCAAGGTCTCCCTTCCGGAAACAGGGAACGTGGCCGCACTAAAGCTGCTGCAGCCAAACCCTGTGCTTGCAGAACTCCTGGGCATGGAGACAATGCGGAAACTCTTTGAACGAGAGTGCAGGATACTTGAACGACTCAACCACCCAAACATAATCCCCATACATGACTTTGATCACTGGAGGGGCAAACCATTCTTTGTCACCGATTTCCATTACACTGATCTAAGGGCTATCATGGGGGGAGGACATGTAAAAACCAGGGTAATCGACCTTGCCGAGACGGTAAAATACATGCAGCAGCTGCTTGGAGTCCTCCACTACCTGCATGATAAGAGCATAATCCACAGAGATATAAAACCTGATAATATTCTGATTTCCGAAAAGGGGGCCATCAGGCTTGCAGATTTTGGCCTTGTTTACACGGCTTCTTACCCGCTTGAGGGGATCCTGCCCAAAAACATCATCATTGGCTCAGGCGAATACGCGTCTCCTGAACAGCTTGCCCGGGAAAAGGTTCTTCCCCAGACCGATCTCTATTCAGTGGGCATCATTCTTTACAAGATGCTTACCGGACACTTTCCAAGACAGGGGGGCAAACTTTCTGACATCAACAGTGCATGCCATGACAAATGGGACAAATTCCTTGAAAAGGCCCTGGCACCAGAACCGGACAACAGGTTTGCATCAGCCCTTGAAATGGAAAAAGCTCTGTTGCAACTTAATCAATGAAATGCGTTAAACCTGTTCATCCAAAAGGAATACAGCTGAAATGATAAATAAAAAGCAGCTTCAGAGCGGCCTGGAATATATCGAAATTTCAAACATGTATGCCAATGCCTCCATTGCGCTGCAGGGCGCGCATGTTTTTCGTTACCAGAGGAACGATAGCGAACCACTGCTTTGGCTCAGCCCGGAAAGTTACCTTGAGCCAGGAAAGGCCATTCGCGGCGGTGTTCCCATATGCTGGCCATGGTTTGGGCAGCACCCGTCAAACCGGAGACTGCCACAGCATGGTTTTGCCAGAACCTCCCGGTGGAAAATTGCGGGTATGAATGAAACAGCAGATGAGAAAAGCGAAATAACCATGCGGCTGAAAGACTCAAGGGAAAGTCTTGAAACCTGGCCATTCAGGTTTGAACTGCTGCTACGCATAGGAATAAGCCAAACACTTGAAATCTCCATGGTGACCATAAACCTGGACAACAGGCCCTTCCAGGTCTCCGCTGCCCTGCATACCTATTTCAATGTTTCCGACATCAATACCACCACCATTAAAGGCCTTGAAGGCCTGCGGTACCTTGACAAGACAACAGGGGATACAGGTATTCAGGCCGGGACACTGCATATTGACCGTGAAACTGACAAGATATTCACAGATGCAGGATATCCCCTGGAGATTGATGACGGGACTCAAAGGGTAAAAATTGCAGCCGCAGGTTCCTCATCTGCTGTTGTATGGAATCCATGGCGCGAAAAATGTGCAGTCATGGATGATATGCCGGATGATGGATGGAAAACCATGGTATGCGTGGAGGTAGCCAACGTACTTCAAGACGCCAGGGAGATCAGGCCGGGCGAAAGCCATGAACTGGCTGCAACCATTTACTGACTGCACAACATCACATACCCTGCCTCAATCTCCCTGGATCAAGAGTGGTCACATTTACCTTCCAACCTCTTAAAAGGTACTGCGGATACAAGCTTGATGGACTCGTAAAAATTCTTTAAAATTATCTATTTGGAAATACAGTTAAAATGCAAAACAAGCCTTACTCCTAATGTGATAATATAGTATAAACAAATAGGTTCTACATGAAATACTGAAACCCAAATCCCCCAACTCCTTATCCTACATACTGCGCATACATTTCATCATTAAACCCCACAACCATTCGATCTCCTATTTTGAGTGCCGGCGCCCTGAGATTGCCGGTACGCCCAAGACATGCCTTGAGGATATCTTCCCGGTTGTCTTGACCCGGTTTGAATACCTGGAACTTCTTTCCCTTTCCCACAACTATTTCTTCAGCAGCGGACAGGATATTCCATGCATCATCACCCTGGATCTTCTGCTTTCTTGCCTCAACAACTTCGTTCAGGGTTATTGCCTTGTTGTTAAACACAGCCTGTGCCTTGTCACAGGACTTTCATCCCTTCCTGAGATATGCCCAATCTATATTCATAACGCACTCCTTTTTTAACAAAAGATTCATCTACCTAAATTGAGCGATTGTCAGATTTGCTGCATATCCGCGAAAGAGGGCTTCCCACTATAGTAGGCTATGTGGGAAGACCGATGACAAAGGAGATGCAGTGAAGCTGGCAAGCCCGAAGGGTTTCAAAATCGGAAAGCTATAATCAATATAACTCCTTTTAATTTCATGAAAAAAACAATTTTCCGTATTTTGAAACGCTCAATTTAGGATCTATCCATAATTTCCAGGGCAGCCTCTGCCGCACGCCGTGCTGCCCCGCCTCCACCAAGCATTTCCGGCAACCCTGAAAGCTCCTTACGCATGGAGGCAAGCCTTTCCTTATTTTCAAGAAGATACAGCATCTCCCTGGCAAGTCTTTCCGGATTGACATCTTTCTGGAGGATCTCAGGCACAATTTCCCTGCCGGCCACAAGGTTCACCAGGGAGCAGTAATCTACCTTGATAAGACGCCTTCCAAGCAAATAGGT
The DNA here is from genome assembly GCA_015494395.1 of Deltaproteobacteria bacterium. Classification (GTDB taxonomy): domain Bacteria; phylum Desulfobacterota; class Dissulfuribacteria; order Dissulfuribacterales; family QOAL01; genus S144-17. The sequence continues at coordinate 9,550 of WGBG01000036.1, forward strand.
AAGTGGGCTTACAGTGTACATGACAACCATGGGGGTCCCGATAATTCCGGCCTCAAGGGTAACGGTTCCTGATGCTGTAAGGATTATGTCAGAGGCTCCGATGGCATCATGTGTTGCATTATGCACCAGTCTGAAGTTATCCCTGTCCCAGGCAGGAAGAAGTGCATGGATCTGTTCATTCATGTAATCAAGGGTGGTGCTGTCAAGCCCTGGAGCAAGAGGAATTACAAACTGAGAGGCAGGAATCCTGTTCTGGATTATCCTTCCTGTCTCAATCATGATATGAAAAAAACGCCTGATTTCCCCGGAGCGGCTTCCAGGAAGAAGGCCGATAACAGGCTGTTCAGGCTGCATGTTGTGAAGTTTGCAAAAGGTGTTTCGATCCAATTCCGGTTTTACTGTATCAATAAGAGGATGGCCTGTAAAAACCACTTCCATGCCGTGTTTTTCATAAAACTCCTTCTCAAAGGGCAGAATGACGGCCATACGGTCAACAAGCCTGCGAATCTTCCTGACCCTCCCCTCTCTCCAGGCCCAGACCTGCGGACTTATGTAGTAAAAAACAGGAATTCCAAGTTTTTTGGCAGTTGACGCAACAAGCAGGTTGAACTCCGGATAGTCAACCAGAATTAAAAGAGATGGCTTTTTCTCCTTGAGCCAGCCTGTGACTGTGCGGTATGCATCAATAATGGGCGCTGCATGTGAAATTACCTCGATGAGGCCTACAACGGCTAGCCTTGAGTTAGGAACCACAATTTCAACACCGGCATCCTCCATGGCAGGGCCACCCATGCCTGAAATGGAAACATCAGGGCGGATAGCCACAAGTTCACTGCAAAGACCTGCGGCGTGTTGATCTCCCGAGGCTTCCCCGGCTATGATAAAAATCCTGTCATGCATTAATGGCCTTGATCTTTAAGGATTTCTGCGCTTTCAAGGCCAGTCCTGATGGCCTGATTAATATCAAGCGCAAGCTTAAGTGCGTCCCTTCCCTCCTTGCCTGAAACCCTGGGGCGCTTGCCTGTTTTTACACATTGGATAAATGATTCAAGCTCATCATAAAGAATGTCACAATTTTCGTGTTCCTGAAGTTCCGGCACGATGGACACGGCTCCGTCACTTATGCCGGTACCGGCAGTCACAAACAAATTGCTCTTTTCTGCACAATCGGCCGAGACGTATGAACCTGGCTCAAAGACCCTGATCCTCCGCATTGCATGAAGAGAAATGCGGCTTGCCGTAAGGTTTGCAGTGCAGCCGTTTTCAAAAATCAACCTTACATTTGCAATATCAACATTAGGCGTAAGGACAGGCATGCCCGATGCCCTGATCTCACTCACAGGAGAGTCAACCAGGCTAAGAACGATCTCAATATCATGGATCATCAGGTCCAGGACCACATCAACGTCAAGGGATCGGGGCTTGAAGTTGCTGAGCCTGTGGGCCTCAATAAAAAGGGGGGTTTTTACCCGTTCCCGAAGGGTTATTATTGCGGGATTAAACTGCTCCAGGTGCCCTACCTGGAGGATAACACCTTTGTCCTCTGCCAACTCTATCAGGGCATCAGCCTGCTCAACCGTTGTGGTTATTGGCTTTTCAAGCATGACATGAATGCCATGTTTGAGAAGGGACGATGCCACCTCAAAATGGTGAGTTGTTGGAACTACGACAGAAGCCGCGTCAACCTTATTAAGCACGGGGGAAATATCTGTAAAAAAATCTGTGCCTGTCTCCCTTGCGACCTCTCTTACCCTGTCTTCAGATATGTCAACCACTGCAACAAGGTCAACATCTTCCATTTCGGCAAATTTTTGCGCATGAAACCTTCCAAGATAGCCTGTTCCAACTACGGCCACCTTTGTCTTCTTCCCTTGATTCATGATTTATATTTATCCATCCGGAATTGAAATCAGTCCTTGACTCCCACCACCACAATTCCGCGTTTGTCTGCAAGGGCCAGGGTCTTCTCTCTGTCAAACATAAGAGAGCGGCCAGCCTCTATTGCAATGCATGATGCCCCGGCCTCAATCATGGTCTCAATGGTCCTGATACCGGTTGCCGGGAGGTCAAACCTTGTATCCTGCCCTGGCTTACACACCTTTACAACAACTGTACCAGGCCCTGCTATCTCACCGGCACGGCGGATGGTGCTGTCTGTGCCCTCCATGGCCTCCACTGCAACAACGGCTCGGTCCTTGACCACTACGCACTGGCCTATGTCAAGCCGACCAATATCTCGAGCAAGTTTAAGGCCAAACTCAATATCCATCTCCTGTTCCCTGTCAGGAGCTTTTTGTGAAAGGATGCCCTGAGGCGTAATCAGGTCTTTCAGGTACAGGGTTGAGGGAATGACGGTTATTCCATCCCTTAACAGTTCATCTGCCACGGCCCTAAGGATACCGTCATCAAGGCGTGACTGTATCCTTTTCCATGCAGTCAGTCCCCTGATATCAGGGCGGACATCGTGGAAGATTCTTTTTTTGGTTATTGCACCTGCAAAAATTACTTCTCTTACATTCTGCTTCTTAAAGAAACCAATGACCTTGCCAAGCTGTCCAAGGTGAACCCACCGTACTGCATCTGCCACTCTTTCTATCTCCGGGTCTGTCTCTCCCCTGTGGGCAGCAACAAAGACATTGAATCCCTCCCGCCTTGCAGAACGCGCGCACAGAATGGGAAACTGTCCTGCACCTGCAACAATTCCAATGGAATCAGGACGCGTCATGCCATTTTTTCAGAAGGAGCGCTTGACGGAACTCCCCGTTTTGATGTGCGGATAAACTCGGTAAATTTCCGAACCTCTGGAACATCGCCATATTTCTGTTCTGCAATGGCTACTCCCTGTGTCACAGTGTCTGAAGTAGTAAAAATGATGCGGTAGGCGTCACGGAGCGCCTTGATTGCCCTGGCTGAAAAACCGTGCCGCCTCAATCCAATGGTATTAAGCCCAGAAAGATTTTCCCTCTGCCCCCAATACATTGTGTATGGAGGAATATCCTTGTTAGTGCCGGACATGCCGCCCATGAATGCATACTCACCAATGGTGCAGAACTGATGTATGGCACAAAGCCCGCCAATGGTTGCATGTCTGCCTATTGTAACATGACCTCCCATTGCCACACTGTTTGCAAGGATGACATTGTCTCCAAGCTTACAGTCATGGGCAACGTGGCTGTATGCCATGAGCATGCAGAGCCTTCCAATGCTGGTAACGCCGCGGCCCTCCTCAGTGCCGCGATGCACAGTAACCCCTTCACGAATCACCGTGCCAGCACCAATTTCCACGCCAGTGGGCTCGCCTGTATATTTCAGGTCCTGCGGAGGGGCTCCTATTGATGCAAACTGGAATATCTGCACATCCTCTGCTATTCTCACATGCCCTTCAATAACAACATGAGGGCCTATAACCGACCTGGCACCTATCTGCACATCAGGCCCTATTATTGAATAGGGTCCTATTTTGACACCTTCACCTATCTCAGCCTCGGGAGAGATGATGGCAGTAGCGTGGATGTCTGCAATATTTCTTTTCATATCTTTATCCTGATTGGTTTGTATCTATTCAGCATGGTAAATGGTCTTGTTTTGGAATGACTTTGAACAATTTCGTAGTTTTTCTTGGCGAAGCGCAGCCATAAAATCGCGTCTGTCTGAGCGAGGGACGAGCGAGTTTCGCGATTTTGGCGGAGCAAGCCTTAGAAAAACAAGAATTTGTTCTCCGGAACGGAAAAACATGACCATTTACCAACCTCATTCAATAAATGCGCTGAACAGCTACATTGCCTTTTTTAGAATAACATACCTCTGACCATACCGGATGTGCAAGAACACATGAGAATATAACCTGTGATAAAGTTTAATCCCAGCAAACAGACTCAATATGCCCCCTCCCTTTCAAAGCATGCCGCTACTGTCCTTAAAATTACCCAAAGATCAGTCAACAGAGAGCGCTCCTCAATATATCTGAGATCTTCCTCCAATGTTTCCTGAAATCCAAGGTCTCCCCTGCCATTTATCTGTGCATACCCTGTAATACCGGGCTTGACACTGAGTTTTTTCATTTGTCTTTCAGTATAATATCTCACCATTTCCGGAATGTCCGGCCTTGGTCCCACAAGAGTCATATCCCCTTTAAGGACATTTAAAAAATTTGGCAGCTCGTCAAGGCTGCTCTTCCTCAGCCAGTGAAGTTCAGGTATGATGCGAGGGTCTTCCCTTTTTTTAAATTTCAGTTTTTTTATCTCATCCTGGGAATACTCATAGGCATAGAGTTCAGGAAAACGCTTTCTTGCGTCAGGCCACATGCTCCTGAACTTGTAAAATGTAAATGGAACGCCATTTTTGCCCACTCTTGTTTGTCTGAAAATTGCTGGACCCGGGCTCACCTTTTTGATTTTATAGGCAATAAGAAGCATTACCGGGGCTGAAACCAAAAGCATCGCCGAAGACACCAGTATATCCAGGAACCGTCTAATTAGTTCACTTAATTTATTGTTCATATTCTTAAAAACAGGCTATTTGGGTATATTAAGGGGGAAAATCGTTATTCCGCAAAAATGCACAAAAGGACTCCTGCTCAAAACTTCGAACAGGAATCCTCGTAATACTGAAAAATACGTTGCAGATTCTGTTATTGGCTAAAGGAAAATCAGTAATTGGTGGCTGGTCTAAGCCTGTAGAAGAAAGTAAAGGACATATTTCGTGGAACTATCCTGTTGATGTAAAGCTCTACAAAATCACCCAGGTCCGCGATGAACGATCGGGGAACGTAAATTACATCATTGGGTTGCAGGAGAATATCAATTCCCTCGCCGTTTCTGACATCATCAAGATCAAGCTCAAGCAGTTCCGGAGAGTCACCAGGTTTATCAGCACGTAATACAAGCACATTGGATGTAACGGCTGTTGGCAAAACATCTCCGGCCATTATAATGGCCTGAAGCGTTGTCATAGGGGTATTCATGTTTATCATCTGTGGATTTTTCACATCGCCGCCTACATAAATCTGCCGTCCGGAAAACTCCCTTACAACAACAGTAATATCAGGATTTTTAAGTTCATGACTGTAGGCATCGATGAGTTCCTTGCGAAGCTGGGATGGAGTTTTACCCACCACTTTTACATCCTGAAGGTATGGAAGCGAGATACACCCATCCGGTCTGACCCTCATTCTGTCTGACAGTGTTGAGTGATACAAAAATTTTACTTCCACAACATCACCGTAGTTAATGGGATAACCATCACTCTGGACCACTTCCAGATTATGCAGCCGTATCCTTTTCTGAACCGCCGATTTCTGTTCACTGGTTCGGTACTTTGCCTTACAGCCTGAAAAACAAAACAGCATCAGGGCAGAGATAACGATGATAAACAGTATATTAAATATTGAGAAGCAAGCAGGAGTTATCACGTCTCTGTGGTTTCCAGGGGTATATTTTTTCATCTTTTCTGACTCGTTATACAATCTTAATGGGTTTTGAAATGATCACAGGAATTAGAAATGACAATGGCCTGTCCTTTTGCATTTTTATCTATCAGGTATTCTACTTTCCGGCCTGCGTCGATGCAATACCGGCCTGGCATGGCAGGAAGTGGCAATTTGCCTGGCTCAGAAACCTGAACCTGGTGATCTGTTTTGAGAGATGACACCTTGCTTGCAATGCTTTCCAGCACCGGCTTTGAAGCGCCACGATTGTCAAGCAGTCCACCTTGTATATTCCAGGGTTCTCCGTCTGTCACACCCCACCAGACCCAGCCTGTCACCCTGTCCATTGCAATGGCAAGGGAAAGGGTGTCCACGGCAGCCGTGGCCTGGGTCCGGGCATCCCATCTACCCCAGGCATAACCATTTTTGTCATTTGAAGACATTGCGCCTGGAAATCCGGATTCGGTAATAAAAATTGGCTTGCCAAGGTTTAACAGCCGTTTCCAGTAAAAATAGGTATCCAGAATGTCCATGCATGGCTCGGCCATGTCAACTCCAAAGCGAGGCTGCTTAACCCTTACTCCGGGGTACCATTCTATACCAAGCACGTCAGGACTGTACTTATCACCCACAAGCCCTCTGTAAAACTGCAGGGTACCTGTGATACGTCCCTTGAGCGCTGGTGAAAGCTCCTCACCCCTCTGCCAGTCATAATCATTAACCATGGAAACCGCATCGGGTAGTTGGATTTTAAGGGTCTTGCAAAGTTCAAGTACCAGTTCCTGCCTCTGCGAAACATTCAGGTTACCCCAAGGGTTACTGGATGGTTCATTTACCACCTCCCAGAGGATTATTTTATCACCGTACAGGCCGTAAAGACGTTTTACGATTTCTGACAGGTGATGTTTTGCAGCCTCTTTGAATTTCCTGCCGTGCATCTTGCGGACACTGTCAGGCATACCCGTCTGGATCAGGCCGTGGGCAAGCAGGGTAAAATTATTCTTGACAAGGTAGTCAAACTGGAAGATATCTTCCCAGCGTGTAAAATGCCCCCTGTTATCAACAACCTGATCCCAGAAAAGAGGCATATCTGCATGATTGAAACCTGATTCATGCAGGATATCATAAAATTTCTTGACCCTTTCCGGCTTCTTTGCAAAGGGAACAAAGCCGAATGACTGACCGAACCCAATTCTGAATTCAGGTTCTACAAGCCTTACTGAAATTTTCTGCCCGGCCTTGAACTTGCCATTTAATCCACTGATTGAATAATTACGGGAAGGGGTAAGGAGGGCAGCGATCCGCTGGTCTGAAAAACTGTTTACAGCCTGCCTGCTGAAAGCAAGAAGCCTTCCAAGGATCCTGTTATACTCGCTGGCCTGACTGGCCATGGACGCTTTTGAAGATACGGCCCTTACCTGATTCATTAATCCGGACAACTCCCTGTTTACCTGGGGCTGGTTTTCAAGCCTTGCAAACCGTTCCAGATCCTTTATGCGGGTAAGGACAAGTTCCCTGTTTAAAAACAGGGTATCTCCTTCTGTTTTTTCAAGCCCACTGCCTGAATTATCAGCCCGAAGCCAGACTTTATGATCCTGGTCAGGCTGCCAGAAAAGTATCTCCAGCCTTACTCCCTCACCGGAGGCAAACCTGATAACCGGAACCTTGCCACTTATTTCATTGATCCTTGCATTTTCATCCCTGACACTGAAAGGAACGGAGTTACCCTGGCTGTCAGTAAGGAAACACCACTGGTCCGCCGACAAACCCTGTTTCCTGAAATCATCAGTTGACATCAACCTGCCCTGGAGATCGTAGGCTATGATTTTAAGCATCTTCTCTCCTGATGCCGAACCTGAATTAAAGGAGATATCAGATAACTGGATTGTCCTCTCTCCGGTAAGACCGTTATCCTTACCGTTAAGATCAACAATAAAGACTGATTTCAGGCGCTCAGGCTTGAATCTTCCTGTTGCACCGCCAAAGGGAACAAGTTTATCAGGATCTACATCTATCCTTTTCAATTTTGTATCGCAGAAAAAAGGCAGGATAAAAATCCTCCCGTCATCAAGATCAAACCGGAAAAACAAAGGTGCTGCCCTGTCACTTTTGACGTTGAATGAAAGTTTTTTCATTTTCTTCCATTCGCCATCTGCCTTCCTCAGAAGGAAACATGAATCCTTGCGATAGTTGAATCTCCATACAAGTGACGGCTCTCCTGAACCATTGTTCTGGATATGAACAGTACCGGTATTTGGTTCCCAGCCAGACAGGTATTCAGTCCTGGCAAAGGCCCTCTGAGAACTGATAGACATTAAAGAAATGAGTAAGCATAAAATGACAGACAGTATAATCTTGTGATGAGCTCGGTACATGAAGATTTACCTCTCGCTGGATTGAACGATTCAGGTTTCGCTAAAAAAAACATCAAGGAAACAGACAGATAAAATCCGTCCTGCTCAGGGAAAAATTATTAAGACCTAAAAGGCTGTAACATGCGGCCACTCCGCCTGTAATATCACTGAACGAATCTGCGCCAGGCTCCATCTGGACCGTCTCCGGAGGGCTGCCGTCCAGCCGCAGTATCCACATAATTAACTTTGTACTCCTGTCAGTTAGCGGTTCCCAGGTAAGCGTTGCAACATCAAGCCGGTTTGAAGAAATGCTGAAGTTTTGTGCCTGGAAGTTACCCAGATGCGTGGAAGGAACAATGCCAACCCTGTACGAATCCTCCTCCTGACCATCCCCATAGTTCAGGTGAACCCAGTAAAGATAGGCAAAATCAGTAAGCTCCTCTGCATCAATAAAGGAGGTATCGGGGCTGGAAGGATCGTTCATCACCTTGACTTCCATGGAGTCACAACCATATCGCAGGAGCGAATTGGATGTGGCCCCTGAACTCCAAGTAAGCTCAGGGCCGCTGTCCCGGACTGTTAGCTTAAGCCGCGGTGCAGGAGGTGCAGGATTTTCCGTAATCTTAAGGACGTAAACCCCTCCACCTTCATCAGCCAGCAGGATTTTCCCGTCATTCCACATGACTCTCCAGGCATTTCCAGGGGAGTTGAAGTAGGCGATTTCAGTTGGTCTGGCAGGCACTGAAACATCAATAACACTGATCCCCTTTTCTCCATTGGCCACACATGCAAGGGTACCGTTTACGTCAGCAGAGAAGGTAAATGCGCCGTCCAGCTTGAACTGCCCTGTTTTAAGAGGATTAAGCGGCTTTGAAATATCTATAATCTCGAGGCCCTCTACTCCGGCTGAAACGTAGGCGACCGTCCCTGCCACAGTTACATCAAGTGCCGGGCCGTCAGTCCTGAATGATGATACGATATGGGGATTCCTGGCATCAGAAACATCAACGATAATGAGCCCTCCATCAACTGCGGCAATGTAGGCATAATTCCCAAGGACTTCGACGTTTAATGCTGACTGCGGGGTCAGAACAAAACCTGTTTCCACGGGATCATGCGGGTCTGAAGCGTCAATTATTCGAAGGCCATTGTCACCATCCGCAACATAAACAAGGGTTCCGTTAACAGCCGCATCCCAGGCAAATCCCGCAGTGTCCATGCCTCCAATTTCAGGGAATATGGGACCGGATGATAAGTCAAGTATGGATATTCCGCTGTAACCATTGGAGAGTACGGCATAGTTATTCATTAAGGTAACCGCCAGATTCCCACTGTCCGGCAGGCTGTTATTTATCTCTGCTGGGGTTGATGGTGAAGAAATATCAACACTCCACATCCCCTGTGAATCACATGCCAGGTAGAGCATGTCTCCATTAACCGCAAGGTCCTGTGGAAATCCAGGCACGGAATATGAAAAAATCTCCCCAGGGCTTTCCGGCCTTGAAACATCAAATATGGATAATCCCATGTCTCCACGTGCAACAGCAGCAAGCCCCGTATTGGTTGCAATGCATGTTACATTGGCTGGCACCCTGCCTGTTGCCGCAGGAATTGTCTCAAGGAGAACGGGAGAGACCGGAGAACTGATATCCACAATCCGTATCCCCCCTGGTCCGTCTGCCAGAAATGCATAGGGAAAGTCTATATCAACCCAACGGCTGTAGCCATCTGTATCCAGAACGGCTACTGTACGTGGCTCATCAGGGGCAGATATGTCAACTATGCGCAGTCCGGCAGTCCAGTCAGCAACGTACAGGTAATTACCATACGGTGTAGTATGCCAGGCCTGGCCGGGTGTCCTGAAAGATGAGATTTGCCTGGGAGATGCAGGATTCGAAATGTCAATTAGCCTTACACCATCAGCTCCCTCGGCCAGGAAAAGCATGCCATTCTGCGCTGAAACCGAGATTACCTCGCCATCTGTTTTTATCGACCCTACCTTTACAGGGCTGGCCGGCGCTGTTACGTCATAGATAAGCACGCCGTTCTTGCCTGCTGCCACAAACGCATTATTACCATCAATGGCAATCCCCTTGGCAAAGGTAAAATCTTCCTTCACACTGGTGATAATCTCAGGTTTAAGCGGATCAGATATGTTCAGGATTACAAGCCCTGCCTCTCCTGAGCTTGCGAACAGGAAATTATCCCTGACCACAAGACCTGTCACCATTCCATCCAAGGGTTTTGTAAAACCGGCAATGACAGTAGAATTGGTATCTGTGGCAGTCAAGATTCCTATCCTTGGCCCAATGCCGAAATACAGGTAGTGACCGTTCCAGCATGCGGTAACAGTTGAGCCTCCAAGTTGGCCTTCAACTTCAATATTATGGGAATCATATCCACATGCCACGTTTGTCAAACCGAAATATATAACTGCAACCAGAAAAAACTGGCCAATAACTGAATATTTTTTTAATACAGCAGGCATGACTTACATTACCTCTTTTCAGCCCTTATCATTACACTCACGGCAAATTTCTTTTCAGGCAACAAGGTTTCCAGAACCCTTATAACAGAGTTAGCCACGACTGCGGGGAAATACATGAAAAAACGCCTGGCAAAAGGGACCTTAAGGCCAAGGGAGACCTCTCGCACATTAAACCCGGCCCTTGCAAGGCATGCGGCAACCTCTGTATATTCAAGAGGATTGTCAAAAAAATCCTCCGCAACCCCCCTTGGTCTTCCAAGAAACGCGCGTAGCCTGAGCCGTATTGTATTGTATCTCTCATAAGGCCTCTGGTTCGGGGTACTGACAGCAAGGATTCCCCCTTTTTTCAGGACCCTGAACATCTCGGAAGCACACCTGCCAGGATCCGGCACATGCTCCATGACCTCGGAACATATTATGGCATCTATGGATTCATCCTGTATATGAAGATTGTCAGCACTGCCTATCACAGGAATTATTCCATATTGAGATTCTTCCTTGCGGCGAGCGTTCACCATTGCTATGTGCTCAGGAAGGCAGTCAAGGCATATAACCCTTGTCCCTTTGTGTGAAGTTTTTTTGAGCAACTCAAACGAAAGATAGCCGGCTCCACAGCCAATATCCATTATGGTCATATTATCGAATGGCCTGATAGAATTTATGAGAAGGTCCTTGGTAAACCGGGATTCATATCTGCTTACAAGCCTTGCAACCCTTTTGGAATATCCAAGTTTTTTTTCAAGCCACTCTGCATGACTGTAATAAAGTGAACAGTTTTCAGGTATAAGAGAGACAAATTCTGAAGGATTCCATGAAGGATTTTGCCCTTTATGATTCTGTAGAGATGCACTGAAATCATAAATGCCATCATTGACAGGGTATTGAGCGCTGCAACGCTTGCATTTAAGGATACTGTCTTTATCTTTAGGCTCATTACCCCCTGAATCAAGGATTTCCAGGCTGGGATTCAGGCATTTACCGCACTTAAAAAGGGGCAAAGCGTCCATTGTAATATTAGAACCAGTTACGTCAGTCTTACCGGGCCCTGGCTGTTCATGCCTCATTCTTTGCCCCATTGATGCCTCCTCTTGGCCCTGCATATCAAATGCGCCAGAACATTCTACTTAAGCACAAGCACGCTTAGCCACGGATTTAAAAAACTGGCTCTGAACACAGGCCATGATCCCATAGTATTGAACCAGAGTTGTGCACAGCCAAGGCCAATTCGTCCCAGAGTACTCTTCTTTAACCTGGTGCCTGACCAATAGCCCTTGATAGGAAGGGTGCGCATGGATGAACACCCACATTTTTTAATGAAAAAATCCTTAAAATCCCCGGTACTGAGCAGGAAGGGATCCCACGGCCAGTGAAAACGAAAAGGGTTATATTCGTTGGTGCGGTGAAAAAGATCAAATGGAAAGTGCTTGTTGGGACAGGTAAAATTGAGATAACCACCCTGCCTTGTCACCCTGACACACTCCCTTATAAAGGCAAGCCTTTTTTCTTCGTAACCAGGTGACGGACTGCGGGCATCACCCTCACAGCCTATATGTTCTATGACACCTGCGCAGAAGATAAAATCAAAGGAGTTATCTGAAAAAGGAAGGGCCTCGCCACCTGCAAGCACCAGCCTGTCCCTTTCACTTCGCTTGTGCCAGTAATTGCGTCTCTGCCCCGAGTCCGCACCCCATGCCTCAAACCCTTCCGCACCCAGGAGGTCTATACTGAGACCGGTTCCGCACCCCACATCAAGAACTGCCACGTCTTCAGGCCGCTTATCCCTGAACAGCCTGTTAAGCAGGGGTATAAGGTACCCCTCCATGCAGACCCTCTGGGCATTTTCTTCAAGAATATTCCTTTCCGGATCATCCTCGCCGGCAAATTCATCTACTACCAGAAAATTTTTATAACCCTCTGCTGTATCTTTAAATGTTCTGCCGCAGGATTCACATCTAAACGGAGAGGTCTGTTCAGGGAAATCCACCTTGCACACAGGACATACAAAACGGATTTTACAGTTAGTGGTTTCCGGCACTATGGTCCTCCTTATGGTTTGTGACACGCCTTGTCTTTATACAAGGCAAGCATTTTCTCAGCAGTAGCCTTCCAGGTAAATTTTCGGGCCTGTTGCAGCCCCCTGTCAATCATTTTTTCTCTAAAGGCATTATCATCCAGCCTTTTAACTGCGGCTGCCGCCTCCTCCGGGCTTTCAGGATTAACCAGAATGGCCGCACCGCCAGCCACCTCAGGAAGGCTTGTTGTATTACTGCACACAACAGGAGTGCCGCAGGCCATTGCCTCAATAACCGGAAATCCGAATCCTTCATATAACGAAAGAAAGATAAAGGCATGGGCGCACTGGAGAAAAAGGGGCACCTGGTTAAAGGGTACATGCCCTGTCTGTATTATGTCTTTACGGAAAGGAGAAGCATCTATGTGTTTCTGTTCCCTATCACATAGAAATGCCCTGTTGTTTCCGATAAGTACCAGCTGGCCTGTAAAAAAATTCTGTGCTTTCAGGATCTCAAATGCACGAATGAGATTTTTGATGTTTTTCCTTGGCTGAAGCCTTCCTGCATAGAGCAGATAGGGCTGTCTTATGCCATACTGCCCAAGAAAAGAGGTATCAGGGTTGGCCCTCATGTGAAAAAGAGAATGATCCATACCGTTATAAACGGTTACAACCCTGTTCTGGTCTATTCCAGTACGTCTTATAAGGGTTTGCCTGGTAAACTCTGAAACCGTTACTATTGTCCCTGGATAATTGACAGTACGTTTCAGGTTCCAGTTCAGTTTTCGGACAAGCGAGGAAGGATAGTGATCAGGAAACTCCTGGAATCCCAGGTCATGAACGGTTGTAATCACAGGCACCTGCCGTTTCAGAAAGGGAGGACGTATGAACAGGGCATGGAAAACAGATGGCGTCATACCGTTTGCAATAAGCCCGGCAGTAAGCATGGTGCCTATCTTTCCCTGGGGAAACACCAGCCTGCAAAGATGACGGTATCTTGCAGGAAGAAGCCTTCTGCCCTGCCTGTAGGCTAAAAGTGGAATTATTGCTGTATCTGTCCTGGCAGAATCGGCAAGGGCCAGGAGCTCTGAAATAAGTGAGGCCTCATAAACCTCGGTTCCCCCGGCTGTTGTGCCAAGCCTTTCGCCAAACAGTATGACTCTGCCCATATTATTTTTTCAAAAAATTTAGGCCCAGGTGCAGAAACATCCTTGAAAAAAGCCCTGCTGCTGCTATCCAGAGCAGGGGATTAAATCCATGCCAGCCATGGAATTTATAAAAATACCTTAATGCCCCCATGTGAAAATCCCGTATGGCAACAGGGCTCCGCCTCCTTGATGTCCTGTTATGCTCAAGGTGAAGCACCTCTACCTGCGGAAGGCACCATACCTCCCAGTTATGCAGAGAAAGACGTTTAAAAAAATCCGCATCCACCCAGTAAACAAAGTATTCCGGGTCAATTGATCCGGCCTCCTCCAATGCCCTGCGCCTGACAAGTACTGCTGCAAAGGCAACCCAGTCACACCGGAATGGCAACTTAGAGTCCTTGAAATCTGCCTGAAGGAATCTCCTGGTAACCGGATTACCAGGCCAGATCCTGCTTAAAAGGGTCTGGCGTCCAAAGATGCCGTTAATGGCTGAGGGGAAACGACGGGCAGTCATCTGGATATTTCCATCCAGGTCTTTCATCCTGGGGGCAACTGCCCCGAGAAAGGGCATGGATCGCCCAAAGGTCAAAAGGGTGGATATTGCATCTGCAGGAAGCACTGTGTCACTGTCAAGGAACATGAGCCAGTCCCCTCGGGCATAATCTGCAAGTTTTCTTAAAGCAGGTGCAAGGCCCCTGTTGGTCTCCCATTTTTCAAGTTTGAATTCCGGTGCATTTTGCTGAATATATTCAGGGGTGCCGTCACTTGATCCATTATCAATAACCAGTACCTCCATCCGGTCAGTTACCTGGGGTAAAAGGCTTTCAATGCATCTCTTTACATCATCAAGACGATTGAAAGTTACCAGAAGTATAGAGAGATCAGGCTTCATGTTTAAAATTGATTATCAATAAGGTTGTTATTCATGAATGCACGGAAGCTGCCTTACCGGATTCAGAAATACTGGAGGTGTTGACTATGAGCGCGGCTGCAAGGCCTATCAAAAGCCATGCCTGGGGCATTCCCTTGTCAAAAAGGTCAAGGGCAAGGCCGGATACGAGAAAAACAATTATGCTTATGTCAAGGGCAGTGGCTATTGCTGCTTCCTGGACTTTTTTCTTGCTTTTGAGGACCTGTGAGGTACTCACCAGGTGTCTGTGCAGTTTCCAGAAAAAAAGTAACAACAGGATAAGACCAGGAAGGCCTGTAAGTGCTGCTATTTGAAGGTATGCATTATGAGGCGTAACCGCATGTTTCTTGTCAGGGTAGGTTGTATAGTATTTGAATATTCCATACCTGTTCCCAAAACCTTCTCCATTCAGAGGATGCGCCAGAAACTGCTCCAACGCCCCTTTCTGTGCCTCAATCCTGGTGGACAGGCTGCGGCTTTTAAGGGTGTAACTTTCAAGGGAAAGAACCCGATCAAAGTATTTTTCCGGGGCAAGGACTCCTGCCACAACAACAGCCACCAACAGGGCAACAACTATTGATGGAGTCACACGTAAGAGCTTTTTACTAAATATCAGCACAAGAGCCAGGAGAATAAGTATGAAACCGGTTCGCGCAAAGGTAAGTATGGCAGCAGCGACAAGTATGCCAAGGGCGGTCAGCAGTACCAGGCGTACAGGTGACCTGGTATTGGATGCAGAAAAGAACAGGCCAACAACGGGTAGAAGCAAGGCAATATCAAGGGAGAGAATAATTGAGTGGATACTTAGCCCGCTTGAACGCTCAACAACACCCACCATGTGCTTTTCTACAATATCCTTTTCGACTCCAAACCGTCTCGCCTGTTTCTCTTCCCAACCGTGTCTGAATTCAAAGGTTTCCCTGCCATTATACCGTTCAATTATCGAATAACCGGCTGCAAGGGTGGATACCAACAGAAAGATGGCAAGGCAGCGCCTGATTATTACCGGGTTTCTGGCAAGCTGAATAATAAGAAAGAAAAAGATAACGGTTGTGGCAAAACGGAAAACAGCTTCAATTCCCGATCTGAGCTCAGAGGCGTCAAGCAGGGTAATACAGGTCCAAAGCCAGAGTATAGTAAGGAGATGCATCCAGGACATCTGTCTGAACCTGTATCTTTTAAGGCCAAGGTTAATGAGCCATCCAATGAGTGTCACCACAGTCAGGATCTTTGGAATTGTAAGGGGCAGGTTGGCAGTAAGGTCCCCTATCCTGCCAGCGGCCTCCAGGGGGATGGTAGCTGCAATAAGGTACAGGCCTGCTACCGGATTTCTTATTAGAATAACCAGAAGGGCAATCCCTCCCATTACCGCAAGGGCAATGAGCGGTTTCATGAACAGGGGAAGCAGGCCCGCCAGGGCACCTGTTAATGCCAGGGCCCATATCTCTTTACGTGGCAGGCCAGTCCGGTTTTTCAAAACGGTGGTATTCAGCTTTACATGCTCCTTTGAAGCAACGAGGAATATGTGGCCTCAAGCTTGCTTACAGCCCTGCTTATGCTGTAATTGTTCATGATAAGTTCCTTTGCCTGTATGCCGTATTTCCTGCGAAGTTCAGGGTTATCCGCTGCATCCCCAATGGCTTTTGCCAGTGCCTCTTCATCTCTTACCGGCACAAGCCAGCCGGTTCTGCCGGGGATCACCACTTCCGGGGTGCCATCCACATCAGAGCCGATAACAGGAAGCCCGGTAATCATACCCTCATAAATTGCCAGAGCAATTCCCTCGGCAAGGCTGGCATGAACCATTACATCCATTGATTTCAGAATGGCAGGTACATCCTCTACAAATCCGGGCATTACAACGTGGTCACTTACACCAAGCTGCCTGGCAAGATGGCGAATCTCGTCTTCAAGCGGACCGGTACCCAGAAGAAGGAGTTTAAGACCAGGCCTGTCCTTCCTGGCAGCAGCAAATGCCTTTATCAGGGTATCATGTGCCTTCTCAAGGTAAAACCTGGCGGCGTAAACAAAACAGGTCTGGTCCATTGTAAACCCGAAGCGTTCCCTCACCGCCTTTACATCAACATCCTGCGGGTCAAGATCAGGGCTGATGCCGGAAATAAGGACATCTGTACGATCACGCCTTACTCCCATCGCCACGGTCTGCTCCCGGGTGGCATTACATACAGCGGTTACCAGATCAAATTTTCTAATGACATAGGAGTCAATTTTCTCCTTTACCCATGTAAGCCAGGGACGCCTGAACCAGACATATATGGTTGTCATGACCGGCAGACCTGTTTTTCTGGCAACCAAAAGCCCAATGAAATCACTGCGCCAGTCATGGCAGTGGATGAGTTTCACATCTCTGGCCCTGACTATTTCAACCAGACGGCGTACCGCCGCCCTGACATTTCTTCCCGGGGCCCATGGAATATCCAGGATTTCATGTCCATGTTTCCTTAATGGCCCTGCAAAGGCCTCCTGACTGTCTGCTTTGTTAAGGAAAAGGGCAACCGGGCATGAAAACCTCTCTTTGTTGATGTTATCAAGCCAGCCAAGCATGGTGGTTTCAACCCCGCCATACGCAACGCTGTTTCTGATCTGAAGCACAGTTACAGGCTTGGAGTCTCTGTTTTTTTCTGTTTTTCCTTGTCTGTTCGTCATTATCATAGATTAGGCAGGTGCCGTGGCAGTTTCAGTGGGTTCTGGTAAGATCCTGTAAATAAAAAAGGCAAGGACTGCAGCCATGAGCGTCTTTAGCAGCATTGTTCCAAATGCAATGCCCTTTACTCCTCCAAGGATATGGGCAGGCCAATAGACAGCCACTGCAACAGGTATGAATACCATATTTATTATGGCCAGCATACGAAATCCGTTCCTTGCATAAATAATTCCGAGTAAGGGGAAGATCAGAAGCGTTATCAAATAGCCAGGCAGCATAATAAACAGCAGTGGAACCGATCTTTCATAAACAGGGTTGAAAAGCAGTGGGATGAGGTATGATGCGGCAACAATAAAGACCGCGCAGATAACACCTATGGCAATGCTTATCTTAAGACACCGCCTTATCCAGTTTTTAAGTGCTTCCCTGCTCCTTTGATGACACACCTTGGGTATCATCGCGGTCATTATGGAGATGGTGCATAGATCAATAACTGCCAACATCTGCCATGATGCGTTATAGACCGCCACCCCTTCCGCCTTATCCAGTACTGTGAGCGCAAGGATATCAATACGGCTGAATGCAACAAATGCCAGAGAAGCCAGGGTATTCCATGAGGCTATCCGCCATATTTGATATAAGATCACCTTTATTCTTCTTAATTTTAAAGGCAGTTTAAGCAGCCTTGAAAATTCCCTGCCTCCGGCCAGGACTGCGGCCATAAATAATGATATGGCATAAATCCATATCATCCACTGCCATTGCAACATACCGGCGTAAAGGACAAGCCCGAACAGAAAAAGCCTAATTACATTGCAGAGAGGCTTTTCAAAAGCAAGTCTTGTAAAATCCAGTTGCGCCTGACGGCGTGTCAGGAGCAGTGTCCACACACCATAGCCGGCAACACCGGCCATAGTTGCCCACGTGCCTTCTGTAATCTCTGGATGGCCAGAAAGGCACAGCAACGCAGGGGCAAGCAGCATATAGCCAGAACAGAAAAGAAAAAAAATACCCGCCTTGGCTATAAGTCCGGAAAGGAATATGTAATTTGAATAGAGCCTGGAACCCGTTACCTTTTCAGTCCCAAGCCTTATCAGGGAATCATTGATACCCCGCCCTACAAACTCCTGGTTTATGAGAAGAAGAGCCATGACTGAGCTGAACTTACCGTATTCAGACGGGACCATAAACCTTATCATCATAAAATTAAGGAGGAGACCTGCTCCCGTATTTAAAAAGGTGGAGAGTAGAGTCAGTATTACATGACGGCTGTCTCCTGAAGATTCGTCTTTCATAAACGACAAAATGCCCCGGGGCTTCTGTTTCAGGCCAGCAAAGACAACACGTCACTAAATAATGTCATAAAG
>WGBG01000037.1 GCA_015494395.1 Deltaproteobacteria bacterium
CCCCCGCGCGGGGGCGTGGATTGAAACATTTTCCGTGCCGATTGAAGTGGACAAGCCGTTTTTGAAACCCTTTGGGATTGCCAGCTTCACTGCATCTCCTTTGTCATCGGTCTTCCCACATAGCCTACTATGCGGGAAGTTCGCGGATATGCAGCATACCTGACTATCGCTCAACCCAGGTTGAACTCTTCTGAAATGAGGCCAATCGTCGCCAGTCATGTGTACGAACCTGACAACGCACCCCACTGGTTAGCGTTAAAATATCCACATGTTCGCTATGAACAAAGCACCATGCATTTGACACCCGTTCCAACAGAGTTTATATTACGAAATATAAACTTAATACTGGATAAAGGTGAAAATAATGAAAGCTACAGCCAAGGATCTGAGATTCCATGCCAAGGAATTGATTGAAACCGTTAGAAGAGGGGAAGAAGTCGTTATTACCTTCCGAGGAAAGCCATGTGCCAAATTGATTCCCTTTGAAAATGAAAAAAGAAAAGCAACCCAAAATCCATTATTTGGAATATGGAAGGATCATGAGCCATCTTCAAACGTAGATAAGTACGTAAGAAATTTAAGAAAAGGACGTTTCTAATGATATTGGTCGATACAGATGTCCTTATCTGGTATTTGCGGGGCAATGAAGAAGCATACAAGACCATAGAACACCTGGAAAGCTTTACAATTTCTGTTGTCACATATATGGAACTTGTTCAGGGGATGAGAAACAAAAAAGAACTGAACAGTTTCCGCCAAGCTCTACGCGCCTGGAATTGTGAAATTTTATACATTACGGAAGAAATATCTGCAAAAGCCATGTTTGCAGTTGAGCAGCATTTCTTGAGCCACGCTATGCAACTTGCCGATGCTCTTATTGGAGTAACAGCTATTGTACACGGTCTTCCTTTGTTAACAGGCAATGATAAGCACTACAAAATAATGAAAGGGCTTCTAATCAAGCGGTTTCGGCACTAACATCATGAAAAAAAACGCCTAATTTGGTAAAGGTCGGGTTCTGCCCCGCCCTCCTCGAACCACCCAGCGCGCAGGGCCGCACTGAGCGGTTCACTGCAACGGAGCAGGTTCAGTCTCGCAAATGCTCACTTACTGGTACTCGGGCTTCCTAGCGTAGCACAGCCAATTGCGCCGCATGTCAGACATCACCTCACAGTAATGCCCACCTGAGACACCATCGCAGACGCTACGGTACTTACCGTCGGCAAGTAGTGTGATCCTGCCCCGCTCCTTTGCCTATTACACCCGAGGAAGATCTTCTGCCTTTATCTGCACTGCAGCATCTTCTTTTTTGCGAACGGCAGTGCGCCCTGATTCACATTGGACAGGTGTGGGTTGAGGACCTCTTTACCGCGCGGGGGCGTGGATTGAAACCTATATTGTTTACACAACCTTTATCTATTAATCCTTAAACTCCTGTCTCTTTTCCCTCCAGGGAAATGTTGCCCCCTTCCCTCACCCAAACCTTTTTTCCATCAGAGACCACTGCAAGCTTTAGAACATGGTCATAGCCCCTAACTATAAGCTCTTTGTCGTAACCCCGCTCTTCAATTGACCTCAGGGCGTCTTTGATAGCCTTTTCAGACTCTTCTTCATAAAACCCTGCTATGCTTTTCATCTCCAGTATGACTGCAGGCCTTTTCACATCCCTTGGAAGGACAAGTACATCGTACCTTCCATAACCAAGCTCCCGGTTCGAGGATATCTCGTAGTCATTTCCCAAATTCAGGAGCATCCCAAGGATGAATGCCTGGTACACTGCCTCTGGATTCTTCCCCTTGGCATCGAAGTAGGAAAGAGTTGTAATAACAAACTCATTTAAAAGCCTTGAAAAGAGATCTATGTTCCCATCTACCAGTGCCCTCAGCATAAGATTCAGTTTTTCGTTCTCAAAACTTTTCTCGATCCAGGAAGAAATGATCTCGCGATAGATAAACCGGACCTCGCGGTTAGGTATGGAAAGAATGCACTTCAATTGGTCGTCAACAAACCTCTGCTCATCGCACTTCAGGTAACCGCTAAAGAAAAGAAGGGAATAAATGTACTTTCTCGATCCTTTTAACTCTGGAAGAACGATATTCTCATCTATCCTGGACTCTATGATCCCTCCACGGATTAGCTTTTCAACCTCATCCCTGAGCGACACCCCTCCGTCCATCACAAGCTCTTTCAGGATGTCGTTGGATGAGGTGTTAGCCCAGTAGGGTGACGGAAATTCAGGCTGTTCTGAGACATAGTTTATGAGGGACCAGGGATTGAACACGGTAACGTCTCCAAACCTGTAGCCATTGTACCAGTCGTTAATCTCAGAAAACTTCCCTGAAGTGTCAAAGGATTCAAGAAGTCTTTGTGTCTCCTCTATGGTAAATCCGAATTTGTCTGAAAAAGGCCTTTTCAAGATGGTATAGACTGCGAGATTGTTGAGCCCGCTGAATATGCTCTCTCTTGCCACCCTCAAGACCCCTGTTACAAGACCTTTAAAGATATTGGGATTGTCCTTAAAGGCACCGCTTAACAGGTTCCTCATAAAGCTTATCATCTCATCGTAATACCCTCCGACCCAGGCTGCATGTATTGGCGTGTCGTACTCGTCCATGAGGATCAGCGGTGGGATTTTATAGGCATCATGCAGGAACTTTGAGAGTTTCTTGAGAGAGTCTTCAAGAAGAGGTTGCGGGGCCTTCTCAAAAAGGAGAGTCTCCATGTTCTGCTCTTCCATAGGAGTAAGGCCATGCTCACGAATCACCTGCGCATGCCTTTCGTACTCCTCCCTTATTAGCCCCCGAATCTTGTAAAAGGCCTGGTTAAAACCAGTCTCTTTCACATCCTTGAATGTCAGAAATATCACTGGATATTTTCCGATGTGTTCAAGAGATTCAGGATGTTCCATTATCTTCAGGCCTTCAAAGAGCGCTCTACGCCTGGCAGCCTCGTCTTCGTCCTCCACCTTTTCAAAAAAGTACCTGAGCATGCTCAAGTTTAAGGTCTTACCAAAACGGCGAGGTCTTGAAAGTAGGATGATCTCGCCACTATTATCAATAATCTCAGAGATAAAAGGACTCTTGTCTACAAGATAGTAACCTCCTTCAACGAGCTTTCTGAAATCACTTATGCCTATTGGAAGTTTTTTTCTGGGCTCCATTAATTTTGAGTCACCCCTTTAGGTGCCTTTTCATTTTATCCTGAACTGAATGTTTCAATGGAAATTTCCCTTGCAGGGACATGCATCAAATTCTACAAGCGCTCAACCCGGCAAATAATAAAAGAACCATTACGGGCTTCAGCCTTTTACCTGGGCGTAATCATCCGGTCGCCTCATCTTCTTGAAGCGCTCACTTAGCTGAATCCTGTCAACAATATTCACCTTGACAGGCACCTTCCAGGGCTGCATGTTAGCGGCGCATGCCCTCTTTATACGCCTGATGCATTCTGCAGCGTCCTCATGGGCAGCCAGGCTGATATCTGCACAGACAATATTTCCGGTAATGGGGTTGGGCTCTCCGTAAACGACAACCTCAGCCACATTATCAAGGGTCTGTATAAAGTCCTCCACCTCTGTTGGAAATACCTTTTCTCCCCCTACATTGATGATGTCACAGGCCCGACCATGAATGCGATAGTACTCCCCGTCCTGCTCCACGGTATCGCCTGTTATAAACCAGCCATCTTCAGTAAAGGGGCTTGGGGCGTTCAGGTAACCCATCATGGCCGAGTGCGCCTTTATCTGGAGCATGCCGTCCACCACCCTTGTCTCAAACCCTTCGCCCCCAAGCTTTACCCAGAGGGAATCCGAGCTTCGGGACTTTGACCTTAAGGTGCCCACCTCTGTAGTCCCGTATTTCTGGAGGATAGTAACCCCCGGAAACAGCTGTGCGCACCTGTCCAGGGTGGACTGGAGCATTACCTCTGAGCCATAGGCAATATATTTCAGGGATGACAGGTCGTGCCTTTTGTAGGCCTCGCTGTAGATAAGAAGGTTGAGAAAGGTTGCGGAAACCGGGAGCACCTCTACCCTGTATTTTTCAATGGCACGGCACACTGCATCAGGAGAACGGTCCTGAAGGGTAACAAGACAGCTCCTGTTTGAAAGGCAGTAGAAGAGCGTATCCATGCCTGCAATGTGATCAAACAGCAGGAAGGCCAAGGTGGTAAAATCATGACGTTCGACATGGTATTTCTTTAAGAGCCTTACCATGTCGTGCAGGATGGCCTTGCTCTTTCCGGTGGTGCCGGAAGAAAAAAGCACAAGCCCTGCATGTCTCCTTTCACGAAGCTCATCATAGAGTTCATGCTGCCCCCTGCCAGAAAGTTTTCTGACCTCTGCCCTGTCCTCCTGATCAAGCACAAAAGAGACCTCACCGTCTGCGGTCTCAATGAACTCTTTTTTCTTAAGCTCAACCGCAGTTGTCATGGGCACAATTATACACTCATGGCTGGTAAGGGCTAACAGCAGGGCTACGGCCTCAGGAGAAAAATCACCTTCGAGCACAGTTACCGTGCCCCTGTCAATATCTCCCCTTTCCAGCCACTCCTGCCAGTACCTTGTGCGCTCAAGAAGCGTGCGGTAATTGCATACTCTATCCTGCCAGACAATGGCAGGGCGGTCTCCTGCCTCCTCAAAACGGTTAAGCAGAAACTCAACAGGCATGGGACTGCTCCGGGTTAAACACCGCCAAGATAGATCACCTGGCCGGTTATGAAGTTGCTCTCAGGCTTGATAAAGAAGTCTATGACGTTTGAGATGTCTTCCATGCGGCCAAAACGCCTGATGGCCTGACGTTCAAGAAGCGCGTCCATCTTTTCCTTTGGAACCGAGCGTATCAGGTCGGTCTTTACCGGCGTGGGGCCAACAGCGTTTACTGTAATGCCAAAGGGGGCAAGTTCCCTGGCAAGGACTTCTGTAAGGGATACAACAGCAGCCTTTGATGCGGCATAGATTGCCTCACCCTCAAGTTTCAGCGGGGTGGCAACCGTGGCAAAGTTTACTATCCTGCCAGATCCTGCTCTTTGCATGAGTTTTGCTGCCTCACGACAGAACAGGAATGTACCTGTCACGTTTGTATCCAGGATCTTCCTGACCGTGGTGCAGGGAGTAAGGAGTATGTGGTTCATTGAGGCGACACCTGCATTGTTTACAAGTATATCAAGGACGCCATATTCCTCCCTGATAACAGAAAACATCTCCACTACCCGCCTCTCGTCTGCTACATCCAGGCTGAAATGACGGTATCCTTCAATCTGCCATTCCGGCTCTCCGCGGCTGCACCCTATTACCTGAAATCCCCTGTCCGCATAGTATGAAGCCAGGAACGCACCTATGCCCTTTCGCGTCCCGGTTATGAGAATACGTTTTTTATCCATCATCAAAAGATGCGTGGCAAACTACTCGCCTTCAGCAAGCAGCATGGAGCAATAGTCTGCAAGGGTGCCGACTGTTCGAAACGGGCTGTTTTTCTGAGACATGGCCCTTTCATCAGCCAGGGTTATTGACCTTCCTGTCTCCTGGGCTATCTTCTGCTCTGCTGCAACTATGAATGAAACAAGGCCAATGGAATCCAGCTTTCCATCCTGGCCGAAAAGGACAGTATCAAGGGATTTTTCAAGCTGCTGGTCCTGGGGCCTTATATCATTCAGCTCGTCAATAGCTGAAAAAAGGGCGTTGGTTATCCTGCTGTCTGCTGCCAAGGTTTCTTCTCCTGAAAAAATAAATTAGGATGGCCTGCTCAGGCTTATTTTTGATGTGCAGGGCACTCTATATGCAGCCAAATATGGCCGAATAAAAGTTTAATACGCTGAAAGTATAGCTTCCAATTTGTTATGGCACAAGTTTTCACCGCTTAAACTTTCATGACATGGGGTCTGTCACTGTGTACATAAAAGTCAGCTCAAAGCCGGAAGCTATAAAGCAAACATGGCACCTTTCCTGCATGCTGAACAGAGATCAAATTTCTTGTACAGCAACAGTTTAGATGTTAGTAAAAAGTCCCAATATTTTCACTGCAGACATACACTAAAATGCATAATCTGAAACCTGAAAAATCAGACCAAACCTCCATAATCATCAATGAAAATTGGTGCAAGAGATGTGGGATCTGTTCAAGTTTCTGTCCGGCAGATGTATTCCAGACAGACGATTTTGGCCTGCCCTCCCCTGTTAATACCAACAAATGCACAGGCTGCATGATGTGCGTTGTCCTTTGCCCGGATTTTGCCGTTGAAGTAATTCTGCCATGAACTCCGCCCCAAAACATCCAGAACAGCCAGACATCCGTCTGATGCAGGGAAACCGTGCCTGTGCCGAGGCCGCACTGGCGGCGGGGATGCGTTTTTTTGCAGGCTACCCAATAACTCCATCATCAGAGATTGCCGACTTCCTGGCATCCGCACTCCCCAGGCACGGGGGAAGCTTCATCCAGATGGAAGACGAGATTGCCAGCATGGGCGCGGTACTGGGTGCATCCCTTACGGGTGTCAAGGCCATGACAGCCACGTCTGGGCCGGGCTTTTCTCTTAAACAGGAACTTATCGGTTATGCTGCCCTGTGCGAGATACCGTGTGTTATCGTGAATGTACAGAGGGGCGGGCCTTCCACAGGTCTTCCAACATCACCTGCCCAGAGTGATGTAATGCAGTCAAAATGGGGGTCTCATGGTGACTATCCAATGGTGGTTCTTGCACCATCATCTGTTAAGGAAACCTATGAGCTTACCATCCAGGCATTTAACTTTGCCGAGATGCTGCGTACCCCTGTTATCCTCCTGTCTGATGAAATTACAGGACACCTTTACGAAAAGATTACCATTCCGCCACCGGAAGCTGTCCCAGTCATAACCCGCAGATCGCCCAGGGTTGCGCCAAATGCCTCATATAAACCGTATCTTCCCAATGAACCTGACCTGGTGCCTGACATCCCGGACATTGGCACAGGTTTCCACTTTCACACCACCGGGCTTATTCATACACCAGACGGTTTTCCCACACGGGAGCCAGAAGAGGTAAGAGCACTTATTACCAGGCTTCACGACAAGATTAACTCACGCAAACATGAAATTTGCCTTTATGAAGAGAGGAACACCGGTGATGCAGAACTCATTCTTTGTTCATTCGGCGCCTCCAGCCGTTCATGTTTCCAGGTTGTGGAAGATGCCAGGAAGGAGGGCAGAAAGATCGGTGGCATCGGGCTTAAGACCCTGTGGCCATTTCCTGACTTTATCTTCCATAAACTGTCCTCCAGTGTGAAGGCCATCCTTGTGTGTGAAATGAACTGCGGCCATATTATCGGCGAGGTGGAAAGGGTATGTGAGGGCAGGTGCAGGGTTGAAGGGCTTGGTAAGTGTACCGGGACAATGATTACACCGTCAGAAATAGAGAATGCAATCAAACGGATTAAGTGAAATAAAACATTTGCTCAGGACCCACAGGCTGCCTCACATCTGGTGTCCTGGATGCGGAAACGGCATTATTACCCAGGCGTTTCTAAGGGCGGTCAGGAGGCTCGACCTTGACCCTGACAAAATCTGTATTGTCTCTGGCATAGGCTGCTCGTCTCGGGTGGTGGAGTACCTTGATTTTGACACCGTTCATACTGCCCACGGACGCGCCATACCATTTGCAACAGGTATTAAAATTGCCCGCCCTGAGCTCAATGTTGTTGTACTTGCCGGTGACGGCGATATTGCCGCAATAGGCGGCAACCACTTCATTCATGGCGCCCGCCGCAACATTGACATAACAGTAATCATCTTTAACAACTCCAACTATGGCATGACAGGAGGACAGTATTCCCCCCTTACCCTTTTTGGAGAAAAGGCTACCACTGCCCCTTACGGCATGGTGGAACAGCCCTTTGATATGTGTGAACTTGCCAGGGGAGCCGGAGCCACTTTTGTTGCGCGTTCCACAACGTGGCATGCAAAAAAACTTGTTGACCTGATTGTCCAGGGCGTGGAACACAGGGGATTCAGTTCAATAGAGGTGATAACAGGCTGCCATGTCAATTACGGCAAGAGGAACTGCCGGGAAACCGCAGTAAAGATGCTTCAGTGGCAGAAGGAACATTCAGTCCCCATTGAAAGGTTTCACTCCATGACAGAGGAAGAGCGGAAAAAATACTTTCCAGTCGGAATAATTCACTCTGAGACAAGGCCGGAGTACACTGAGGAATACGCAAAAATCACCAGGATCAAACGTGATGACAGATAAAAACCAGGCATCCAGCAAGGTCCCGGAAGGACGTTTTGAAATTGTAGTCAGCGGTTCTGGCGGTCAGGGAATAATCCTGGGAGGAAAACTGCTGGCAGAAACCGCAGCGGTACACAGCAACAGGCAAGCTGCCATGACTCCATGCTATGGCCCTGAAGTTCGGGGGGGAGTTTCAACAGCAGAACTTATCATTGACTCAGCTACCATCAACTACCCGAAAATTATCCGTCCCAATGTGATGATTGCCATGTCCCAGCAGGCAATGGATAAATACGGCCAGGCACTTGAATCTCACGGGCTGGTAATTGTAAACACTTCGCTGATAGATATAGTCCCGGACCACTTCCGGAACGTCTTTGCAGCGCCACTTACGTCAGTTGCCATAAAGGAGCTTAACACGCCGGTTGTGGCAAACATGATTGCACTGGGGGCCCTTGCTGCCATAAGCGGGCTTATCTCTGCCGAGGCACTGAAACACACAATCAAAAAGCACGTGCCCGCCAAAGTGCTTGATGTGGACAGGCAGGCAGTGGACAAAGGAGTGGAGCTTGCGCGGGAATCCGGTTTCTTGTGGAGGCTTTGATAACTTGTGTTGGGCTGACTATACCCTTAAAGCCTGATCCTTTTTTCGCCGCACCCTTTTCCTTGGTTTTCCCTTGTCCAGGGGGGCAAATGGATTGTAAGCATGCTCTTTCATGCACTCCTGTAATACATTCAGATAGCCTGTAAGAGACAGCACTGCCACCCACTTACCAAAAGCAACGCCCTCGCCCCTGCCCTTTTCCATGTTCAAAAGAGTGGTTACTGACATGCCGGCACGGGCGGCAAGCTCTTCCTGCGTAATATTCATCTCCAGGCGTGCCTGACGTATTATGGCACCAAGATCACTCAGAAACTCCCTCTCCTCAGGAAGCAGAAGCACCATTTTTTATCCTCCCCAGCCTATTTTTAACTGCAGCACAGAGCTGACCTGTACCTGAGATAGCTGCAATATTTTCAAGATATGTATTAGCCAGTGCCAGGGCATGTTCTATCTCATCCTCTACTTTTGCCGCAGGCACACCAAGTTTCCTGCCGGCCCTTTTTAAGTCCTGCATGCTAAAATCAGTCAATCGCCCAGATATTGGCATTGTATGACTATCCATTCCCCATAGATTGCCCACAAGATCATAGGCAGGAGAAAACCGCCATCCATTCCACTGATCTCTTACAATAGAGAAATTCTTCAAATGATCATCAGTATTTACCATAAGGCAGTTCACCAGGAGATGCTGGAAGAACAGCAACATGTCAAGAACAGGTTCAGATGAAATACGGCGGAGATAGACACCAATTGCCTCATAACCAAGTTGCGCCTGTTCCATACCTCCTGCAAGGGTACGGAAACTGATAAGTCCACGCCTTCCCATAAACGGCATCGCATCCCGGTCAACAACATCAAAACGCCGCAAGGCCAGGGAGGCAGTATCTCCACTTTGAATAATCCGTGCTTCCGGTACAGGAAGCCCCATTGATGCGGCAAACCTTATGCCTTCGTACTCAACAAGCGCGTTCACCCTGCGGTCAGGATCAAGGCGGGAAGGAAATTTCACCAGCCACACCACACCATTATCATCAACAAAGGAGGCCTTGGGCCTGGCTCCTCCGGCACTGGTGCCTGAAACAGCAAGATACCGAAATACCGCCTCGGCATCCCTCATCTCAAAGGCGGCAGACTCCTCCATACACTCCTCAAGAACCGAAAGGGGCACCCAGTGCGGCTCACCAAGAGGCTCCCCGGCCTTGGAAAAGAACAGAGCGCCAACCCCTGATGTATCTATATGCTCCAGGGCCATTTCACGGGTGTGCATAAACTGTTTTCTGCACCTTTTTTCCAGAATGGCCATGCCCCATGCATCAGGGAGTGCATCATCAAAAACAAAAAACGGCTTTTCCAAACCGCGTCCCCTGAAAATACCGGGCCTGAGCGGAAGATTCACCGGATCTAGCGCTACTGCGTGAGGACTTGCCAGATATTCCTGGCTATAATGAAAAAAGGTACGCCCACCATCAATTGCAAATTCTCCTGCACGCACAGGATCTCCGGAAAAATCTATCATCCATACAGATAGAATCTTTGATACCATGTAGTGGGGCCCTCTATATATACCGATTCACATAAATCTGAATAAAACACCTGCACCTAGGCACTACAAGGAATAATTTATAAAATATTATAAGTAAAATGTGAAAAAACGAAGTAACTTTTAATATTATTAAACTTAATTGTATGAAATGTCAAATATATATGGACATGCAGGCTGTCCAAAATCTGCTTAAAGGGATATATAGATGAAAAAGCTGCATGAAAAACGCCTGTATCTATTCAGCACAGTGAATGATCACAAACGCCTTTCCGTTTTGGGAATTTATCCTTGGGGAAAAAGTCTTATTTATCCTTCTCCAGGAAAAGCGCACCAAATGTATAATCATTACTGCTCTTGGCCTTGAAAAACTCCCATGCCTTAAACTCCCCCCGGCGTACCATCTTGACCTTTTCCTTCCAGGAGGCAGCGGTGTGATAGAAGGGGTGCAGCAGATATGAGGTGCCTGTATCCACAAATATCTCGTTTCCCCGCAGCTTGAGGCCCGATGGCTTGACGAACTGGTCATACACATCAGATGGCGTATTTATCCTGGCAGCCTTTGAAGGGTTCCTGTAATCAAAGGTTATGCTGAACCTGCCGCCTGGCACAAGCAGTTTCTTGATATTCCTGTTGATCTCGACCCTGTCATACATGGGGATATGCTCATACACGCAGATTGAAGTAATATGATCAAAATGTGTATCAAATGACAGGTATCGCATGTCCATAACATAATTTTTCAGGTTCCAGCCCATTGCATCTGCCACATGATCCGCATTTTGAACCAGCTCCTCCTGCAGATCAACCGTGGTAACATCAAGCCCCTTAGATGCAAGATAAAATGAAAACAGCGATGAGCTTCCCCCAAGGTCAATTACCTTCTGGCCAGGCATGAATCCGGCATGAAGCACAACCCATACTATCTCCCAGTACAGAAACCAGGGGAAGTTTACATCATCTACCGCGCTGGCCAGCGGTGAATAGTTGTATCCCCGGTTGATCACCTCGTCGGAATTCTTCTTGCCACTGAGTTCAAAACAGCCATACCAGGAACTTATCTTAAGCCCCTTTCCCCTGAGCTGCAGTATAAGCTCGTTAAGTTCCCTGATAATCGGTTCTGCCTCTGGTGTATCAAGGTCAGAAGGCTCCATGGTCTTGTTTATAAGGTCATTTTTTTTCATTTTATCAATCTCCTAGATTGAGCGATTGTCGGATTTGCTGCAGATCCGCGAAAGAGGAATTCCCATAATAGTCGGCTATATGGGGATTCCTCTGACAAAGGAGATGCAGTAAATACGGCATTCCCGAAGGGTTTCAAAACTGGAAAGCAATAATAGACATAACTCTTTTTAATTTCATTAAAAAAATAATTTTCCAGATTTTGAAACGCTCAATCTAGGAATCTGTTATTTGTCTGTTGCCCTGACATTCAGGCATATTTTGACGTTTTATCAGAATGGAAAACATAATACCTATGTGGGTTATGAGAATCACATCATAGGGCAG
>WGBG01000038.1 GCA_015494395.1 Deltaproteobacteria bacterium
AGATAATTAACATATCAACAATATTAGTCATCATGTTAATTTGTATCGCATTTCCATTTATTGCAGCATCACCGTGCCTGTGTATCACCATGCATAGCAGCAGCTATACCATAACCGCTGATGTTGTCTCAGGGGGCGGGGGGGCACTTTCCTCCACCACTTACCGGCTGCAGTCCAGCATAGGCCAGCCTACCCCGATTATGGATCAGACCGAGCCTCCATACTCCACCTCATACGACATGTATCCAGGCTTCTGGTTCGCAATGGAATCGCCCCCTGTCTGCATGAATATTACCGCATTTGCCGCATCTTTTGGATTTATGGACTTTGATTTCAGTTACAACCCGGTCTGTGATTTTGACAGCGACGGAGACGTGGACGGCATTGACCTTTTTAATTTCATTACTGGTCTGTAAAGGAAGCTCACTCTCTTCACGAAAATATTAATAGCGGGTCCTCTGTTATGACAAAGTAGTATTCATCCAATGATAAATCCATTACTATCGCGTCTTACTTGGGTAATACCAGGATGCTCCTTTTCCAGCCGGTTTAACACCGCATCCCTTGCCCTCACCTTTTCCAGAAGTGCGTCTCGCTCCCGAATCAGCTCCAGTGTCTCAACAGCCCTTTTGACCGTTATTTTCAGCACTTCGCTTCCACATGGTTTAAGCAGGAATTTGTAAACTCCAGCTTCATTGATGGCCTGCATAGCTATTTTTACATCTTCAACACCTGTCATCATTATTGTAAGAATGTCCGGATAAAGCTCCCTTATCTTAGAAAGCAGTTCAACACCGTTCATACCTGGCATCTGGTAATCACTTATAACAAGATCGACATTTTTCTTATCCAACTTTTCCAGGGCCTCGCTGCCATTACGTGCGAACATGAGCTGGTATCCATCTTTTTTCAGCACCCTTTTCATGGCCGCAAGCAGGCGTTCATCATCATCTACGAGCAGTAGTCTATACATTTTTATTATTTATCCTTTCATGTGGTTACGCAGCACTCGATAGGCTCTTCCACGCCGATTGTCTTGGCAAAGTTATGGAG
The DNA here is from genome assembly GCA_015494395.1 of Deltaproteobacteria bacterium. Classification (GTDB taxonomy): domain Bacteria; phylum Desulfobacterota; class Dissulfuribacteria; order Dissulfuribacterales; family QOAL01; genus S144-17. The sequence continues at coordinate 1,054 of WGBG01000038.1, forward strand.
CCGTTCCTTGAGGGAAAAGGTAATATCCTGACCTTTTGAAGCAAGCAGAAGACCATTCTTTGCAATAACGTCCTGGTTAAGCACCATCCCCACCCGGATTGCATCAAGAGTCAATGGTTTGACCTGATACTTTTTCCTCGATGCCTTTATAGTAGTCAGTAACTTAAGAATATTGGGGTTATATTCCCCCTCCTTTGCCTCCATTCTATCCAGGGCTTTCATGAGCGTTAGGCCCTTAAACAGGTATTGATCAAGATCAATCACGGCCTTAAGTATCTGTGCTCCAATCCATATGATTTTTTCATCCCTTGTCCCAGGCTTTCCAGTGTAGGCATCATACCGCTTTCTCTGCATGGCGATCATGGCCGCAATGTTCTGAAACCGAGGTATATTGAAAAGCAGCTTGGCACCAACATCCGGATGGGAGTCAAACATCTCCTGTTCATCAGGGGTAAGAGGTATATCCGCATAGACCTTTTCGATAAGATCAGTGGGGAGAGTTACACATCCAAGCTGAGAAAGAAGGGCTGCAATTGATATCTCCCATTTATTGGGCAGATTCAGGGCAGAAATAACCTGTGCAACGTATGACTTTATCCTGTATGCCCTGCTGAAGGCAGCAGGGCTGACCTGGCTTAAGATTTCTGTCATGACCTTGATGCTTCCACTCAAGGTCTTATCAAGCAATTCCCTTTCTGATGTGATGAGTTGATGCTGTTTTATTGCATCCCGTATGGAATTTTCTAGAAGTTCAGGAGGACATGGCTTAGTAAGGAAACGGAATATGCTGCCCTGGTTTACCGCCTCAATGGCGGTTTCCTGGTCTGCATTTCCGGTTAGCATCATCCGTACCGTATCAGGCGCTATCTCCCTCACCCTGGCAAGAAGCTGCACGCCACTCATCTCGGGCATACGCATATCTGATACAATCACAGCAAATGGATCAGAAGCATTTTTTATAATTTCAAGTGCATCCGCCCCACTTATGGCAGTAAAGACAGAGATTTTCTTTCTGAGCTGTCTCTTAATGGAATGGAGTACGTTTGCCTCATCATCTACAAACAAAACCCTGTCATTCATTGCTCTTTTCCATTTCCTGCCTGAGGCCTCGCCAATCCGAAAGCTTCTCCACGCTGCCAATACGCGAAAGATTTGTCATATCAAATTCAGGCGGCGTCTCATCCTGCTCGTGTAACAGAAAATCTGCCACCGAAACAGCAGTAAGAGAATCAAACTTTTCCCCGGGATATTTCTCGGGCCTGTGATGATATGCAATTGGCTCCACCACCGGGCCGGGCAGACCCCAAAGCCCCATGAGATAGCCGCCCACCTCTGCATGAGAGACCTTGAACTGCCCCGTCTCTGCCTGCCAGAGTGGCTGTCCATTCTCATTGGCATTTTCCATGGCTTCCCTGTACCGTACGGGCAAACCCGCTGCAAGAACAAGTTTGCCAATATCATGGAGCATTCCAGCCATAAACGAGGCATTCATTATCTTTTCATCTCCTGTCTCATGATGAGCTATTTTTTTGGCTAGTTCGCCTACCTTTAAACTGTGATCCCACAGCTCTTTTATTGAGAACGGGAGCTTCTCACCCTCGTACTCCTGGAAAATATGAAGTGACAGAACAAGTGCCTTTATTGTCTCCAGCCCCAACAACTGAACCGCCTTTGCAGGGCTATCCACGTTACTGAAATGCCCGAAAAAGGCAGAATTTACCAGTTGGAGCATCTTTGCGCACATTGCCACGTCCCTTTCAACACATGCGGCAATCTCATCAAGGGAGCTTTCTGGATCTGATAATTTTGCCTGCATTTCAGCATAGACATCAGGAAGTGAAGGCAGGGTCCCCATTCCCGAAACAAGTTTTTCAAGCGCTGGGAATCCCATGAGTTTTTTGATAAAAAGTGCCCTTGTGATAACATTCTTCAATCGTTCCGGCTCACAGGGTTTGTCAAGAAACTGGTGGGCAACCCCGACGGTGCGCATGGTGGAATCTTCAGAAGCCTGACCGGTCAGTATTATACGCATAGTTGCTGGATACTCATCCTTGACCCGGGCAAGCAGCTCGGCGCCATTCATGCCTGGCATGCGCATATCGGAGATAATGATGTCGCACTCTTGCCGGACCATTAACTCCAGCGCCTCCTTTCCGCTTTCTGCAAAATACATGTTAAGCTTCTTTCTTAGCGGCCTGAGCATGCGTCTCAACCCGTCAAGCACCCGCTTCTCGTCATCCACGAATATGATATTCTTCTTCTCTGGTTTTCCCATTGTATCATCCGTACCTGAAAAACTGCAGGTTGAAGAACTCAGTCATTTAGTGGCAGCCTGATTATGAAAGTTGTCCCCCGGCCCGGCTCGGATTCCACGTCAATGCTGCCGCCATGCTTTTCAACCACCACACTCCTTGATATGGCAAGTCCCTGCCCTGTACCCTTGCCCACATCCTTGGTGGTGAAGAAGGGCTCAAATATCTTATCCAGGATATCAGGAGGCATCCCCATTCCTGTATCAGAAATCCGAATTTCCGCCCACTTGTCCACCACGGCGGTAGCAATGGTTATTGTCCCCTTGTCACCCTGTGGATTATCACCAAGTTTTACCTCGATTGCGTGGGCGGCATTCACTATCATGTTCAGTACAACCTGCCCCATCTCATCAGAAAGACAGGGGACAGGATGCAGTTCAGGTGAAAGGTCCAGAGTGACATCAGAAACGTATTTCCACTCATTTCTTGCAATAGTTACCGTTGTCTCTATGAGTTTGTTAATATCCACAGGTTCCTTCTGTTTTGAGCCGGGATGGGAAAACTCCTTCATGGCCCTTACTATGGAAGTTACCCGTTTGATACCCTCTCTTGACTGCTCTATTGCCCCTGGAATCTCTTCACACAGGTAGTCAAGGTCGACTTCTTCCTCTTTTTCCCTTATCTTTTCAACTATTTGGAGAGAAAATTTTTCCTGCTCTGCCCTGTCAAGGAGCTCGTGATTCGTATCTATAACCTCCGTAAGGTCATTAAATGCATCGTCAAGGAAGTCTATATTTGTGCCCACATACTGGGTGGGTGTGTTTATTTCATGGGCAATACCTGCTGCAAGACGTCCCACGGATTCAAGTTTCTGGGCATGAAGCAGTTCTGTGGCAAGGCGTTCCCTCTCCTTTTCCATCTCCAGCCTTTTGGTAAGATCGCGTAAAATAGCCACAAAATATTTACCCCTGCTCTCTGTCTCCATGAGTTGGATCTTGATGCTTACAGGCACCATTTTTCCCCTCTTATCTCTTATATCTCCGTAAAAGTGCAGCAATGTCTTCCTGCCCTCGACAAGCGGTGCAAGCAAATCTTCTTCATCACCATCATCATGACTTTCAAGCCCCAGGTCATCTATGGTCATGAGCAGGAACTCTGCCCTGTTGTATCCCAGCATATCCATTGCACTGTTATTGACGTAGAAAAATCGGCGGGTATCTAGCCTGAACATCATTATTGCATCACTGATCCTGTCAAGGGCATTCTTGAAACTTAAAAGCTCCTCCTCTGTAAACAACACCGCCTGTAGGTACTGGCTCATGCGCCAGGTCCCCAATCCCAGACCGGCAAGCCCAAGAATCCACAGAACAAAAAAGGCTGCCCAACTCTTGAACAGGTTCTCCGCCTCAGACCTGTTCACCCCCTCAAGAGGCACGGTAACACTTATGCCGCCACGGATATCTCCTTCCCTGTATCCCTGCGATCCATGACATTTCAGACAAAATTTTTCTGTATAAAAAGGCTTCATAAATCTCAAAACCTTACTGCCTGCCAGATCAACCACCTCAGAATATTCCTTCCTGCCATTCTCAAACTCTCTTAAAATGGCCTTTTCCCAATCATAGGGGGCATTTATCGGATTCAAGGGTTTCAGGCTGGTAATATGGCTCCTTACAATGATATCTGCAGTATGATTTTCAATGTCCTGGACCTGGCGTGTCATATAGGCTGGATTTATAAGTGTGAGGCTGCGCCCAGATGGAGTAGTGACATCCCTCTCCGGCACATGTAGATATGGATTGGGAACTGTATCACCGGATACCTCGGCATATACCCCCCCATGCAACGCATTCCACCGGCGGTAAACCACATCCTTGTCAAAGGCTATTCTGGCCTCAACCAATGCATAACTCTCCTTCTTCTTTATCTCCATATACATTGCATAGCCCATTGCAATCAGCATTATCACGGACCAGCACAATGCAAGAAGGGCAAAATGTTTCTTCATGTCTATGGACTTGCCCGGAAGCAGATATTTTAGCATCTTAAATCACCTCTAGCCTAAATTTAGCCAGGTCCTGTTATTTAAGCGGCAACTTGATTATGAACGTGGTCCCCCTTCCCGGTACTGTATCAAAATCAATAACCCCTCCATGCTTGTCCACCACTACATTCCTGGCAATTGCCAGTCCCTGACCTGTGCCTCTTCCAACGTCCTTTGTGGTAAAAAACGGCTCAAAGACCTTTTCCCAGGCATATTCAGGTATTCCTTTTCCAGTATCGGCTATAGTAATAACTGCCCACTGATCATCCCTGGAAGTAGCAACAGTTATTGTCCCCTTCTCACCCTCGGGATTGCTTCCGATTTTTTCCCCTATTGCATGCGCTGCATTCACTATTATATTAAGAAAGACCTGCCCCATCTCATCAGGGAGACAGGGGACCGGCGGCAGAGAGCTGTCAAGCTCAAGTTTCATATCTGCGACGTATTTCCATTCATTTCTGGCTATGGTGATGGTAGTCTGAATGATTTTGTTAATATCAGCAGGTTCCTTTTCAGAGCCTCCGGGATGGGAGAAATCTTTCATCGCCCTAACAATAGAGGTGACCCTTTTGACTCCATCCCTCGACTGCCCTAACGCAAGGGGAATCTCCTCTTCAAGGTAATCCCAATCAATTTCTTCAAGGCTATTTTTTGTTTCCTCAATCAACTTGGGGCTGAGTGAACCCTTGGACGCTGCATCAAGAAATTTTTTAAACTGGCTGATCAGCTCACCAATATCACTGAATGCCTCATCAAGAAAATCGATATTTGTTCCCACATACTGTGTAGGTGTATTGATCTCATGAGCAATACCAGCAGCAAGCTGACCTACTGATTCAAGCTTATGTTTCTGAAGTGCCTGGCTCTGGATACGCTCTCTTTCCTGCTCTGCCAATATCCTGCGGTTAATATCTCGAATAATATAAACCGCTCCAACAATGGCACCTTCCTTATTCCTGTAAGGTACAGCCCTTATCTCCACATGCCCGCCAAGACGTTCCTCATAAACCTCAACAGAACAGGCCTTTTCCTCCTCAAGCAATCTGGTGAACGGGCAGTATTCAGGGGGCTTTTCTGTGCCATAAAGCAATCTGTAACACCTCTTACCCACTGCTTCCCGGGGGCTCATACCAATTGCAGCAGCCATGGCCATGTTAAGTCTCAAAATGGTATAATCCCTGTCTATCAGGGCAATCATGTCTGGAATGGCGTCAATTGTACTCTCCCATTCCCGCTTTGCATGTTCAATGAGTTTCTGTACCCTCTCCCGCTCTTTGATCTCTTCTCTGAGTTTTTGATTCTGCTTCTGGAGCTCTGTGGTCTTTTCAAAGATGAGTTGCTCAAGATTTTCTATATAATTCAGGTTATGCTGCACGAGATAGGAATACCGTATTGCCTTTTTTACAGTATATTTAAATATGGCTAAATTCTGAATGGGCTTGCCAATATATTCAAAAGCCCCCCTTTCAAATCCATGGACTATATCGTCAGTTGTTTTATGACCGGATATGATGATTACAGGTAGATGGGGAAAGTTGACGTATATCTTATCCAGGAGTTCGAATTTAGCCATGCCTGGAATTCTGACATCAGTGATGACCAGGTCCGGATGATGCTCCTGAAACAACTTCCAAGCCTCGTTACCATTATCTGTTTTCAGGAATACATAGTTATGATCTTTAAGGCAGGCTTGGACCGCACTACAGACGGTATTGTCATCGTGTGCCACAAGTATTTTCTCTTCCATCAATCTTGTTCTCCTGTTTCCAAGCTCTACGTCATATATCCCTTAATGCTTAATGATATATTCAGCACCAGATCATCACCGTCCAAAACTCCTTCACTAACCAACCGATATAACAGCTGTATAACGGATATTAGCAATGCTGACTCAACGTATACTTGATCCACACCTACCATTTGCCAAACTGAATGCCCAAAGAACTGAACAAACCGGTCCCTCAGATATATGAGACCAACACCGGATGTAACTGTTCAGCGTATTTACGATGATGCTATATTAAAAAGGTTGGTAAATGGTCTTGTTTTTCCGTTCCAGTGAATAATTTCTTGTTTTTCTAAGGCTCGCTTAAGCCAAAATCGCGAAACTCGCTTGTACCTCGCTCAAACAGACGCGATTTTTTGGCTGCGCTTCACCAAGAAAAACTACGAAATCATTCAGAGTCACTCAAAAACAAGAACCATTTACCACGCTGAATAGATACCACCGGATATTAAAAACCAAACATCTCTTTTGCCCTGAGCC
>WGBG01000039.1 GCA_015494395.1 Deltaproteobacteria bacterium
ATGCAGTACAAGCCAAAGGTAATAGAGTTTCACTTGGCCGAAAAAGATTTTGATCTTTCCTTTGAGCCTGCCCACAAACATGATGTGCATGTGGTGGTTCATGCTCCAGAGTACATGGGAGAAGAACTCCTTGATCTATGTTCTGACGATGAGCATGTGCGCCGCAAGTCAATACAACTCGTTGCAAAAACCATACGCCTTGCCAACAGGTTGTCGCCATTTTTCAGGGGCATTCCCAAGGTTATTGTTCATCCTGGTGCAATGAGCATGAACGAAAAACTCGATTCTGGAAAACTTAGGTCTGCTCTTGAAAATTCTCTCGAAGAAATACGACAGCATACGGAGTGCAACACAGTAGAACTTCTCTTTGAAAACCTGCCTCCCTATCCGTGGTATTTCGGTGGGCAGTGGAAGGGTAACTACTTTATGGATGCTGCAGAGATTGCCGATTTCTGCCAGGAACACGCGATGAATATATGTTACGATCTTTCCCACTCTGCCCTCTATTGCAATGCAAAGGAAAAGGACTTGGCAGATGAGATAAAAACGCTTCTCCCCTATACCAGCCACCTGCACCTTGCCGATGGCTATGGTCTTGACGGGGAAGGTGTCCAGTTTGGCGATGGGGACATCGACCTTGATAACATCCTTCCATTGTTCAAGGGATTTAGGGGCACTTGGGTTCCTGAGATATGGAGGGGGCATTTGAACCAGGGGCAGGGATTTCTTAAGGCCCTGGCCTTTCTTGAAAAATACATGGACTGAATCTGGTCATGAATATTCTGATGATCACACAAAATGATCCTGCCGGTATGGCAATCGCTTTTACCAATGCCATTAACAGATATACTGAGCATTCGTGCAGGCTGATTACAAGTCAGGACCGTTACGGGATTCTATTCGAGAAGGACATTCACATTCCTGACATTCACGATGACGATTTCGGAGAAGTAGAACAGTTACTGAAAGATGCCGATATATTTCACTTTCACATGCTGCAGGATGAAAATTCCCACCTTGGTCCACTTGTGATCAGAGATTACATGAAAGGCAAAAAGATCATACATCACCATCATGGGCACCCGGATTTTCTCATTAATGCTCAATCTTTTAATGAAAAATACAAAAAACTTGGACGAAAGGTAATTGTCAGCACTCCGGATCTGCTTAAAGTAGCCGAAAACTCTGTATGGATTCCAAACCTTGTGCCAATAAACGACGTCCAATATCAACCCAGGTATGACAATACTCTCCCAACAGAGCCTATAAAAATATGCCAGGCCCCCACTCGAAAGTATGACAAGCATACCGAAGTCTTCAAACAGGCCATATCAAAATTGAAGGTTCAGAAACCACATATTGAAGAAGTTATAATAGAGAGACGCCCCCACCTGGAATGTTTATCCATAAAACGCAAGTGTCATATAGTTTTTGATCATATGAGAGGCTGGTTCGGAATATCATCCCTTGAGTCCCTGGCACAGGGCAAACCTGTAATTGCGGGGCTTGATGAATGGAACATAAGATATATCAAGGAATTTACTGGCGCAGATAGATTGCCCTGGCTCGTTGCCCGCGACATTGATTCACTGGCAAAGTTATTGAAAAGATTGGTCACAGAGCCAGAGCAAAGACAACGTAGTGGTACATATGCAAGAAAATTCATGGAGCAATACTGGACTGAACAGCATGCACTCCAGCTTCTGTTATCAATCTATATGACAGATTGAATTTTGCTTATGCAAGCCACCTATTTATAAACTTAACATGAAAGAATGGTCAGATGCAAAAAAATGGAACCCGTTTAACAGTTATAAACTGCTTGCGCAGGTATACAGATGGAGACTGATTAAGCGTGGTCATCCTATTCCTCAACCGGCCCTTGTTACGGTTGATCCTATAAATTCGTGCAACCTTTCCTGCCAGTGGTGTAACGCTTCCTATATTTTGTCCAGACGCCATGGAAGGATTTCCGATTCAACTTTAAACGAGCTGGCATCATTCTTATCAACATGGCAGGGAAGCCCGGCATGGCCTTCCGGTGTAGAAGCCATATGCATTGCAGGGGGGGGAGAACCTCTTCTGCATCCAAAACTGGACGCTTTTATTGAAAAATGTATCTCCCTGGGAATTGAAGTAGGAGTCGTAACTAACGGTACTCTAATCCATGAGCATCTTGAAGCATTATCTTTGTGTACATGGGTTGGAGTATCGGTTGATGCCGGAAGGGCATCAACATTTCAAAAGTTAAAAGGCAAAGACCTTTTCGGAAAAGTATGTGATAATATATCTCTTCTAGGAGATTATATCACCAGGCATCCACAAAGCCCACTTGCGAATACTCAACCTGGCTACGGAATCAGTTATAAATTTCTTTTGTACAGTGGCAACATAGAAGAAATTTATGATGCAGCATCCCTTGCAAAGCAATTAGGCTGTAAAAATTTCCATCTGCGCCCGGCAGGCATTTCATGGGACAAAATTAAAACAGGCAACAAGTCCATATTTGAAAAAGATATAAGACTCAAACTTGAACAGCAAATTGACAATGCCAGAACATTAGAAGACAATGCTTTCGGTGTTTATGGAATAACCCATAAATTTGACGCTAAAATGAATAAAGCCAACCATTTCTCTTACTGCCATGCCATTTTTATGACCTCTGTTTTCATGCCGCCAAGGTCTGAAAATGAAAAATTGTGTATGGGGCTATGCTGCGACAGACGTGGTGATTCCACACTAGAGTGCCCAAGTGCTATAGATAATCTTGACGAAATAAGCAGGTTTTGGGGGTCAGATGAACATTGGAAAATATTCGACAATATCAAGCTTTCGGAGTGTCCGCGATGTACCTACCAACCCCATAATCAAATTTACGAACATGTCATACAGAACGACAGTATGACATATAAATTTATATAAATATGAGAACAAACAAACCTCTGGTCAGCATCGTAGTGCCGTCCTTTAACCAGGCACATTATCTGGAGACGGCTCTGACTAGTATAATGTTTCAGGATTACCCTAACATTGAAATTATCATCTGCAATCATGGCTCAACTGATAATACTTCAGATGTGATAGCAAAATTTGTCTGGGAAGCAGAGAACAATGCCCAGGTTTCATTTCTCGAATATTACGATCATAATCAGCAGCAGCCATTTGTAAGGAAATATCTGCCTAAGCTGTCTCTTATACA
>WGBG01000040.1 GCA_015494395.1 Deltaproteobacteria bacterium
AGCCCACCAAAGGGGATATCACTAATTGAATCAAATGTCAGATACCCGCTCTGAAAGAGTATTGGCTCTATACGCAGTTTTTCTATGTCAAAATATGAAGTTTCATAACCTAATATTCCTCAAGATTATGATTAACGCCTTTTACCAACCATTACAAACGCAATGGCTCATAACCCTACTACAGAAACAAGACCATTTACCACTCTGAATAGATACAGCACTGAACAACCATCTATCTTTTTCTCTTCTGATACTTCTGCACCGCCCGGTTATGTTCTTTAAGGGTTACAGAAAACTTGTGAGTACCGTTATTTCTGGACACAAAGTAGATATAATCCGTTTTTGCCGGATATAGAACGGCACGGAGAGACTCAAGCCCAGGGTTTGAAATAGGGCCATTGGGAAGCCCTGGAAGTGTATAGGTATTGTATGGAGTGCTCCTGCGAAGATCCTTCCAGCGGAGCCGTTTCTTGTTCACCTGCTGCTCAACCAGAATCCCGTACCGCACAGTAGGGTCTGCCTGAAGCGGCATGCCCTTTCGAAGCCTGTTCCAGAAAACACTTGCAATAACAGGGCGTTCATCAGCCCGCATTGCCTCCTCTTCCACAATTGAGGCAAGAATCACAACCTTATGCCTTGTTGTGCCAAGCTCCTGTGCCCGGGTTTCAAATGCATTTTCACGCCATATCTCATAAAACCGGTTTATCATGAGCACGGCAATATCATGGGCATTATACCCCTTTGGAATGAGGTAGCTGTCCGGGAACAGATAGCCCTCGGCACTGTCAGCAGGGATACTGTACTTTTCGAGCAGTGCAGGATCACGCACCGCTTTTATAAACTCGTCCTTTTCCTTCACAAGCTTTGAGTGTTTGAGGATAGAAGCTATCTGGAAAATATTGTAGCCTTCGGGTATGGTTATCTGGTATTCAATGGGTCTGCCGGAGACAATAACTTCAAGTATCTCCTCCGGTGTCATGGCAGGCGACAGATAATACTCTCCGGCCTTTACGCTGTTCAACTGCTCTTTAAGCAGTGCCAACAGATAAAAACCGTCACGGGAACGTATAAACCCGCGCTCTTCGAACATGGCGGCAACCGACTTGAATGAAGAACCGGGCGGCACCTTGACGATAACCATGGGCCCCTGCTCTGAAACCGGCTGCTGCCACTGCCGCCACTGGTAATCGCATGCAAAACATGCGGCAAAAAAGATCCATGACAGGATGATTGAAGGATGTCTAAGAAAAAATTTCATCTCGATAAAGAACAGTTAGTCTGGCTGATAATTGCCCTGGTATTTGCTGTTTGGCTGGCCATAGGGACCAAAATGCGTTCCAGGTATCCGTGACTCTTTAACCCGACAGGTCCCGGTTTCGGGGCTGCCAACAGCACAGCCAATCCATGTGCACAACAAAATGGCGGGCAGTATGGCCCCACCCTGCCCATTAATAGGAATAGCCGGTAGCATTGCCGGGCTTTTTCTGAATCATAGTCCACCTAAGTTGAGCGATTGTCAGATTTGCTGTATATCCACGAAAGAGGGCTTCCCACTATAGTAGGCTATGTGGGAAGACCGATGACAAAGGAGATGCAGTGAAACTGGCAATCCCGCAGGGTTTCAAAATTAGAAAGCTATAATCAACATAACTCTTTTTAATTTCATTGAAAAAAAGATTTTCCATATTTTGAAACGCTCAACTTAGGGTCCAATTAATCATCAACAGGGGGATGCACCCCGCCGTGTTTGGAGAACAGCATATCCTCCCTGTATGGCAGTGACTCCCTGATGTGCTCCGGTATCTCTCCATATTCCGCCTGGAACTCCTCAAGATATCGTTCACGGCCCTTTAAGAAATCCCTCACCTTCCTGGCAAGAAGTTCCTTGTCAGGAAAGAGCGGGGCAGCGCACATCAGGTCCATATTTGCCCTGTCTGACTTGATGGGGTAATAATATCCAAGAAAATCAGGTTCAAAACTGAATCTCAACTGTACCCTTGCAAGGTCGTTGTAGGCGGCAAGAGACTGGCGCAGTGTAACCTTGACCTCATCCTGCCCAAGTGTTCCGGTATTGGCAAGATAACAGCGGGTGCGGGTACGCTTGATAATATCATAAAAAATCATGGCGTGTTCCAGCTTGTCACCGCACATGAAGGGATCAAGAAAAAATACCCGCTTGAATTTCCCAGCCTCTTCAGGATTCCCGCCAGAGCTTTCAATTGACTCCCCGTAGATAAACTGCATTGTTGCCTGTTCCGGGGTGAGCCTGTTAATCACGTTAACCAGAGGATTTCTTGTAAGGATGATTATGAAATCCAGATGATTGGCACTGAGACTGCTGCTGGCTATCTCAAGGTTTTCACGGGTTATCACCGCCCTTCCGTTGGCTGTCTTTGACAAGTCAAGAAAATCGGGCATGTATGGATACTTGCTTATGGCAACATTCTCAAGGAACGCCTCCTTTGACTCTGCTGCCCGCAATATCTCGGGCTGGGATGCATCAAGGCCCTCTGTCTTCACGTACAGCCCGCCATACTCAAAGGCGCAGTAACTTCCGTCTGAAAACAGCGTGCCGCCATCATCTCCTATCATCTCTGATGACTCTCTGGGGAGTTTGGCAAACTTGCGGCACAGCGTGGTGGTTTTCCCAGTTGCTGTAAGCCCTGATACACCTATAACAACTTCCTGCAGTTCAGGGCGCTCTGTTTCAAGGCTGTATATCCAGAGATCATCCCTGCGTGCCCCGGCATGGAGGAAAATGCCGTTTCTGTCTATTGCCTTTACCCGCCAGTCCTCAAACTGAAATACCCCCTTCTTGCCCTCGCCAAGGTATATGCTGTTACGGCAGATCTTTACCTGCTCCCCGCGGCGACTACCCATCCAGAGCCTGATTGTAATATCCTTGTCAACCAGTTTCTTGCCCTTGTTTGCCTCAAACGCATGATCCGTGAAAAATATTACGGTGTAGGTGGGCTCTTCAACTGTTCTTGCGGCAGGCTGATCAAAGAGGAGCTTCAGCCCGTAGGCTATCTGTGCATAGCAGACAGGCATTATAAACCTGGCGGTTACGCCATCCCGACCATCTCCAACAATGGTGTCCAGGCAGCACAGCTTCTGGCCGGACAGGACCTCCTGTGACTGGATTGCGAGCTTCTGCTCCTCATCTCCAAAGGTGTGATCAATATTGTTCAGGGTAAAGGGGGCGGAGCGGGACATGGGCTCTGAGTCTGCGGCAACCGACCCAATCTGTGTCTGTATAACACCCTCCTGGCTCAGGGCAAGTTCCTTCAGTTGCGCAAGCGTCAGCCCCTCAACAAGCCTTCCCTCCTTTTTGGCATCCTCGTATATCCTGACTGCTGCCTTCTTGAAATAATTTTCCATTTCACCCTTCCTGTGCTCTCTGCATAAGTTGGCTTGTATCTATTCAGCGTGGTAAATGGTCTTGTTTTGGAGTGACTCTGAAGAATTTCGTAGTTTTTCTTGGCGAAACGCAGCCACAAAAATCGCGTCTGTTTGAGCGAGGGACGAGCGAGTTTCGCGATTTTGGCGGAGCAAGCCTTAGAAAAACAAGAAATTGTTCTCCGGAACGGAAAAACAAGACCATTTACCAACCATCCTGTTAATACGCTGAACAATTACGTTGGCTCAAGCATTAATTCCACATATCACATTATACAGACATTTATATGAACCGCAAAAACAAGCATCTTAATACAGACAGGCATGGATGAGGCTGCACTCACGGCACGGGTCAGTTGCGTCTTGAACATTAAGTTTGTATGGATTATTGTCCGTTTTTGCGTGTTTTTTAAAGTTTAATATCTTTATTTTATTCAGGAGTAACAATGGCAATCAAGGCGATAAGGGGCTTCAAGGATGTCCTGCCTCAGGACAGCACAAGATGGCAGCAGCTTGAAAGCACAGCCCGAGACATATTTAACACCTACGGACTAAAAGAGATCAGGACGCCGGTGCTTGAAAAGACAGAGATCTTTGCACGGGGCATTGGGGAGCACACTGACATTGTGGAAAAGGAGATGTACACCTTTGAAGACAGAAACGGTGATTCCCTTACCCTGAGACCAGAGGCAACTGCCGGCATTATCCGCTCGGTAATAGAACACAAGCTGTATGCAGCATCTCCGTTTCTGAAACTCTTTACCATGGGGCCAATGTTCAGGCATGAACGGCCTCAAAAGGGCAGGCTCAGGCAGTTCCACCAGATAAATGTTGAACTGTTTGGCTCTGCCTCGCCGCTTCCTGACGCAGAATGTATTGCCATGGCCTGGCAGATTTTAAGAAGCTTCACAGACGCTAAGCTTCTTCTTGAGATAAACTCCCTTGGATGCCCCAAATGCCGGCCGCTTCACAGAGAGGCGCTTGTACAGTATCTGACAAATGCCAAGGACCAATTGTGCGAGGATTGCCAGCGGAGGGCGGATACCAATCCCCTTCGTGTCTTTGACTGCAAAAATGAAGAGTGCCACAGGATCATGCGCCAGGCACCGCTTGTGAAACATTATCATTGCGTTGACTGTGCAACACACCTTGGGCAGGTGCTGGACTTCCTTGAGCTCATGGATATACCATTTGTGCAAAACGGTTACCTGGTTCGTGGGCTTGATTACTATGTGCGCACCACCTTTGAGATAAAATCTCCTGACCTGGGTGCACAGAGCACAGTAGCTGCCGGAGGCAGATATGACGGGCTGGTCAAGATGCTTGGTGGCCCGGACCTGCCCGGTGTAGGCATGGCTGTAGGCGTTGAAAGGCTGCTTCTCTTAACACCTGAGGCAGAACAGGAGGGGATTGACCTGTTTGTTGCAGCCCTTGGGAGGGAGGCACGTGAAACCGTAACTCCCTGGATAGCTGAATGGCGCAGACAGGGGCTCGCGGTTGAGATGACATGGGATGACAAGAGCCTTAAGGCGCAGATGAAGCAGGCAGACCGCTCGGGTGCAGGGCTTGTTATAATAGTTGGAGAAAACGAAATAGACGAGGAAGAGGCGATTCTTCGTGATATGGAAACAAAGGAACAGGAAAACATTCCCTTTGATGCGGTGGTAAACAGGGTTTTAGAGATATTTGAATAGTAACTTAAGAGGTTCAACAGCATGGAATCAATGAAGGGGTTCAGAAGAACCCATGACTGCAATACAGTTACAGAAGAGACAATAGGCCAGGAAGTTACTCTTATGGGCTGGGTGCTACGGAGGCGCGACCACGGAGGGCTCATTTTTATTGACCTCAGGGACAGAAAGGGCATAACCCAGGTTGTCTTTGCGCCGGAAGTTGACGCAGAATCCCACGAAAAGGCCCACAGGCTGCGCAGCGAATATGTTATTGCAGTGCGGGGCAAGATCCGCACACGCCCTGATGGCATGGAAAACCCCAAGCTAAAGACCGGAATGGTTGAACTTGCCTGTGAGGATCTGCGCATACTTAACACTGCAGCCACTCCCCCGTTCCCTCTTGATGAGGAAGAAGAGGTGGCAGAAAACCTTCGTCTCAAGTACCGCTATATTGACCTCAGGCGGCCCCACATGGTTGAAAACATTACGCTCAGGCACAGCGTATGTCAGGCAATGCGGGAGTTTCTTAACAGCAATGACTTCCTTGAAATTGAAACTCCAATGCTTACCAGAAGCACGCCTGAGGGCGCAAGGGACTACCTTGTTCCAAGCCGTGTAAATGCAGGCAAATTCTATGCTTTGCCCCAGTCACCGCAGATATACAAGCAGATACTGATGATTGCGGGGATGGAGCGCTACTACCAGATAGTACGGTGTTTCCGTGATGAAGACCTTCGTGCAGACAGGCAGCCTGAGTTCACACAGCTTGACCTTGAGATGTCCTTTATTGACGAAGAGCAGATCATGGAACTCATGGAGGGGCTGATTTCCCATGTCTTCAACAAGACCCTGGGGGTTGAGCTGGCTACACCGTTTGAACGCCTGACCTACCAGGAGGCAATGGAGCGGTTTGGCACAGACAGGCCGGATGTCAGGTTTGGGATGGAGCTTGTGGATATCTCGGACATTGCCGCTGGCTGCGGCCTAAAGGTATTTCAGAGCATTACTGCCTCAGGCGGCATAGTAAAGGCAATAAACGCTAGGGGCATGGCAGACCTTTCAAGAAAGGACCTTGACGTGCTCACTGAATTTGCTCAGGGGCTTGGGGCAAAGGGGCTTGCGTGGGTCAAGGTAAAGGAAGATGGCTCATGGCAGTCTCCAATTGCCAAGTTTTTTACAAATGAAGAACAGCAGGCAATAGCAGATCGCCTGGGCGGAGAGCCTGGAGACATATTCTTCTTTGGCGCTGACACCAGGGCCACCGTTTTCCGGGTACTTGGAGAGCTAAGGTGCAAACTTGCCAGGGAACGCAACCTCATACATGAGAGGTTCAGGTTCGTATGGGTGACCGACTTCCCGCTGGTTGAATATGATGAGGATGAGGGAAGATTTACCGCAATGCACCACCCCTTTACAGCCCCAGCAGAAGAAGACCTTGACCTCCTTGAAACCGATCCTGCTGCGGTACGTTCCCGTGCCTATGACATCGTGCTTAACGGCATTGAAATCGGGGGTGGAAGCATCCGTATCCATCAGCCTGCAGTGCAGGAGCGGGTGTTCAGGGCACTTTCCATCTCGGACCAGGAGGCGCAGGACAAATTCGGCTTCCTGCTTGAAGCCCTGGGTTCAGGCGCCCCTCCCCACGGAGGTCTTGCCTTTGGCCTTGACAGGCTGGTGATGCTCATGGCAGGCAGGGATTCCATCAGGGACGTAATCGCCTTCCCCAAAACCCAAAAGGCACAGTGCCTCATGGCACATGCACCGGCAGAGGTGAGCATGGCCCAGCTTGCAGAGCTGTACCTTAAGCCTGACTGGAAAAAGGAAAAATAATACCACTCCCAAACCGCCAGTGAAACGCCAAAAGCAGGCCAGTAAAGGCTATGTGGCCAGAAGAAGCCGCAATTTCGAAGGCGCCAGATCACGATTCAAATCCGAGAGGGGCGCTGTTAAAAAAAAATGGTCAGGCAGGGTATCAGTTGCCCTGATATTTCCGGATACCTACGCCCTGGGCATGTCCAACATAGGTTTCCAGCTTGTATATAAGAGGCTTAACCAGGCTGATGACATTGTTGCCGAGCGTTTTTTTGTACCTGATGCGCCCCCTTCAGATAAAACCGCAGGAAAACCTCAACAGGGTATCTGGCGATCAACAGAATCAAACCGCCCCCTTCACGACTTTGATATCCTCCTATTTTCAATAAGTTTTGAGACAGGTTACATCAATGTAGCACGGGCCCTGCACGATGCAGGCCTGGCTGTATTTTCCAGAAAAAGAGACCATGATTTCCCGCTGATACTTGCTGGAGGCGTAGCCTGCCAGATAAACCCTGAGCCAATAGCAGATATTGTTGATGCATTTCTCCTTGGGGATTTTGAAGCCATGGAAGCAGGATTTATTCCGTGGCTTTCAACACTTAACACCGGAACATCCCGCAAAAGGCTCCTTCAAAACCTTTCAGACTCCTGTCCAGGCACCTACCTGCCATGTTTCTGCAGCCCAATTTATGACAGCAGCGGGGCAATAAAGGCGTGGGATTCAGAAAATGGAATCACACTGCCAATCTCCACTGCCATCTATCTGGATACGCCAAAAGAGGCGCCACACACAACCATCACAACTCCAGATGCCGTATTTTCTGACATGCGCCTGATAGAGCTTGCCCGTGGCTGCGGCAGAGGGTGCAGATTCTGTGCAGCAGGCTTCATCTACAGGCCGCCGCGTCCCTGGCCCAGACATAGCATTGATGCAGCACTAAAGCCCCTTGATCCAGGTGCTAAGGCAGGGATGGTTGGGCTTGAATTCCTTGAGCGTGAAGACGTAATGAACATCTGCGAGACCCTGATTCAGAGGGGAATCAGCCTGACATTCTCATCCCTTAGAACTGAAGCCATTACACCCCGTTTTGTAAAACTTCTCCGTGCATCAGGCTGCAGGACCGCTACCATTGCACCTGAAGCCGGAAGTGAAAAACTCAGGCGCATAATCAACAAGAACCTCACAGAGCAAGACATACTCAAGGCAGTTGAAATAATTTCAGCCCACAACATCCCGAACATAAAATGCTACTTCATGCTGGGCCTTCCCTTTGAACAGGACAGTGATGTAGATGCCATTGTGGCACTAGTGGATAAAATCAGGCAGATTGCCCTTGCATCTGGCAAAAAACGGGGAAACCTGGGGACGATTACGGTTTCTGTAAGCACTTTTGTTCCAAAGGCATGGACCCCGTTTCAATGGGTACCATTTGCGGCACGCCCTGAAATCTCCAGAAAGCAGCAGTTTCTCAAAAAAAGGTTTGCCTCCATGCCCAATGTGGTGTTCAAGCACGACTCCTGGAACAGTGCATTTCCCCAGGCTGTTCTCAGCCGGGGAGGCAGGGAACTCGCAGAAGTGCTGAATAAAATGGCACAATATTCATGTTCCTTCAAAAAGGCTGTTATGTCATCAGGCATAAATACCGATAAAAGCCATAAAGGATTTGAATTGGATGAAATTCTTCCCTGGGAAATTATAACGCACCGAGTAAATAAGGCTTACCTAATACGAGAATGGAAACGCGCATCAGCAGAACAACAGACCACCTTCTGCAACACTGAAACCTGCAGAAGGTGTGGCGCATGCGGCTCGAAAACAACCTGTAATGACCGAACAGACCAACCAGAAAAAAGATGAACATTCCGCACAGGACGGGGCGGAATCCCTGATTGTTGATGAAATCAACGCTGACAGCACTGTTCCGGAAATAGTTCAGTGGATACGAGACGGCATTGAGGAGGAACGTACAGGTTCGGACATAACAAGAGTAGTGATGGATCTTCCTCCTGTTCGCCGCATTCCAGGGAACAAGAATCTTGACGCCATACAACAGATACTTAATGAATATGCCATTAAACTCCCACTGGAAGTAGTCAATGCCATAACGCACGGCCAAAGTGATGAGTTTACATTTTCCGCACCTTCCAGAGAAAAATATCTTCGCCCACGGACTGTACTTATAAATACTGCACCGGAAGTAAGTACACTGATGATATCCGGTGAAGAGCCTGTTGATGGTCTTCCAGGTTATGCTGAGGCACACTATGATTTCACTGTAAAATCAGGGAAAATTTTCAGTGACGGCTCCATTGATTTCAGAGAAATAAATATGTTTCCCCAGGCAAGTGAGGGGCAACTTCTCTTAAGAATATTTGCCCCCACCGAAGGGGTGGCTGGCACTGACGTATATGGATGGAGAATCGTCCCTGTACCGGGAGAACCAGTGCGTATAGCCTTTGGTGACAACATCACCACATCAAAAAATTACGATGAGGAGGAAAAGCGGGACTACCTGGACGTCATAGCTGCAAAGCCAGGCATTATAGTCACGGATTTCGGAGGAAACCCTCCCAGGGTTGAAAACATCCAGGAGATTTCCATTCAAAACCGTATTGAGCTGGAAGACATTGATTTTTCTACAGGTAATATCAGTGGAGACGGCGGAGAACTCAGGTGCACGGCTGATGTTGCAGTCAAGGGCGATGTGCGGGGGAGATTTGCCGTACTCATCGAGGGCATGCTCGAGGTCAAAGGGACGGTAGAAGGTGAAGTGGTAGATGCATCCGGGGAGGTAATTGCACACTTCATCCGCAGCTGCATACGCTCAGGCCGCTTCATCGAGAGCGTTGCAGCAACCCATGCCAAGCTCACCGCTGCCGAATACATAAAGATTACACGAGAGTTCACCCACTGCCACCTCAGATCACCAGAGGTTGTATTTGAAGGCAGTGGAGGGCAGCCGGTCTTATGCGGCAGTGCCAGGATTTACACTGAACAGTTCAGGCTGGAAAACGGAGAAATCCGGAACTGTATTGAAATCATACTGGGAGAAAAATTAATAAAGCAACTCCAAGACCTGGACAAGTCCAACCAGCGGCTTGAAGCTTTAATCGCCTCCGAGGAGACCCATCTAAAAACCAGAGCACAGACTTTTGCCAAAAAACTCCAGCTCACCCACTCTCTGCTACCTGATAACTTGAAAAAGGTAGTACTTGGGCTTAAAAAATTTGGTTCGGCCATACTTTCCGAGACCATCACCTTGGAGGATGCATCTGAAAAAATTGCCAAGCTGCAGAATTCTCTTGGCCCTGAATTCAACGTAATACTAGATCAACTAAAAAGGATGATCAGAATCCAGGCCACAAGGCAAGAAAAACTAGCCAAGCAGGAAGAACTTATTAAGCAGAGGGAGGCCCTGATTGAGGAACTGCAAAAGATGCGGGTTTATATAAGAGGCAAACTTACCCCAAAGGGCCAGGTAATAATAAGGTGTGGTGAGAGTGAAAAAAAATTCCTGGGAGATGACCGGGGCGACACAACACTTGATTTGGTAATAGGCTATGATCCATTGCAAGGCCAGCTTATAGAGATGGAAAAGTGGGAGGAAGAGGAAGAATCAGATAATTAGTTACAGTTTTTGGTTGCATTAAACCTGTCATCGGGTTATAAAAAGGCGCTTATTTCTGCTGCAATGTGGATCAGATTAACATGTCTGCATCGTCTTACACGCGCCAACAGCGCTGGCAGACATGGCTTCAAAATATGCGTGAGAGGAAGTGTAAAAAATGTCAAAATTATGCGAGATATGTGGAAAAGGGCCGGTAACCGGCTGTAACGTAAGCCATGCAAACAACCACACCAAACGGCGCTGGATGCCCAACCTTCAGAGGGTAAGGGTTTCTGTAAACGGTCAGACCAAACGTATGCGTGTTTGCACCAGATGTATCAGATCCGGTAAAATCACAAAACCTACTGTCTGACTCTTTCTCAAGCAGGATATTCTTCTAAAAAAACAGCCCGGTTCATTACTTTAAATGAACCGGGCTGTTGCGGTTAGACCAGGTACAGATTACAGATTTTTTAACTCAGTTGAGGCCTGACCTGAACCGCCAACTCTGCTCTTGCCTGGATATTGCAGAACAGAAGTTACCACTCCTCCCCCGGGATCAGCCACTTCAGGAACACTACCTGATGCTATTTCACTCAACATGCTAACAGCATGCAGGAATCCACGCTCTGCGTGAACGAAATCCCACATCATATCAAAGAGCTTCATACATGACATCATTGGGTTCTTGCACCTCTTGCGTTCCATGTCAATTCGCCACTGGAGCTGCCTGAGTCTCTTTTCCATGCCTGGAGATGCCGATGAGATGAACTCATCAATCACTTCCCTTCTCTTAGCCTCAAACTGTTCGGGATCTGACTTTGCAAGTTCACACCACTGATCAAAATCAAATTCCGGTTTGCCTGACTCCTTCGGAGCTCTCTCTTCCATTAATCTCCTCCTTAAATGGGTTTATGGTTAAAACTCCTCCGGAGGGGTATAATAGCAAAAAACATACCGACCCAAAGGTACACACAATCCTTTTTATTTTGGGACAAAACGCAAAAAAATGGAAATAACCACTTAAAGTGGAATTATTTTCTATCTGAAAAGAATTATTTTACACGCCCTAAGCCTAAATTACATGAAGCCAACACCAGCATGCACAGACATTCAGGATTTTTTGAAACTGCTGGCTGAAGAAGATGAGCTTTGCAGAATATCAAGCCATGTGAGCTGCGAGCTTGAAATTGCCCACATAGTTTCTGAGACAAGCAGAAACCTGGGGCCTGCCCTTCTGTTTGAAAATACAGACGGCTCAATACCTGTCCTGGCAAATACCCTTGGCTCATTAAAAAGAATATGCATTGCCCTGGGTGTTGAGGATTTGAACCAGGCAGCAGAGAGAACCATCAACCTGCTCGCCGGGAATAACAGGGCTTCAGACAGCGGCGACTATACAAAGTCGGCTTCAAACCCGCAATTTCATGAGACTGTGTTTGAAGGAGACAGGATAGACCTGTCATCACTTCCTGTTCTGCGATGCTGGCCAGGAGATGCAGGCCCTGCCATAACGCTTCCTGTGGTATTTACAAGGGATCCTGAAAACAATACCCCAAATGCCGGCATGTACCGTATGCAGATAATTGACAGAGACACCGCATGCATGCACTGGTATCCCGGGACAGGTGGCGCTATGCATTTTGAAAAGGCGTGCCGCATGGGAACCCATCTTGATGTGGCAGTTGCCATAGGCACTGAGCCTGCGGTAATGCTCTCTGCATGCGCACCACTTCCGGCAGATCTGTACGAAATTGAGTTTGCAGCAAGCCTTGCCGGCAGGAAAATTGAAATGGCCAGTTGCCTTCATTCGAACCTGGAGGTACCGGCATCATCCCAGATTGTACTTGAAGGAATCTGTGTACCAGGTGAAACTCAGTTTGAAGGACCGTTTGGCACCCATACCGGCTATTATTCCAGAAAAGAACGCTTCCCGGTTTTTCATGTAAAGTCAATAGGCATGAGAAGCAATGCCATTTTTACAACAACTGTACCAGGGCCGCCCCCCCAGGAAGACTGTTTCATGGCAAAGGCCATTGAACGCCTGTTACTGCCTGCACTGAAACAGAAATTCCCGGAACTTGTTGACATCAACTTCCCTCTTGAGGGAATTTTTGGAAGAATGGTGTTTGTCTCAATGCACAAACAGCATCCCGGACATCCTGAACAGCTTATACACGCCTTGTGGAACATGGGGAGAGGTATGTTCAGCAGGATGATTTGGGTCTTTGATAATGATGTAAACATCCAGGACATTTCTGAAGTGCTGTGGAAGATGAGTAACTGTGTAAATCCGGCACGAGACATTATTCTTGGCCATGGGCCAACGGATACCCTCGATCCCCATGCAGACATCTGTGGAACAGCGTGCAGGATGGGCCTTGACTGCACGGAAAAATGGCCTGAAGAGCGAGATGGAATGCCCTGGCCTGAAAGGATTGTTCCTGACAAGAGGACAATAACGAAGACAGCGGTTATAATTGAGCAAATTCTTGGCAAGGCCAGGCAAAAATCATAATGAACAAACACCACCCTGATAACAATATCCCTGCAAGCGGGCAAAAACTTGATGCTGCTTCTCCTATGCTTGTTGCAGTAACAGGAGCAAGCGGCTCCATATACAGCCTGAGCTTACTGAAACTCATGAAGAAGCTTGGGCAGGAAACCCACTTGATAATATCTGATGCAGGCAGAAGAGTAGTTACCCATGAACTTGGCGAAAGTGGCGTCAGTGAGATGGAATCCCTTGCATCAAGGTGTTATGATGCTGCCGATATTGGGGCAGCGCCTGCAAGTGGCTCTTCAAGATGGCGGGCAATGGTCATACTTCCCTGTACAATGGGAACACTTGGCGCCATTTCAAATGGTATGTCCTCAAATCTTATTCATCGGGCAGCAGACTGTTTTCTGAAAGAACGAAGGCCCCTTGTTCTTGTTACCAGGGAGACACCGCTAAACGGAATTCATCTTAAAAACATGCTTGCCGCCCATGAAGCAGGGGCAGTGATTTATCCTGCTACACCCGCCTTCTACAACAGACCATGTTCAACAGAACAGATAGCCTCATTTCTTGCTGGAAGAATTGCTGAATTTCTGGGGTTTCATGTGGAGGACCTTGAAACGTGGCAGGGATAGGCTTGTCTCGACCTTATTTTGAAATGTTCAATTGAGATGAAAGAAACCTGGATTGAGCGATTGTCGGATTTGCTGCAGATCCGCGAAAGAGGGAATTTCCATAATAGTCGGCTAAATGGAAATTCCTCTGACAAAGGAGATACCGTGAATACGGCAATCCCGAAGGGTTTCAAAAGTGAAACAGTATGACAGATGTAACTCCTTTTAATATCATAAAAAAACATTTTTTCAACCTTTTGAAACGCTCAATTCAGAAGAGAGATTGACAACATGGACACCAACACAGCATCTCCAATAGAAAAACTGAAAATACTGCTTGAAATGATAAAATTTCAGCACACCATATTTGCCCTGCCCTTTGCCTATGCAGGCGCGCTTCTTGCCAGACGCGGCATGCCGGGACTGGCAGAATCCCTCTGGATACTACTTGCAATGGGTGGCGCCAGGACCGTGGCAATGGGCATCAACCGCATTGTTGACAGGGGCTTTGATGCGGAAAATCCCCGCACCAAAGACAGGGCGCTGGTGAAGGGTGATGTTGGCATGTTTGAGGCATGGCTCATGGTGATTATTGCTGCGGCAATCTATTTTCTGGCTGCCTGGAACCTGACCCCACTCTCCTTTCGCCTCTCTCCCTTCTTCCTTGCGGTGATCTGTTTCTACTCCTACACCAAGAGATTTACGCCCTTCTGCCACCTGTTTCTTGGCTTTGCAATCGGCCTTGCACCTGTTGCAGGATGGATTGCCATTGCAAACAATATAGGACTTGTGCCAATTCTGCTTGGCACTGGGGTCATGTTCTGGATAGCTGGCTTTGACGTGCTTTACGCCTGCATGGATGCGGAATTTGACCGCAAACGCGGACTCCACTCCATCCCGGCCTGGCTTGGAAAGGAAAAGGCATTCAAGGTATCTGAAATTTTTCACGTAATAGCCTTTGGGGCCTTTGCTGCCACCGGGATTGCAGCACACCTGGACTGGATATACTTTGTCGGCATTGCAGCCACATTTGTTCTGCTTGTAATGCAGCGAAAGGTAATCACACCAAATGACCTGAGCAAAATGAACATTGCATTTTTCAGGCTTAACGCCACAATAAGCGTTGTGCTTTTCTTTGCCACAGCCCTTTCCCTATGGAGTATATCCTGATGCCACGCATTGACATTAATGCCCAGGTACTTGCCCAGACATCTCCAACCAAGGACATATTTTTATTGAGTGTAAGCGCACCGGAGATTGCCCGGCCTGCCCAGCCCGGACAGTTCTGTATGCTTGATGCCGTGGAGGAAGATAATCTTCATGACCCCCTGCTGAGACGTCCTCTTTCAATCCACAATGTTACAGCAGATGGAGTGGTGGAATTCCTCTACAGGAAAACCGGAAGGGGAACAGGGCTGCTCTCCCGACTGAAACCAGGAAGAAAACTCAAGATCCTTGGCCCCCTTGGTAATGGCTTCAGGTGGGACAACAGCAAATCTTGCATACTGGTTGGAGGAGGCATGGGAATTGCCCCACTTCTGTTTCTTGCGGCAGCATTGCACAAAGCAGGCAACCCGCCTGCTATCATCCTTGGGGCAGCAACTGAATCAGATCTTGTACGTATTGACCTCTTTCGGACAAGGGCCATGGAACAAGGTTTTTTCACAGCAACAGAGGATGGCAGCCTGGGACATCACGGGCTTGTAACCGAAGTCCTGCTATCACTGTTTGACCATCAGGCACATCAAGCAGGAGAGGCGGATACCGTTGTTTTAACATGTGGGCCATTTCCCATGATGCGGGCAGTGGCCGCAATCTGCAGAGAGAGGGAGATCCCTTGCCAGGTATCACTTGAGGCACACATGGCATGCGGTTCAGGGCTCTGCCTTGGATGTGCGGTGGAATCAGCACATAACGCTGATTATATTCACGTATGCAGGGAAGGGCCTGTTGTCGATGCCATCAAGGTCAAGTGGTAATAGCCTGTGCTCAAAAACCGTAAAGAGGCTCAACTCACTTCAAGCTTAGGCGTTGAAAGGGAGCATAATGGAAAACTTTTACCAAAATAGCAGTATTTTACCTAATTTTAGGGATATTTCTTTACATACTCTTCACCCCAAGCCAATCAATATCATATCCCACTGAAAACACTAGCAATATTTTTTTCTCTCCAAGACAAGATCGGCACCTTATTTGCATTATTTAATGTTAGCGTGGAAATAGGTCAATGCTAAAAGATCAAGACTCAGAGTCTAATAAAGATAATGGCTGAACCGCTAAGCACGCAAAGGGTTTTTACTTTATTTGGCGTTAGGTTGTTCCTTTTTATTTATTCAGCGAGGTAAATGGTCTTGTTTTGGAGTGACTCTGAATAATTTAGTAGTTTTTCTTGGTGAAGCACAGCAAGAAAATCGCGCCTGTTTGAGCGAGGGACCAGCGAGTTTCGCGATTTTGGCGTAGCGAGCCTTAGAACAACAAGACCACTTACCAACCTTATTAAGGTAAATACGCTGAACAGTTACATTCCTTTTAAGGTATGAAGGTTATTAGGGGAGACTTCTGCCGTGAAATGGAACCTGCTCTACAATCTGTTCAAGCCACCCCCTTACCATCAACGTGGCAACCTGACCTGCCTTCTCACATTATTTCTGGTTGCCGCCTCCTCCTGCGTCTGCATAGCTGCCGACAAAAACGGAGTCTCCCCCAACACCATCTCCTTACCATCCGGGCCTGGCTCCATTGAAGGCCTGGGTCAATCATTTCAGCCCCTTCTCAACTCGGGTACTGCGAGGTACGGGGTACCCCTGAGGGTCCCAGCCGGCACTGCCGGACACAACCCCGCCCTCTCTCTTAATTATGAAAGCGGACGGGGCAACGGCCCAGTTGGTCTTGGATGGCATACAGGCCCTTTATCCATAAAAAGGGAAACGGACAAGGGAATACCCAGGTACGTTGATGGGCCAAATGGCCTGGATGACAACCATGACGGCGTTATAGACGATTCCCGTGAACCTGACAGGTTCACAGGCATTGAAGATGAAGAACTGATACAGCTTGCCGACGGTTCCTTTCGCTCAAGAATCGCGCACAATTTCACTAGGTATTCATTCTCCAGCGGGCACTGGACAGCGCAACTGAAAAACGGCACCCGCCTGGATTTCGGCATTTCACAACAAGGCAGACTTACTGACAAGACGGGCACCAGGGTCTTTGAGTGGCTCCTGGAAAAAAATACAGACACCAGCGGCAATGTGATCGAGTACAGTTACGTTACATTCCCTGAACCTGACACCCAGAAGTACATAAGCGAGATCCGCTACGGAGCTGGTGCCCCTCCCTGGGCTGCTTTTTACTTCATCTCCTTTACATACGAGCCAAGGAGCGACTGTTACACGGATTACCGCAGCGGCTTTCCGGTAACAACCACCATGCGACTCAAGGAAATTGTCATGGGAATCCAGGGGATCCTGCCTGAACAATGCACCCGGGGAGACTGGAACCATGACAACATACCCGACGCCCTGATAAGAAAATACGTACTGGCGTACCAGGAAACTCCAAACGCCTCTTTTCTTTCCAGGGTAACACAGTATGGGGCAGATGGCACAAATTATCTGCCACCCATCTCCTTTTACTATTCAATCCCTGCCCCTGACGATACCATGTCCGCAGCAGGGGCCTTGGTGGAATCCCTGAACACCCCTGACTGCGTCATGGATAATGGCCTCACAGAGCTCATTGATCTTAACAGGGACGGCCTGCCTGATATCCTCAAAACCGACATTTACGGCGGGGGAATACTTGTCAGGGCAAACGCCTATCCAACCATTGTGGGGTGTACCCTGACCGCTAACAGAGCGGATAATTACGGCGGGGGAATAGCCCTGTATGGAAGCGGTATCTTTGTGAGCCACTGCAAAATTGAGAATAATACCGCAGGGGTAAGCGGTTCAGCCCTTGGGGGAGGCATCTATGTCTCTGGTGATGATGTGACCATTGAAAACTCCACATTTTCGGAAAATATCACGTCTGGAACAGCGGGATATGGGGGAGGCATGTACTCCCAGGGGAGCTATTTAAAATTAAGATCCTGTTCTTTCTCCAATCACACCACACCAAGATTAGGCGGCGGCGCTTACATCAGTGGCCAGAAAAGTACCGTCTCGGAGTGCTCTTTCCAGGACAACTCTGCCTCTCAAGGAGGAGGTGGTCTGTACATCTACTCCGGAGACGTGATGAACTGCGTATTTGCACACAATATAGCCACGAATTGGGGAGGAGGGCTTTACGGCTCCAACGCGAATCTATTCAATTGTACCTTTTACTCAAATGAAGCTGGAGATGGCAACGATGGCGGAGGGGCATATATTGTGGG
>WGBG01000041.1 GCA_015494395.1 Deltaproteobacteria bacterium
GCTCCACCGCTTGTGCGGGCCCCCGTCAATTCCTTTGAGTTTTAATCTTGCGACCGTACTCCCCAGGCGGGGTACTTAATGCGTTAGCTGCGGCACAGAAGGGGTTAACACCCTCTACACCTAGTACCCATCGTTTAGGGCGTGGACTACCAGGGTATCTAATCCTGTTTGCTCCCCACGCTTTCGAGTCTCAGCGTCAGTATCCGTCCAGGAAGTCGCCTTCGCCACCGGTGTTCCTCCTGATATCTACGGATTTCGCCCCTACACCAGG
Organism: Deltaproteobacteria bacterium; assembly: GCA_015494395.1. GTDB lineage: Bacteria > Desulfobacterota > Dissulfuribacteria > Dissulfuribacterales > QOAL01 > S144-17. Next base: position 272 of record WGBG01000041.1, read on the forward strand.
AATTCCACTTCCCTCTCCGGTACTCAAGCCTGACAGTTTCAGATGCACTTCCACGGTTGAGCCGTGGACTTTCACATCTGACTTACCAAGCCGCCTACACTCGCTTTACGCCCAGTAAATCCGAACAACGCTCGCACCCTCCGTATTACCGCGGCTGCTGGCACGGAGTTAGCCGGTGCTTCCTCCTGAGGTACCGTCAACAGCAGGGGGTATTATTCCCCCACTGATTTCTTCCCTCAAGACAGGGCTTTACGACCCGAAGGCCTTCTTCGCCCACGCGGCGTCGCTGCGTCAGGGTTTCCCCCATTGCGCAATATTCCTCACTGCTGCCTCCCGTAGGAGTCTGGACCGTGTACCAGTTCCAGTGTGGCGGATCATCCTCTCAGACCCGCTAACCATCGTAGCCATGGTAGGCCATTACCCCACCATCTAGCTAATGGTACGCAGGCTCATCCCCAAGCGATAGCTTCCAAGGAGAGGCCACCTTTGATCTCTCTGGTCCCCCAGAGAGATGTTATCCGGTATTAGCACCGCTTTCGCGATGTTGTCCCGGACTCAGGGGTAGATTACCTACGCGTTACTCACCCGTGCGCCACTTTACTCTCCTGCCCGAAGGCTGGATTTCTCGTTCGACTTGCATGTGTTAGGCACGCCGCCAGCGTTCATTCTGAGCCAGGATCAAACCCTCAAGTTTAATCTGGGAACCGTGTTGTTAGCACGGTGAATTTAGCTGTTTTGTATGTTACCTGTCTGACACTATTCAGTTTTCAAAGATCGACTCTTAATCGTGCCGCTTTTCTGTGCGGCGTCAGATAAGCTAATGACTCTTACCTGTTTCGTCAAGAGGCTTTTAAATTTTTTTTGCCTTGAGGAATTTCTGCTCCTCGTTGAGGCTCAAGGTATATACACCACATCGATAATCGATGCAAGCGTTTTTTATTTATTTTTTCATCCTGTAGAAACAGGAACGGGCTTTCTTGATCTTTTATATCCACTATATTCAGGGCTATTCCCTGCAGCTATTTTGACCTGTTCAAACCTGCCCACTTTCAAGCCGCCTGAAACGCCCCTCATCAATCGAGCCTGAGCTTTATATACTGCTTTCAATCAGGATGCAAGAATTTTTTCAAAAAAAAATTACCTGCGTCGTTCCTGCGTTTCCAGAGAAATTGTTCTCCGGACACACGATTGATCTGATTCAATCAATAAGGCTTTTTCCGCAGCAGAGCCGGTGCCTTTAATACTCTGCACATTTTTGTCTGCCGCCTGAAACGCCCCTCATCAATCGAGCCTGAGCTTTATATACTGCTTTCAATCAGGATGCAAGCAAAATCTTAATCTTTTTTATTAACGCTTACCTTGGCCCTGTAGCCGCAGTTCTTGTTAGGGCATTTCAGGCTCTGCACACCCTCCTGCTCACTGGTAACAACCAGTACAGGAGAGTCGCAGGCAGGACACTTCTCGGCAACTGGCCTTTCCCAGGATGCATATTTGCACTCCGGATATTTTGAGCAGCCATAAAAGGTCTTTCCCCGCCTGCTGCTCTTTTTGACAATATCACCATCGCATCCCTGTTCAGGGCACTTCACTCCTGTGGGTACTGGCATGGTATTTCTACAATCCGGATATGCTGAACACGCAAGAAACTCGCCAAACCGCCCCTTTTTCAGCACCATTGGGCTGCCACACTTCCTGCATACAAAGCCTGTCTCCTGATCCTTCTTCTCCACCACCTTGACATTACCCGATTCGTCCCGGGTAAAATCCTTGGTATTCCTGCACTCAGGATATGCCGAACATGCCAGAAACTCGCCTGCCCTGCCGTATTTGATAACCATCTCCTCCCCGCACTTTTCGCATTTAAGCCCTGAAGGTACACCTGAAGCCTTGACGGACTTCATCTCCTTCTTTGCTGTGGCAAGCCTCTGAGAAAACAGCTCATAAAACCGCTTAAGGACATCTACCCAGGAGACGGCCCCTTCTTCAATGCCGTCAAGCTCCTTTTCAAGGGCTGCCGTAAACCTTGCGTCAAGTATCTCCGGGAAATGATGAGTTAACAGATCGGTTACAAGAAAGCCAAGTTCTGTGGGATAAAAACGTTTATTCTCAAGCTTTACATACTCTTTGTCCTGTATGGTAGAGAGAATAGTGGCATAGGTGCTTGGACGGCCAATGCCGTTTTCCTCCAGCGCCTTGATAAGGCTTGCCTCTGAATAACGCGGCGGCGGCTGGGTGAAGTGCTGTTTGGGTTCAAGTTTCAGCAGTTTCAGCACATCCCCTGCCTTGATGTCAGGGAGAACGCCTGACTCCTCACCTTCCTTGCTACTCTTTTTGGGTTTTACGTCCTCATACAGCTCAGTAAAACCCTTGAAACGCATTATGCTTCCCGTTGCCCTTAACTGGTACTCCCCGGCTTCTATTATAATAGTAGTCTGGTCAAGTATGGCAGGAGCCATCTGTGAGGCTACAAATCTCGACCATATAAGCCGGTACAGCCTTGCAGCATCACGCTCAAGATATGCCTCCATTTCATCAGGATGTCTTGCAACCGAGGTAGGACGAATGGCCTCATGGGCGTCCTGTGCCGCCTTGCCCTTTTTGTATCTTGGTGCCCGTTCAGGCACATACTCCTTGCCATATTTCTGCTGAATGAACTCCCGCGCCTCCTTTACTGCCTCATCTGCCACACGGGTAGAGTCGGTCCTCATGTAAGTTATGAGACCAACCGGCCCTTCACTCCCCACTTCAACACCCTCATAAAGCTTCTGGGCAAGCATCATGGTCTTCTTTGCAGAAAATCCTAGCCTGCGGGCTGCATCCTGCTGCATGGTACTGGTGATAAAAGGCGGATACGGATTGCGTTTCTTCTGCCGTTTCTTTACATCCTTTACCCTAAATTCCGAACTCTCAAGGGTCCTGACAATTCCGCTGGCCTGATCTCCATCGGATATTTTAAGTTTTTTACCTCTGAATGCCGCAACAGCAGCCTTAAACGGCGGGGGGACATCACCCTCAAGCGTTGCAGTTATTGACCAGTACTCTTCAGGAACAAATGCCTGTATCTCCCGTTCCCTGTCACAGATCAGCCTGACTGCAACAGACTGTACCCTTCCTGCAGAAAGCCCCCTGCGCACCTTGTCCCACAAGAGGGGGGAGATCTCATACCCAACCAGCCTGTCCAGAATCCTTCGCGCCTGCTGAGACTCAAATCGGTGATGATCCAGCACCCCTGGCTTTTTAATGGCCTCACGAATGGCAGGGGCAGTAAGCTCATGGAAAAGCACCCTGTGAAAACGCCTTTTCCTGTTCCTTGCAGGCTTAAGTTCCTGGGCTATATGCCAGGCAATGGCCTCACCCTCGCGGTCAGGGTCTGGGGCAAGATAGACATCCTCCACCTTGTTTGCTGCTGATTTAAGCTCCTTGATAATCTTGCCCTTTCCCTTGATCACCTCGTATTCAGGCTGAAAATCATGCTCTTTATCAACACCAAGACGCTTTCGGGGCAGGTCCTTGATGTGCCCCACCGATGCCTTTACATCATAATCTTTACCAAGATATTTTTTTAGAGTTCTCACCTTCGTAGGTGACTCGACTATTACAAGACCTTTTTTCATGTTTCGCTCTGAAATTATTTTTTTGCCTGGGCAGAGGTACTAATGTGATTTCTGATACATCTGCCCCGGAAGGGCTTCCACAAGCCCTTTTAACTCAAGCTGCACCAGCAGGGCTGCGGCCTCTCCGGCAGACAACCCGCTTATTGCACACAGTTCGTCAATATGCAGCGGTTCGTTTTCCATGTTTTCATACAGGTTTTGCTCTTTGCCTGAAAGTCCGGCAACCTCAACATGCTGATCTTTCCCAGCACCGTCTTCATCAACATTAACAGCAGATTCACCCGAATCGTATGGAGACTCTTGTACCAGGTGCAACTGTCTGCCAAGGGAATCAACCACCTCATTGGCATCAGCAACAAGCGCTGCCCCCTGCCTGATCAGCCAGTGCGTGCCTGCGCTGTTAAAGGAAAATATGCTGCCAGGGACCGCCATCACCTCCCTGCCCTGCTCCAGTGCAGTGGAGGCAGTTATCAGGGAGCCGCTCTTGAGGCTCGCCTCAATCACCACCACTCCAGCAGAAAGCCCGCTTATAATGCGGTTTCTCCTTGGAAAATTTCGAGGCTCCGGAGCGGCATCAGGGGGAAATTCGGTGATAACCGCACCTCCTTCTGAAATATGCTGTTCCAGCTCCCTGTTACGAACAGGATAGTTGATGTTAATTCCGCACCCCTTTACAGCAACAGTGATCCCTCCTGCATCCAGACATGCCCTGTGGGAAGCAGAATCTATTCCAAGGGCTAAACCTGATACCACACAGATACCCTTTGACGCAAGTCCTGAGGCTATGACTGCTGCTGCACGCCGTCCGTATGAAGAGGCTGCCCGTGAGCCAACAACTGCAACTGCCGGGGCTGACAGTGCCTTTCTGTCCCCTTTTCCATAAAGTATTGCAGGAAAATCCGGAATTGCAGAAAGCTTTAAGGGATAATCCTCATCCAGGAATGTCATGATCCATGAACCGGAATCTTCCAGAATGCGAGCCGCCTTCTCTGCCCGCTTCATATCCGGCCCATTGCAGAGGGCATCAAGGGCTGTGGATGACACACCGGAAACTGCTGCAAGTTCATGCCTGGAAGCACTCCACACCCCTGACGCGGAACCAAACCGCCTTACAAGCCGTTCAATGCTCCTGTGTCCCATGCCGTGGGCAAGATCAAGGGCAAGCCATGCCAGTATTTCATGAGAATCTGTAACGTATGCCATTCAACGCGAACAATCCGGTTTGAGTGCGGTTTCGGGTTACATCAATCCTGTATTGAGAGTACGGAAAGCATGAAACGTGCATTTCATCACTGTAACATATATAATGAAGGCCAAAGGGTCAAAAGCAAAATCCCCTGTAACTGTTCAGCGTATTGATGGCAATTGAGGTTAGTAAATGGCCTTGTTTTTCCGTTCCGGTGAACAATTTCTTGTTTTTCTAAGGCTTGCTCCGCCAAAATCGCGAAACTCGCTCGTCCCTCGCTCAGACAGACGCGATTTTTATGGCTGCGCTTCGCCAAGAAAAACTAAGAAATTCTTCTGAGTTACTCCAAAACAAGACCATTCACTACGCTGAATAGGAATAGATACAATCCCCTTTCGTTGTCAACCATGCCTGATAAAAATTGCCAAATAAATAACCGAACAAATTCTCAGATAAAAAACGAGCTTGATCTGTTCATAGAGTATCTGCGCTCTGAGTTAAACGCGTCCAGCCACACCATTGACGCATACAGCAGGGACATAACCGCATTTTTTTCCTTTAAATCCGGGCGAAAAGTTACCCAGGTTACCACCGCTGATATAAGACTGTGGCTTGCGAACCTTCGAAAACATGGGGTAAAACAGACATCTCTCAGGCGGAAACTGTCCTCCCTGAGGAGTTTCTTCAGATTTATGCAGCGCCAGGAGCTCTGCTCATCAAACCCTGCCGAGGGCATAAGCTCCCCTAAAACCGGACCTTCCCTGCCTCCATATCTGTCTATCGGACAGGCTGTGCAGATGGTTGAACGCAAAACCGGAGATGATTTCTTTTCCCTGCGGGACAGGGCAATTCTGGAACTTCTTTACAGTGCTGGAGTCAGGGTCAGTGAGCTTTCCGGGCTTGATGTTTCAGCCCTCTCCTTCTCACCTGAAATGATAAGGGTAAGGGGCAAGGGTAGCAAGGAAAGGGTGGTACCCTTTGGCACACATGCAGCAGAGGCCCTAAAAAATTACTTGCCCGCGAGGGATTCAATGCTTAATAAAAGACGAAGACCTGAGGAACAGGCTCTTTTCATAAACCGGCTTGGGACCAGGTTCACCACAAGGGGCATACAGAGAGTTGTGGAGAAGCGAAGGCTTGAAACAGGGATAAGCCAGCCGGTTACCCCGCACGCATTCAGACATTCCATGGCAACGCACCTTCTGGAGTCAGGTGCAGATCTTAGGTCAATACAGGAACTTCTGGGGCATGTAAGCCTTGCCACAACTCAAAAATATACTCATCTCGACCTTGGCAGGCTTTCAGAAGTCTATACTTCAGCCCATCCAAGGGCAGTAAAAAAACAGGAAGCCTCTACCGGGACAGGAAAGACTGAACATGAATCAGAATAAAACTCAGAAGCACACACGGAACGAAAGACAAAATATCAGAAGCACAACAGTTGTAGCAATAAGGCACAGAGGAAAGGTGGTTGTGGCGGCAGATGGCCAGGTGACACTTGGAAATACCATCATGAAACATAATGCAAGAAAGATTCGCCGCCTATATAACAACCGCGTAATTACCGGGTTTGCCGGTGCAACTGCTGATGCCTTTGCCCTTTTTGAAAAGCTGGAATCACATCTTGAGGCATGTAATGGAAACCTGGTCAGGGCTGCAGTGGAACTGGCAAAGGAGTGGCGCACAGACAAGTTCCTGCGCCGCCTTGAGGCAATGCTGGTTGCGTGTGACAAGGATCACAGCCTGCTGATTTCAGGTTCAGGGGATGTAATAGAGCCTGAAAAGGGAATTCTTGCCATTGGTTCCGGAGGCCCTTATGCACAGTCCGCTGCCATGGCACTGATTGAACACAGCGACCTTGACGCAAGAGCCATTGCAAAAGAGGCCCTGAGGGTAGCGGCATCAATCTGTATTTATACAAACGACTCCATTATGATTGAAGAACTTGAAACATGAAAATCCTGTAAAGTTACACTCTCTCATTTGCATAGCGTTTTCATGCTGAAAAGCCCAATTTCCAAGAATTCTAAGAATCCATCAAAAAATGTCAGGACAGGAAAAGTGAAAAATACAGAGATGCAACCACTTACTCCCAGGGAAATCACTGAAGAGCTGAACAAATACATAATCGGACAGGACAAGGCAAAAAAATCCGTAGCCATTGCCCTTAGAAACCGCTGGCGCCGACAGCAGGTTCCGGAATCACTTCGGGATGAGATAGCACCCAAAAACATCATAATGATTGGCCCGACAGGTGTTGGAAAAACAGAGATTGCGCGCCGTCTGGCAAGGCTTGCCAAATCTCCATTTCTAAAAATCGAGGCAAGCAAGTTTACCGAAGTGGGTTATGTGGGAAGGGACGTGGAATCTATGATTCGGGACCTTACGCACCTTGCTGTTGATATGGTGAAATCAGAGGAAACCGAAAAGGTTGAGGCCGCTGCCAAAGAACAGGCAGAGGAGCGGCTGCTAGACCTGCTGGTCCCCCCCTCAACCGTGCCTGCTGCAATAGACGACGCACAGCCGGAGACTTCCACCAGGGAAAAATTCAGACAGATGCTAAGGGAAGGCAAACTTGAAGAGCGTTTTGTTGAGCTTCAGGTTTCACAGAACCCTACCGGCCCCATGGTTGAAGTATTTGCAGCAGCAGGCATGGAGGAGATGCAGAGCAACCTCCAGGACATGCTTTCAAATATCTTCCCCAAAAAGAAAAAACGCAGGCGGGTTACAGTTGCCGAGGCCAGGAAAATACTTGAGCAGGAGGCTGCAGGGCGCCTGATTGACATGGAGAAGGTTACCAAGAAGGCAATTGCCCGTGTAGAGCAGTCAGGCATCATCTTTCTTGATGAGATCGACAAGGTGGCTGCAAAGGGCAGCGGTTCAGGCCCTGACGTATCCCGTGAAGGTGTTCAACGTGACCTGCTTCCCATTGTTGAGGGCACATCTGTACACACCAAATACGGCATAGTCAGGACTGACCACATACTCTTCATAGCAAGCGGGGCATTTCATGTGGCAAAACCGTCTGACCTGCTTCCTGAACTCCAGGGCCGCTTTCCCATAAGGGTTGAACTTGACTCCCTTACCCAAAAGGATTTTGCACGCATACTTACCGAGCCTGAAAATGCGCTGGTAACACAGTACAAGGCCCTGATGGAAACAGAAAACATCAACCTCATCTTTGAAGAAGAGGCCATTAACGAGATAGCAGGCATTGCCTATGAGGTGAACCAGAAGACTGAAAACATTGGGGCCCGCAGGCTTCACACCATTATGGAAAAACTCCTTGAGGAGATATCGTTTGAGGCACCAGACGTTGCTCCCATGGAGATTCGCATAACTGCTGAATACGTTCGCAAGAACCTAGAAGAGATAATGAAGGATCAGGATCTCAGCAGGTTTATACTGTAAAAGGTCAACAAATACAAGAAGGTTACCCTCATTGCATTCCCCAAAAAACATTACTAAAATTTAACCATGCAATATGACATAGCATCCAAGGTGATTCTTTCTCGTTGCAAGAACGAAATATTGCGGCAACTCTGCGGTCTTGCCGTTCGTTCATCAGAACTGGTTGCTGCAGCTCCCCAGGAGACGGCCTCGTTAAGACGATCGGATGTTGTGCTTCGTGCCGAGCTTGAAAACGGCATTACACAGCTCGTATTGATAGAATTTCAGACCAACTGAAGGCCCTGGCTTCCTGTAAGAACTCTGGAATGCAGGTGCAGGCATTTATTGGAAGAAAAGCTTCCGGTAATGACAGTGCTTATACTCTTCAGGCACCACACCAAGGCAACAAATCATTACCATGATGCAGAGGTGGATTACCGGTACAAATTGATAAAATTGTACGAAATGTATGCCCGCGAGGTTCTGGATACGGGGGCAAGATGTTTGTATCCTTTCATTCCTCTTATGAAGGATGGAGAGGGATTGATAGACGAGGCGGAGCGCAGAATATACGAATCAGATGAATCCCGTGAGTACAAGGCGGATCTTCTTACCGGCATGGCTATCCTTGGAGGCATTGTATCTGAAGAAATACCTGTCAGGCTAATGCAAAGGAGGCGAGATATCATGATAGAGTCAGCAGCATATGAAATAATAAAACAGGAGGGGCTTAAGGAAGGCATCCAGAAGGGTATTCAAGAGGGCATCCAGCAGGGGATTCAGCAGGGCATTCAGAATGCACAGGAAATGGTGATTGAGGTCATGGAAGAGCGTTTTGGTATCCCTGACGCCAAATTAATTGGACAGATAAAATCCATTTCCATGCGTGAACTACTCAGAGCGCTTCACAAGTACGCCATACGGGCCAGGGACATGGATGACTTCAAGGAACAACTGAAAAAAGTTGTTGAGTAACCATATCTACTCACATGAAACCGTATCTGCTGCGTTGTCAGGGACTCGAAGTACATGGAGTGCGCCTTTGCCCCCTCCACGTTGCATCTGCAGCACGATGTGAGCAGTTTGGAACAATTTCGTAGATTTTGTTGACAAAACCAACAGAAAAATCATGCTTTTTTCACAGGAAGCTACAACAAAAGACACCATCCAATGGGGGAAAATGCTGTAAAGTTACTAAACTCTCATGACATGGGGGTTGTTACCCTCTGACATGCAAGTTAGCTCAAAGTCGGAAGCTGAAAGCAAACATAGCTCCTTTTCCTTTGAGCCGTAAGCTTTGAGCTTTAAGCTATCTTCGGATAAAAGGACAAACATGATGGACAGTAAAGCAAGGGCAAGGGTACTTATTGAGGCCCTGCCGTATTTCAAGAAATTCGCCGGCAAGGTAGTTGTTATCAAGTATGGCGGACATGCAATGGTTGACGAAGCTCTTAAGGAGCAGTTCGCCCTTGATATAATTTTGATGAAGCATGTTGGCATATTTCCTGTAATAGTTCACGGAGGAGGTCCCCAGATCAGTCAGACCATGGACAGAATGGGCATTAAGCCCACTTTCATTGAAGGACAGAGGGTTACAGATGCTGAAACCATGAATGTTGTTGAAATGGTGCTGGTGGGCACTGTAAACAAACAGATTGTGGGCCTTATTAATCAGCACGGCGGCAGGGCTGTAGGACTTTCCGGAAGGGACGGCGACCTGATTCAGGCTGAACAGATGAAACTGTACCGCTATTCAGGAAAGGACAGGCCTACTGAAATCATTGATATAGGAAGAGTTGGGAAGGTAAGCAAGGTCAATCCCGGTGTGCTGAGCGCCCTTGACGCCAGGGATTTCATACCGGTCATTGCCCCGGTAGGGGTAGGGCCCGACGGGCAGGCATTTAACATCAATGCAGACCTGGTTGCAGGTGCCGTTGCCGGAGAACTTCAGGCTGAAAAGCTGATACTCCTCACAGATGTCCCGGGTTTCATGGCGCCGCCGGAAGGTGCCGGCCCCGAAGCAGAACCTGAACTGATTCCATCAATGGACAGGAAAGATGTTGAGAGGGTAATTGAAAATGGTACAGCAACCGGTGGAATGATTCCAAAACTGAAGGCATGCCTAAAGGCCCTTAATGGCGGTGCAGGCAAGGCCCATATTGTTGATGGCAGGAAGGAGCATGCAATCCTGCTTGAACTGTTTACTGACTCCGGGGTAGGCACGGAAATAGTGCCCTGATATATGCCAGTGCGGGGAAATCTCCGCGAGAAGATAAGCCAATTAGTGTTGACTCAGGTTTTAAGCACCTCCCGCAAGGTGGCTCTCATCTCCTCAACATCAAAGGGTTTTGCCAGTGCTGCACGGAAGCCGTACTTGCTGAAATTTGCCATTACATCATCATTTGAATAACCGCTGGATACTATACAAACCGCATCAGGAAATTCACTGAGCAGTTTGGCTGCGCACTCCTTGCCACCCATGCCACCGGGAATTGTCAGATCCATGATTACGGCAGCAATCTGCCTGCCCTCATCAACACTGCGGCGATAAATTGCCAGTGCCTCCTCGCCGTCGTGGGCTGTAATGGCGCTGTAACCACAATATGCAAGCATCTGGGATGCAATGTCGCGAACCATCTCGTCATCATCCACCACCAGGACAGTGCCACCTCCTGAATGCGGTTCTGTTTCTGCCTTTTTGTCCTCCTGGGCAACTGTATCTTTTGTGCCTGCAGGAAGAATTATAGTAAAAACTGTGCCTTTTCCCGGCTCAGAATCAACGCAGATATGGCCCCCATGCTTGCTTACAATGGAATGAACGATTGCAAGCCCTAAACCGCTTCCCTGCTGTTTAGTGGTAAAATAAGGATCAAATATCCGTTCTATTAAATTTCCCGGTATGCCAACACCGTGATCCCGGACTATGAGCCGGACGTACCTGCCAGAAGGCAGGGCAGAACACAAGTGCCCCGTTTCTTCAACCGTCATATTGTCGCAGGAAATTTCTATAACCCCACCATCCGGCATTGCCTGCTGTGCATTAATTATTAGGTTCTGTATCACCTGCCCCATCTGACCGGTATCTATATCCACATTCCAAATTCCCTCAGGAAGGTCAAGACTAATGGCAACATTGCTTCCGTGCTTGAGAAGCTCCACTATTTCCCTGACAAGTACCGGGAGATGAGCAGACTTTTTAACCGGGGATCCCCCCTTGGAAAATGTGAGAAGCTGCCCCGTGAGATCACATGCCTTTTTGGCAGCAATTTCAGCGTTTCGTAGAAGCTCGGCTGCCTCATGTTCCTTCCCAACTGCCAGTTCGGCAAGGTTGATATTCCCCATTATTGCAAGCATGATGTTGTTGAAATCATGGGCTATGCCACCGGCAAGCACACCAAGGGACTCAAGTTTCCGAATCTTCAGGAGCTCTTTTTCCAGTTGACGGTCACGGGTAACATCACGAAACACCACAACCACACCGATTATTCTGCTCTCCCTGTCGTGGATCGGGGCACAACTGTCCTCAATAAAACGCCGCTTTCCATCTCGGGAAACCAGCACCACCTCCTTTGGGAGATTCATTATCATGTCCCGTTCAATAATTGCCTTCACCGGACTTGCTACTGGTTTACCATCTGAAACACTGACAATGGGCATGACCTCCTCTAACATACGGCCCTGAGCCTCCTCCTGCTTCCAGCCAGTCAGTTTTTCCGCCACTGCGTTCACCAATACCACACGCCCCTCTGTGTCAGTGGAGATCACTCCATCTCCTATATATCTCAATGTTACAGAAAGCCGTTCCTCCTCCTGGGCCAACATATCTTCAGCCTGTTTTCTCTCGGTAATGTCCATACACACTCCACCAATTGCGTAAATCTCACCATTCTCATCATGGAGTGGAAATTTATTTGTGAGAAAATCGTTTTTCTTACCTTCTATAATAAAAGCGGTTAGGAAGGTCTGCGGCGCAGAACTGGACAAAACCAGCTCATCCTGTTTTCTGAACATCTCTGCCATTTCCCTTGGCAGGAGCTCAAAATCATTCCGGCCAATAACTTTTTCTGGTGGAATTCCGGCAACCTCAGCACCCATACGGTTCACTAGAAGATAAGTCAGCCCACCGGTTTCTTTAAGATAAATGGGCATTGGAGCGTAATCCAGTATCCCTCGCAAATAGTCCGCATTAACCTTAAGTTCCTGTGTAAGCTGTTCTGAACGCCTTGATTCAAGCCTGAGTCTCTCATTATTTTTAAGCATCTCATCCTTAAAATGCCCTATCATAAAACCGGCTACACTCCCAACCAAGAGAGGAACCACATACCTGTAAAGTTCATATTCATGCCCAGTGCCAGCAAGGGCCAATCTCCCGAATAACGGAACCAGAAAAGCGCCGGTGAGAGCATATTTTCCGCTCCATGACAGTTCAGAAAACTTCATATTTTCGTCCCCACTGACAGTTAGGCAGCGTTAATGTTGATAACTAACATCCTCACGGAAAGTCGCTTTATCTACAACTACAAGTATATGCTTACAGGATGCTGAAGATGCAAGGCGTAAAGGGGCAAAGGCGTACTCACTGTACTTCGGATCCCGAACAACACAACAGATGCGGTATCCATTGAGTAATTATATACTTTCCATTGTCACGCCCGCTTATGCAGTATGTCAAGCTCTAAAATACCTGAATGCCCCATAAGACGCCGTGAGGCAAGAAGGGCAACTGACATGGAGCCCAGGGCATTGGCTGCAGCAATCATGAACATTACCACCATCTGATACTTGACTGCCTCAAGGGGCGGAGAGCCTGCCAGGATCTGACCGGTCATCATGCCGGGGAGTGAAACAATCCCTGCCACAGACATATTGTTTATTATGGGTATCATGCCTGTCCTTACTGCCTCCCTTAAAGGTGCTGATAAAGCCTCCTTGCGGGTTGCACCATAGGTTAGCATGAGTTCTATTTCCTGCCTGCGCGAAGAGACATGCTCAAGGAACCTGTCAAGACAGAGGGAGATACCATTAAGGGAATTGCCAAATATCATGCCAAGCATTGGGATGACATACTGGGGATCATACCAGGGCCTGGTGCCAACCACTGCCTGTGTTACCACAGTACCCACAGTAAAAGCAGAAAACGCCATGGTAATCACAGTATCAATATGGATCCCTGTATAAACCCACTTAGACCTGCGTACTGCCTCCCGACCTGCCATAAAAAGCATGAGCAGCAGCCACATTATTACAGGCAGGGGATGATGGATGCCAAAAACCTTTTGAAGAACAAGCCCCACCATACCAAGCTGCACAATACAGCGGAGGACAGAAACAGCCAGGGACTTTTCAAGAGACAGTTTAAGCCTGATTGAGACCAGGGCAGAACCGGCCACCAGCATGGAGGCAACAAGAAGGTCAAAAAGGCTCAGATGAATAACCGTAGAGTGCATAGATTCAGAACCTGAGCAGCCCTCTCTGCTCCAGTTTGAAGGAAATATCTGCTGCGGAGGTGTAACCTGTTTCGTGCATTACACAAAGCAGTGATTTTCCCGGTGTGTGTGCAAATTCCCTTAAAAGTTCCAGACATATTGAAACATTGGTACTGTCTAGGCCAGAAAAAGGCTCATCAGCAAGAATAACCGCAGGGGACCAAAGCAGTGCCCGTACAATGGCAAGCCTGTGCCGCTCACCGCCAGAAAGCTCTCTGGCATCATGGTCCATATCTATGTGCCCAAGCATTGCCTTTTGAAGGACTGTTCTTGCCCTGTGAACATCAAATTCACGGGAACCGGCATTGGCCAGTTCAAAGGGAAACCGGAGATTGGTTTCCACATCACCCGAAAGAACCGGGGCATCCTGCATGAGCAAAACCACCCGGCTTCTCCATGCGGGAAGCATATCATCTGAAAATTGCCTGCCAGCAAGCACCCTTTGAGCACCCGGAGCGTGTAAAAGGCCTGCTACCATCTTTAAAAGCGTAGTCTTGCCACAGCCAGACGGGCCAGAAAGCACTGAAAAAGTGGATTCTGGGAGACAAATCTCCACATCCTCAAACAAAAAACGTTTTCCCCTTGATACTGCAGAAAATGGCCCGCTTTTTAACAGACATTCCTGGCTCATAACGCATCGTACCCGGTATCAACAGCCATCCAAACCTCCAAGAAAATAGTTCAAAGCTGAAAGCGCAAGGCTCAAAGCAAAAGAAGCTCTGCTTCTTTGCTGGTTCCCAAACTCCACGACCATCTTTCATTTTTCATTGTCCACCTATCTTTCAGATTCCGACTTTGGGCTTAGAGCCAACTTCAATGTCATGCAAGTTCATCTCAGGAATAAATCTTACCCACTAGAAAGGTAGGACGCTTACGTACAGCCTGAAATATTCTGCCTATGTATTCTCCCAACAGGCCAAGAGCAAAAAACTGACCACCTATAAAGAAGAAAAGCGCCGCGAACAAGGTAAACACACCTTCTGCCGCCCAGCCTGCCCCTAAAACAATCCTTAAAACAACCAACAAAACCGCAAGGAGAATCCCTGTGATGGCAAGCCCGGTACCAACAAAAAAGAGGATGCGCAGGGGCCACATGGAAAAACCGGTCATCAGGTCAAGTTGAAGACTGAAGAGTTTTAAGAGTGAATATTTTGATTCACCCGCTGCACGGTCTTCATGCCTTACCGGTATTTCTACAGGATTATGGGCAAAAAAGGTAGCCAGGGCAGGAATGAAAGTGCGGTACTCAGGATTCTGCAGGATGCCATTTACAACCTCCCGGCTGTAACCACGCAACATACACCCGAAATCCTTAAGATCAATCCCAGAAACCCGCGTTATAATACGGTTGGTAATACGGGAGGCAGTCTTTCTGAAGGCTGTATCCTGCCTGTTGATTCTGACAGTGCCTACGAGGTCATGCCCCTGTCTGAATGACTTGATGATATTTGGAATCTCCTCTGGAGGATTCTGAAGATCAGCATCCATGGTGATGACCCACTTGCCGCGACTGTGGGCGAAACCTGCCATGACTGCTGCGTGCTGGCCAAAATTACGGGCAAGGTCAACCACCACAAGGCCAGGACGGGCAGCCCTGTTCGAAAGAAGCACCTCAAGAGTAGAATCACCGGAGCCGTCATTGACACACACAACCTCCCACGTCTCCTCTAGAGAGGAAAGGACTGGAAAGAGCCTAGCAAAAAGTGGCGCTATATTCTTTTCCTCGTTATACATGGGAATAACTACAGAAATATCTGGACGGTTCTTTCTGTCCTCCTGGGTGCCATCAATTGTACTCTGATTTTGCTGAAGCTGAATGTTGTTATTGTCTGTCATAAAAATTCCCGCATATAATTATAAAGGCATCGAACGAAAAATCGGACTACCACTATAAAATTTCATGTTACACTAATACCATGACACCGTCCTACTTGAAACTTCTGAAAACCGGAGAGCTTGAAAAAAGAATCAGGAGAGCTGAAGAGATGCTTGAGCCCTGCTGTCTTTGTCCAGAAAAGTGCGGAGCCAAACGATTATCAGGTCAAAAGGGAAAATGCCGGCTAGCCGCCAAGGCAATAGTTGCAGACTTTGCCCCTCATTTTGGGGAAGAGCCGCCGATACGAGGCAGCAATGGCTCAGGAACGGTATTCTTTTCAGGGTGTAACATGCACTGCATATATTGTCAGAACTTTGAGATAAGCCAGGCCACTCCAGGCACTCCGGCAACACCGGAGCTCCTGGCGTTCATGTTCCTGATGCTTCAGGAAAAGGGATGCCACAACGTCAATCTTGTAACCCCTTCACACATAGTACCCATATTCCTCCAGGGACTGAAGCTTGCAGCGCAAGAGGGACTTACAATCCCCATTGTGTATAATTCAGGGGGCTATGACTCGGTTGAGACACTGAGGCTGCTGGATGGAATTGTTGATATTTACATGCCTGACTTCAAATACTGGGATGAAGAAACAGCATTCCGGTTTTCAGGAATACGAAACTACCCTGAAGTTGCCAGGGCCGCCATAACTGAGATGCACAGGCAGACAGGCATTCTGAAAACTGACAGTAAAGGGGTTGCAACCAGGGGCCTGCTTGTCAGGCACCTGCTTCTGCCAAATAACCTGGCAGGGACAGAGCACATTGTTAAATTCCTGGCAGAACATGTGTCAGAGGGGACGTGGATAAACATAATGGAGCAGTACCATCCAAGCTGGAAGGCATGGGATATACCGCCACTTAACCGGCCTGTCACCACTGACGAATACCAAAGGGCGGTAAAGCTTGTCCAAGAGGCGGGATTACGGTTGTGCAACGACGATGTCAGGTGCTTGGAAGGGCATTAATGGTGAAAGACAATCACGACAAACGCGATAAAAAACCCGGTTACCTTTCTGGCAGCCGGGCTTTAATTTACCTTATTCGACTGATGTATTAAAATACTACTGCAAGGCCTGCCTGTGCAGCACTTGCTATGGTTGCAAGTCCTTCAGGCAAAATACCCAGATAAATTACGCCAATTGCTGCAACCACAATTGCAACAAGTGTGGGGGCTGTCAGTGTTCCAGCCCTGACATCCCGCTCAGGCTCTTCCATATACATCATCCATATAACACGGAGATAGTAGTAAAGGCCGAACACACTGGTCGTGATGCCAAGGGCAGCCAGAAGCATGTACCCCTCTTTGATTGCCGCTGAAAAGACGTAGAACTTGGCTA
>WGBG01000042.1 GCA_015494395.1 Deltaproteobacteria bacterium
CCTCTAACATACCGCTCTTGTAAATATCAATCACATTCAAAATATCACCACATTTTACCTTGTTACGACAACCTGTAAAAATACCGGCAAGCTTTATGACCCTTTCCAGGTCAGAATAACTGAATCCCGCTGTCTTTTTCTTTATTTCATCAATTTTATCTATGATTTCATCTATTCCACCTGTTGCGCATTCCTTGAAATATCGTTCAATAAAATGCCCTCTCTCTTCAAAATCGGGTTCGGTCAACCTCAAATTAAAATCAAATCGCCTTAAAAGGGCACTGTCCAGCAATTCCGGATGGTTAGTGGCTGCAAGAACAATAACTGGCGGATAAAACCCGGATGAAAAACCATCCATCTGTATGAGCAGTTCATTCAAGATTGTCGATTCCGCACTTCCAGTGGATTTACGGGAACAACCAATGGCATCTATTTCGTCCATGAAAATTATGGATGGGGCGTATTCCCGTGCATCATCAAAAATTTCTTTAACATTTTCTGATGCAATTTCTCTTTCGCTGGAAAAAAGACAGGAGGCGGACACATTAAAAAAGGGCGCATTGGCCTCGTTTGAAAATGCCCTGGCCAAAAGGGTCTTTCCCGTACCCGGAGGACCTGATAGCAGTATCCCCCTGGGAAGGGAGACATTTCCCCTGTTAAGATTCTCGGACCAGTGTGAAATAATGGAGGCGAACTTCTTCAGAATGTTTACCGCATGCTGCTGCCCCACTATGTGGCAAAATTCAACATTGGGGCTGATTAACGGATGAATGGCCCTCCTGAGAGACCTGGCTTTCCAGGCAGTGGCATCTTCAAACTGCCCCAACCTTATTTTAAGCTGATTTCCAACTATCTTGGGAGATACACCACACCGCAAAACCAGTTGTGCACGCTTATAACGCCTGTAAATTGCCTCTATGTTGCCAAGGTATTTTTTAAGAAGCGACCAGATTTCATCTGAATGTTCCTGGACCAGGCCATGATCTGCAAGATCAAAGGAAATGACATCCCTGACAGACCCTATCTCCGCGCACTGCTGAATGATCTCCTGCTCCCATTTGTCACGGCCCTGACCAGAACCAGCAGGGGACAGGTATAATATGATGGGGATATCAGGCCGGTGAAGGGCGAGCTTTTCAAGCACATCAAATCCATTCATAAAAGCCGGACTCTGAGGCCGTGAATCCATTTTAAGAATCGTGTCATCATGATCACTGACATCACCAAGGGCAAGGTCAAGTATTACCATGCTAACAGGGCCATCATCCGTGTTCCTGTTATTGATCAGCTCATTGAACTTTTCAAAATTTTCCGCACGAACAAATTTTACCCGCAACTTTTTATCAGATTCATCCGATGCCACAAACGTTTCAAGGTTTGTAAAAATTTCTCCCTTGTCGCTGATAACACAGACCACGGGTTCAATATCCCTGTGAAAAATCTTTTCTAATTTCTCTTTCTCGTGCTCTACATCAATACAGAAGACAATCCTGTCCAGGGATTCCCACTCTTCATCAAGGAGTGAACTTCCCTGCACAAAAAGTGCATCCATCACGAACCGTTCAACCTTTGGTCCTATTGACCTTGCATCAACATCCCCGCCCTCGTGCAATATGAGGCATGTAAGAACCTCGTCATCTATCACCACCTCCTTGCCAAGACTGCTGGCGCAGGCCTGTGCTATTCTTGCGGCCTCCTTGCGGGCTATTTTCAGGAGTTCATACGGGCCAATTCTGTTGAAGAGCAGCACGTTACCCTTGCGGAACCTAGAGCAAAGGGCTGCAGGGAATACCTTCTCCCCTGATGCCAGTGTCTCATTAGCCAGTGTATCCAGCAGTACAGCGCGCTGAATGTCCGGAAATGTTTTTAAAAAAGGGGCATAATTCAGGTCTTGATACAAGCTTCTGCCAGCATTAGTTGTAAAAATAACCAGGGTCTTTTCAAATGAGACATCTTGTTCCAGGTAATGGTCTGTCAAATAACCCTCGTCGATAAGCTGCAGAAAAAGCTTGACTGTATTGGAGTGGGCCCTGTCAACCTCGTCAAAAAGAAGCACCGCATCAGGATGTTTGCGAACAAAGCCGGTAAGTTCACCCTCCGCAGCCTTGCTGAATATTTTAGGTGATCCTATCAGGGCTTCATGCTCGTACGGCCCCGAGTATGCATTGAGGTCAAACCGCTTGAACGGCCTGCCAAGGCTCTCTGCCATGTGCCTTGCAAGCAGGGTTTTCCCAGTCCCCGGAGGGCCTGCAAACAGAAAAAAAGCGCCTGGTCCGCCCCTTTTCCCATTACCTGTCATATTCATGAACATGCTGAACAGTGATTTCTCCACCGTACGAATAACATGTTCCTGGCCAATAACCACATCTCTTAACTGATTACCGAGGTCTGATACCTTCTTGCGTAATGCAAAAATGTCCGTTTGTTCCAAGGTAGCACCCCTGGAAGATATTTCGTGTTCAAGCCGGGGAAATTTGCAGAAGATAAAC
Source organism: Deltaproteobacteria bacterium (assembly GCA_015494395.1). GTDB lineage: Bacteria > Desulfobacterota > Dissulfuribacteria > Dissulfuribacterales > QOAL01 > S144-17. Next base: position 2,490 of record WGBG01000042.1, read on the forward strand.
GCCCGGACAAGGGCATTTAACAAAGTGGTATGGGAAGCTGGCAATTCCCCCTGGCCAGGTAGCATACTTTCAGCATCACGCCTATATCTTGAAAGGAAGGCTTCAACTTTTTCATCACAGGGAATCTTTTCAGAGGTAACGTCATGGCAGCATTCTGTTGCATTACTTTCCATACCTGTATCAATTGGATGCTCTAACAATAGCCTGGAAAAGATACTTTCTGCATCACCATGCCCCGTGAACACCTGCTTTACATGTTCTGGAAGCTGCTGGAAAAAGTCGTTAAAGATACTTGCGGCTTCTCCATTCGCCATGAGTGCCTGTTCCACATGCTGCATGGTGAGCATTGACTCCCGCCCTTCTTGATCCGCCTGTTGTATGGCAAGATACTTGGCAGTATCTATAATTTTTCTGACAGCGCTGTCATCAAAAATCATATCCATTATTGCCCTCCTCGAAAGATGAAAATGGCCCGTGTACAAAAAAGTAAACAATATGGAGGATATTACCACGCTTGTTGGATGTTTCAAAACATTGACAAGCAGTTATCAAAAAAGTTACACGAGGCATTGCCGCATTTGGCACTGTAATTCATGGTCCGTATTCATTACTGAAACCAGCCGGAAGGATTTTCTCCTTATATAAATAGTTGAACTTCATTTTGAGTTGAACGATTCTACAACCTGCGTGCGTGCAGGGGCAGGAGAATATCCATAATGATTATAACACCGTGTTCATGGAAGAGCTGGGTAAAGCGTGACCCTGGCAAAAGTGCATGCGGGGATTTTACAAGGGTTTCCCAGGAAAACGGACTTTTTCTTTTGATAGATTTCTGGGGAAACCCGGGGGATCCCCTAACAATTGGACAAGTTACAGTAAATAGAGTGGTTACCAGATATGCTGAACAAAGGAAAAAAAACCAAACCTATCCGGGTAATAAAGTAGAAAGGGCCCTGTTCCATGCTATTGATTCGGAAAACCGTGCCATCTGGAACATGAGACGAGAAAGTAATCGCAAATTCGGGGCGGTATTCGCGTCTTGCGTCCTGTGGCAAATGGATGAACAGATGTATATTACAGTGGCCAATTCCGGGGATGCAAGGGTGTACATATTTTCAGGTTCGTCTGGAAAATTAAGGCAGTTATCAGAAGACCATTCAGTTATGTGGAAATATTTTTCATCTGGCAGGATAAGCAAGGAAGAATTAAGGACAAGTCCATTTAAAAACCGGATTACTGCCTCAATAGGCGCAAGTCCCTATATATCTCCCTATTTTTCCACAACATTAATGGACGCTGATGATATGGTACTCTTGTGTTCAGACGGGATATGGAGCCTCCTGTCCGAGGATAGGATGCAGGACATAATTTCCAATACATATCCTGATCCAGGTAAAACCGTTGACAGCCTGGCAGAGCAGGCAGAGAATCAGGGGCTGAAGGATGATGCCTGCCTGATTGTCACCACGCCTGTTTTGTGAGGCATTGTTCAGCTTTCACGTTTGGATAGTTTGTCAAGTGAGGAGCAACTGAAATGAATGAATCAACGTTCAAACACCCCAGGCCATTTTTAGTTGGCACGCCTTACAGAGTTGGTGACCCGCTGGCAGATGGCAGGTGGATAGTAAAAGACGTTGCAGGAAAGGGTGCTGTGGGCACGGTTTACCTTGCCCAGGACAAACGGGATGGCACTGTTTTGGCGGTTAAAACAGTGGATACCGCCATACATTCAAAAGCCCAAAGTGATCACCTGAAAAGTGAAGTTGAAAAGTGGGCCAGGATCCCTGCGCATGCCAATCTTGTGAAACTTTTTGAAGTAGTATCAATGGAAAATGTAATATTTGCCAGCATGGAATACGTGGCCCCGGGCATCGGCTTTTCCGGTTCTTCATTAAAGCACCTGTTGGATTCTGATATGCATTTTGAAGAGAAAATGCTCATAAACTGGGCCATACAGTTCTGCCACGGCATGGAACATCTCAAGAAACACGGTTTCCCTGTCCACGGAGATATCAAGCCAGCCAATATCCTGGTGGACAGGACTGGTACTGTCAAGCTGCTGGACTTTGGGACCATTTCCCCAGAAGGGAACCCTGAACAGGGCAGCATGATGTACATGGCGCCTGAAAAATTCAGCAAGGAGGCAGGTATATATTCTGATATCTACAGTTTCGGCCTGGTGATTCTGGAACTCATGACAGGCAAATTTCCATATCAATCAGACATGTTGGAAGGTAGTCCAGGCCGGACAAACTGGTATCGCATTCACTCCTATGCCCAGGCACATGTTCCCGACGGATTGCTTTCTCCGATTATTCAAAAAAGCACAAGTAAAGATCCCGGGGAACGTTTTCAGGATTTCATGGAACTTTGCCGTGCTCTTGAGGAGATAGCCACTGACGCGGATATTGATATACCCGTTCCCTCTGACATAAGTGAAAACAACCTGGTAACTGCCTATAATCTCTTAAATATAGGTGAAACAGACATGGCTAAAAGGGCTTTTACCACGTTAAGGGAACAATTCCCTGACAGTCTGGAAATACTGAAAGGCCTTGCCCTCTGCCACGAGCAGTCAGGAGAGTACCAGGCAGCCATCAATCTATTAAAAAAGGCAGATACCATTGCCGGAGGGGATGACAGTTCGATACTGGAGCAGTTGGCAAGGCTCATGTGTCACATGGAAGAGCATGAAAAAGCAGATGAATTATTCAGCAAGGCGCTTGCACTTACGCCTTCCCGCCACAACTTGTTGCGCTCTGTGGCGCAATGCAAAAGAAAACAGGGCAGGCACGATGCTGCCAGGGAATACTACCAGGAATCTGCAAGGCTTTGTGTTGACAGAAAGCTGAGGTGGGAGGCTTTAAACACGCTTAATGAGGCACTCAAATTTTACAAGCATGATATCGAGCTTAATCGCCTTATGGTCATGGCCATTCGTCTCGATGAAACAAATCTCAACGCCCTTATAAAAAGCAAGGAATTTATTGAAAATACAAAAAATATTGAAAATGACCCAGAGACAGCGGGCATACTGGCCGGGGTCTGGAAGAGATACTGGCTTGGAAAATTCAGGGAAACCCCTGAAAAACCAACCTCCGACTACTTTTTCAACAAGGCCCTTGATCTGTACACCAGGGCATGGGAGGCAAGTGATGAACAGGAAACATACGTGGGAATTAACTCAGCCAGTCTGTTTGCAATCCAGGGCAACATCAAGAGGGCAAAGGCCATTGCCGGCAAGATTATGGCGTTATACAGGAACATGATGCTGGAAGACAAATTGTCACTCCAGGAAAAGTACTCAGGATACTGGCATCTTGTGACCATGGCAGAGGCCACCCTGTTGCTGGGTGAGATTGAAAGGGCCAGGAGCCTTTACCATGAGGCATTTGAACTGGCCAGGATCATGGAGAAGATTCGTTACATGGACACCACACTGGATCAGCTTAATCTATTGCTGCCTGCCCTTGGCATTGCAGACAATGCTGATGAATTTTTAAAAACATCGGAGGAAAAACAGATGGATAGTTCACACTTACCAGACAAATCACCAAGGCCTTATGAACCCAGGCCCATTCAGACAGACGGCATAGAGCTTCCAGACCACCTGACTGAGCTGGTGGAGCTGCTGGCGGAAAGTGCTCATGACACCTGGGCCAGGCAAAGAATTGAAGAAGGATGGAGCTGGGGTCCCCAGCGTAATGATGAACAGAAACAAACGCCGTGCCTCGTCCACTACATGGATCTTCCACATGAAGAGAAAAACTATGACAGGAGCATGGTTGTGGAAACCCTGAAGTCCATCATAGCACTGGGCTACAGGATTGATAAGGTCAGGTAATGGTTCCATGAACAATATCCCCCTATTCGATCTGAAGAACAGGCTTGCCGCAGCGGAAAGGGTCATGCCGCGTGGCGTGGTACAGGATATTCTTGCCGTAACCTCTCTTGCACCCCCGGGATTTACAAAATCCGAGCTGCATGAAATTTTACCTTTTCTCCCAGGTTACAACAATTACCAGCAAGCATATCATGGGAGGTTCGACTCTTTCTTCATGAGGCTTCGCTGCCTGCTGTGGCCATGCATGGTATTTGACGGCCATGCATGGAATTATGCTGATTCAGCCATCAGAAAGGACGCACAGAAACTACTGTTCCAGAATAAAAGCCAGAGGGTAAGCGCCCTGACGGCAATGGTTGAATTCCACAAGTGGCTCTTAGGGCAGGGAAGGATTTCGCCGTCCCTCTTTGATCTGCCCCCCTGCCTGGTTGAAACAGAGGAATGGCACACTTTGCAACAGATAGTCAGTGACCCCTCGATTCTGGGCGCCTGGGCCAGGCCGGACAAACTGTATAAAATGTCTGTCCTGCTGGATGCATGCGCAAAGGCAAGGAAGAAAATGACCTCGCAACACACGCCACCATGCTGGTCCAGCCTGTCCGACAAGCTTAAAGCAGGGATTGGCATGCTGGTCGTAGAAGATGAACCCAGTATCATGCAGATTTACAGGCTTATATTTGCGGAATGGGGGTTTACAAAAGCCCATTTTGCCGCTGACGGAAAGGAGGCTGCAACCATTCTCAAGCAGGAAGACCATGAGATTTTGTTAATTATCACTGACTTTGGGCTACCAGACACCACCGGCCTTGAGATACTAGAGATGGTTAGCTCCATTGATCATGCCCCCAAGGGTTTTATCCTTATTTCAGGAGGTGTGTGGCGGCATAAATGTCTTGAACAGTTTTTCAGAATGAACAGGGGAAAAACAGTGGCTTTTTTTGCAATTGCAAAACCATTCAGGCTCGACACCTTGCTTGCGGCTATTGAAATTACCATCATGCATCTCCTGAATTTTGAAGCGTGGGACAGGCAACGGAATAGATTTGAAAAAGATATAGTAGAGGTACAATATGCCTGATACCGGAAAACTGATTACAAACAAACTGTCTGCCTCCCGACAGGTCCGTGTATTTGTCTCCTCTACCTTCAGGGACCTGATGGCAGAGCGGGACTATCTCATGAACCACACCTTCCCGGAACTGAGAAAGAGGTGCCGTGAGCGCCATGTGGACTTTGTGGAGGTGGACCTCAGGTGGGGAATCACGGAAGAGCAGGCGGAAAGGGGAGAAAGCCTTCCTATATGCCTGGAGGAGATTGATAGAAGCCGTCCCTATTTTATCGGCCTTCTGGCAGAGAGATACGGCTGGGTGTCTGACCAGATAGACCCTGTCCTAATGGAAGAGCAGCCCTGGCTGAAGGAGCACGCCGAGAAGAGCATCACCGAGCTTGAGATACTTCACGGGGTCTTGAACAATCCCGAGATGGCCGAGAGGTCCTACTTCTACTTTCGTGATCCTGCCTATGTCCAGAGCATCCCCCCTGAAAAGAGGGCCGACTACCTTTCAGAGGATGAGGCATCAAGAGAAAAACTAAAGGTCCTCAAGGATAGGCTCAGGAACAGCGGTCTTCCCGTAAGGG
>WGBG01000043.1 GCA_015494395.1 Deltaproteobacteria bacterium
CGGATTTGCTGTAGATCCGCGAAAGGGAAATTCTCATAATAGTCGGCTATATGGGAATTTCTCTGACAAAGGAGATGCAGTGAATCCGGCAATCCCGAAGGGTTTCAAAAGTTGAAGAGTATAATATATGTAACTCCTTTTAATATCGTAACAAAATCATTTCTTCAAACTTTTGAAACGCTCAATTCAGGTTTTAGTTTATTGGAAGAACCTGCTGCAGCCAAGCATGTTGAGGAGATAATAGAAAAATTATGGCTACTACAGTTGTAATCGGCACCCAGTGGGGAGATGAAGGCAAGGGCAAGATTGTTGACCTGCTCACAGGCCATGCCGATGTAATCGTACGTTTTCAGGGTGGAAACAACGCTGGACACACCCTTGTTGTAGAAGGCAAAAAATTTGTATTCCATCTCATTCCCTCCGGAATACTATATAATGACAAACTGTGCGCAATTGGTAACGGAGTTGTCCTTGACCCTGCTGTGCTCCTTGAGGAGATGGAAGAGCTTGAGAATAATGGCATGACCATTACTCCTGACAGGCTTAGGATAAGCCTGAATACACACCTCATAATGCCGTATCACCGCGCAATGGACCATGCCCGTGAGGCAGCAAAGGCAAAGGGCAAGAAGATTGGCACCACCGGGCGCGGAATTGGCCCGTGTTATGAGGACAAAATCGTACGCAATGGCATAAAGATAGCCGACCTCCTTGATCCTCAGCTCTTCAGGGACAAGCTGGAAGAAAATCTCCAGTACAAGAACTTCCTGTTCAGGGAACTGTATGGAACAGACACCATTGATGTTGAAGAGGTGTATGGTCAGTACCAGCAGTACGCTGAAAAACTGGCTCCTTTTGCCACCAATGTATCAATTATAATTGATGAGGCCAGAAAGGCTGATAAAAATATCCTGTTCGAAGGCGCTCAGGGCACTCAGCTTGATATTGACCACGGAACCTATCCATTTGTTACCAGCTCAAACACCATTGCAGGTGGTGCATGCTCGGGATCTGGGATCGGGCCAAGCAAAATCGACTGTACCCTTGGAATCTGCAAGGCATACACCACCCGTGTTGGTGAAGGGCCTTTTCCAACAGAGCTCTTTGACGAAGTGGGAGACCAGATACAGAAGCAGGGGGTTGAATTCGGGGCGACCACAGGCAGAAAGAGGAGATGCGGCTGGCTTGACGGGGTGGTGCTTCAGGATGCCGTTCGCCTGAATGGCCTGGACGGGCTGGTAGTTACCAAGCTGGATGTTATGAGCGGTCTTAAAAATCTCAAGATCTGCACTGCTTATGATGTAAATGGGAAGACCTTTAATTACATGCCTGCCAATATCCGGGATGCACAGGCAGCAAAGCCTGTTTACAGGGATATTGATGGCTGGGACCAGGACATAACCGGCGCAACCTCAATAGATGAGCTTCCGGTCCAGGCAAGAGACTATCTCAAGGCAATGGAGGAGATAGCTGGAGTGCCAATCTCAATAGTTTCAGTTGGCCCTGGAAGGGAGCAGACAATGCTTCTTAACAATCCTTTTGAAAAATAATCAAAAAATTACAGGGCGCGGTATCATCACCGCGCCCATCCACTCCAGATCTTTTTTAAGAATTAAACTCAACAGCCCATTATTCTGTTCGTTTTTAAGAATACGATGTCATCATTCCCCTCTCCTCTGTCACCTGCCTGGCAGCCTGATGACCATAAACCTGAATGGAATAACTGGAAGTGGCAGGCAGCCAATCGCCTAACCACATTAGAGGAGCTTGCAGGCTTCGTATCTCAAAGCGGGATAAACCAACTGAAAAAGGTAATTGAAAGATATCCCTGGGGCTCTACGCCCTACTTTCTCTCTCTCATAAACAGGCAGAATCCCCGAGACCCTGTTGCAGCCCAGGTAATTCCATCAAGAAAAGAACTGGATTTTTCCATCCCAGGTTCTGATGAAGATCCCCTTGCTGAAAACAGATACATGCCTGTTCCAGGCCTTATCCACCGTTATCATGACAGGGCACTGGTCATAACGACAGGAGCATGTTTCTCATACTGCCGTCACTGTAACAGGAAGAGAAACTGGAATAGAGGAATCAGGCCTCCTGGAAAAAGTGCCATTTTGAAGATTATTCAGTACCTGAAATCCAAACCCCAGATAAGGGAAGTGATACTTTCAGGGGGGGATCCACTTACCCTGCCCCTTGAAAGACTTGATCGTCTGCTCCATGCATTAAGCAGCATCTCCCATGTGCAGGTTTTGAGAATAGGCACCAGGGCACCGGTGGTGCTACCCATGCGTATCACTTCCGAGCTTGTTTCACTGCTCAAGTCATACAGGCCTCTGTGGGTGAACACCCATTTTAATCACCCTGTGGAGATTACAGACGAATCCGCTGCTGCATGTGACAGGCTGCTCCTTGCCGGCATTCCTGTATCAAATCATACCGTGTTGTTAAAAGGGGTTAATGATGATTTCAGTACACTTCACAGGCTGTTTACCGGGCTTAACAGGATAATGGTGCGTCCTTACTATCTGTTTCACTGCGATGCAGCCAAGGGCACAGATCATTTCCGTACCTCTGTTTTCAAGGGAATTGAAATAATGTCCAAGCTCTATGGACGAACAGGTGGCCTGTGCCTGCCTCAGTACGTTGTTGATCTACCCTCTGGAGGAGGTAAGGCCCCGGTTATGCCCTCTTATCTTCTTGGGGTTGAAAACGGAGTTGCAATCTTCAGGACATCTGAGGGCAGGATAATAAAATATCAAGGCGTTCATGGCGCCACAGAGGAAGAAGAACAATAAAAATGGTTTCTATCGAGCTGATCCTGTTGGCCGCAGTACTTGGCACTGCCCTTGGTTTTGCTATCTATCGTATTAGAACCCTTGGAAGAGAACTTCTTGAGGAGAGGGAGAGACGCAGCAGCCTTGAGGCAGAGCATCAGAAACTTCGGGAGCGCTTTGCCGCACTTGATGCAGAGCGTACCCAGCAGTTGCAAAATGCCTATGAGCAGATTGAGCTGCTTAAGCAGGCAGAGGAGAGGCTGACAATCCAGTTTGAAAACCTTGCAAATAGAATCTTTGAAGAGAAAAAACAGGCATTCAGCCAGCTCAACAGGGAGGGCGTGCAGTCTGTCATTGCGCCTTTAAGTAGCCAGCTTGACGAGTTCAGAAGCAGGATAGAGACAATTTACGATACAGAAAACCGGGAACGGGCATCTCTTCTTACAGAGATAAGGCTTCTTAAGGATATGAATGAGAGGCTTGGCAGGGAGGCAACAAACCTTGCCAGGGCACTTAAGGGTGACAGTAAGCAGAGGGGAAACTGGGGTGAGGTTCAGCTTCAGCGCATCCTGGAAGAATCGGGCCTCAGGAATGGGCGAGAGTATGAGGTTCAGGCAAGTGTTCAGACAGAAGACAGCAGGCGTCTGCAGCCGGACGTTATTGTGCACCTGCCAGAGGGCAAGGACATAGTCATTGATTCCAAGGTCTCCCTGGTTGCCTATGAAAAATACCATAGTGCAGAAGATGAACAGGAACGAAAAATACACATAAAGGCACATATTGCCTCAATACGCAGTCACATAAAGAGCCTTGGCAGCAAGGGATATAACAGGCTTCCAGGCATTAAATCACTGGATATGGTGATTATGTTTGTGCCTCTTGAACCCGCCCTGCTCCTTGCCTTTGAACATGAGCCCGAGCTGTTTAACGAGGCATTCAGGAATGAGATTCTCCTGGTGGGCCCGTCAACACTAATGGCAACTTTGCAGATTATCTACAATATCTGGCGTCATGAGTATCAGAACCGTAATGCCCTTGAAATTGCAACTGAGGCAGGAAAACTCCACGATCAGTTTGTCCTGTTTGCAGATGCCCTGGAAAAGACAGGTGCCCAGCTTAAGAAAGCAATGGATAGCTATGAGACAACCAGAAAGAGGCTTGTTGCAGGAAGGGGAAATCTTGTGAGCCGCACATTAAAATTGCAGGATCTTGGGGCAAGGGCAAAGAAAAAGATGCCTGACAATCTGCTTAATGAGCTGGAGGAATAGATACCAAAATTACTTGCCAAGACAGAAGCTTGAAAACAGGCGATCCAGCACCTCCTCGGTAACCCCCTCCCCTGTCACCTCTGAGAGATCAGAGAGTGCGGCACGAAGCTCAAGTGCAGCTATCTCAGGACTCATCCCTGCGTCAAGTGCCGAAAGCCCCTGTTTGGAGGCATCAAGTGCCCTTGAAAGCACGTCCCGATGTCTTTGGGAAATTCCGGTTTCCGGGGGCTCTGTTCCGCTTGATTGCATAATTTTTTCAGAAACTCTCTGCTCAAGCGCAGAAAGCCCTGCCCCGGTTCGGGAGGAGAGAAGCACGGGGTTTCCGGTATCTGCCTGGGGAAACTGCTCTGAAACTTCAATGGCTCTTTGTTCAGCAAGGTGCTCAAGCCCTGATTCAGCACCGGGAACATCTATTTTGCTGAACACAAGGAGAGTATCATCAAACCTGCCATACTGGGCAATAAGTCTGCCTGCTTCAATATCATCCTTTCCCAGGGGAACAGAAACATCAATCAGCCAAAGGATTATATCAGCGGTCTCAAACATGCTGCCTGCCTTTTCAATGCCCACAGCCTCAACAGGGTCAGGGTCAGGACGAATCCCTGCGGTATCAATAAATTTTGTTAAAATTCCACCTATCTGAAGCTCAGCCTCAACAGGGTCCCTGGTTGTACCGGGAATGGAGGTAACGATTGCGCGGTCTTCGCATAAAAGCGCATTAAGAAGGCTGGATTTGCCAACATTGGGACGGCCTGCAATGAGACACTGCACACCGGTTCGGAAGATTCTGGAGCGGTCAAACTGGGATATAAGATCCTTTAACGGCGTAATTACACCTGTTTCAACCCTTGATTTGATGTCATACTCATCAAGGATCTCAACGTCCTCTTCCGGATAATCTATGGCAACTTCAATGGAGGCGAGACAGTCTTTCAGTACATCACGTACAGCATGGATTTTTTCTGAAAGCCTGCCCTGAAGCAGGGATACGGCAAGCCGTCCTGCGGAGTTTGATTTTGCAGAGGCAAGTTCTGCTACTGCCTCTGCCTGGGTAAGGTCAATCCTGCCATTCAGAAAGGCCCTTCGGGTAAATTCTCCGGGATCGGCAAGCCTTGCGCCTGATGAAAGGAAAATTTCAAGAATGCGGTTTATTACGGCAGGGCCGCTGTGGCACTGTATTTCAAGCACATCTTCAGTGGTGTAGCTGTGAGGCGCCTTCATCAAAACCGCAAGGACCTCATCAATTACCCCGCCGGTTTCAGGATCAATAAACCAGCCGTAATAGAGCCTGTGGCTCTCAGGATTTTTGACAGCCTTTTTGGGATGAAACAGGGTGCTAAAAAAATTGGGAGCAAGCCTGCCGCTGACCCTTACAACACCAATGCCACCAGGACCAACAGGCGTTGCAATGGCGGCAATGGTGTCATTTTCACGAAGCAATGTCATGTGTCAGCGTGAAACGCTTTTTAAGGGAATCCCTGACCCTCCGGCAAGGTATGCAGCTATCCCCTGCGGTTATTACGCCTCTGGTGTGGTTTGCGACCGCCATTTCCCTTTTTCACGGGTGTGATTATCACCTTCCGCATGCGGCCATCACCTGTGCTGTGGGTTTTAACGCCGCTTATGGCCTTGACAGCCATGTGCACAACCCGTCTTTCCCTTGAATTCATGGGAGCCATTGCAACTGACCGCCTTGTCTTTCTTGCCTTGTATGCAAGTTTTTCAGCAGTGCGCCTGAGCCCCTCCTCCCGCTTGGCCCTGTAGCCCTGGGCATCAATAGGGATGCGTCTGCCGCCCTTTTCATCTGCCCGTTTCAGATTGAGGTTTACAAGGTACTCAATGGAGTCAAGGGTGCTGCCATCCTTACCAATAATAAGAGAGATATCTTCCCCTGAGATCTCAAGGAAGGGTTCCTTTACATCTGTATGTATTTCAACAATTGCATCAAGCCCGGCCTTGTCCAGTATCTGGGCAGTAAAGACCCTTGCCTTTTCAAGGCGCTCAAGCATCTCGTCTGATAGCACCTCGGAAGTCTCCTGCTCCCCTGTATCTTCCTGTGCCTTTGGCTCCGATTTTTCCGCTTCCGGGGCTTCAGCTAGAGCCTGAGCCCTCTCTTCCTGCTGGTCGTCACCATCCGGGGAATAATCAGATATCTGCGCCTGTATTTCCTCCCTGGGAAGGGATTCATCCTCATCGCCAGGGGCATAGGCAGAGGCATCGAATGTGCCTGCTCCAGAACTTATCGCTTCATCCCGGGAGTCCTCTTCAGGAGCAGAATAATCTGAGAGTGATGCTTCATTATCCTTGGTGCTGCCAGTTTCCTCTGCTGCCTCAGGGGCTCCAACCGAATCTGCAGTATCACTCTCCAGCGCGGTTTCGGACTTGCCCTGTTCCACGCCATCTTTCAGGCAGGCAGTGATCTTTGCCCGTCTTCCTCCAAGACCAAACAGCCCGGTTGAACCCCTGGTAATCAGTTTGATTTCAAGCTGTTCCTTGTCAACATTGAAATGACGGCATGCCGCCTCAATGGCACGCTCAACTGTCTTATCAGCGAATTCCAGCATTTCTTTATTCTTAGTCATATATACATTCCGCAAGGTAGGCGAAGATGAGAAAGTTCTTGGTATCTTCGCATAAGTATCATGTATGAATTTTGTCAGTCAGTAAATTTGTTTACATACACCTGCTGTGCGATTGAGAACAGGTTATTCAGCAGCCAGTACAGCACCAGTCCTGATGGAAAGTTGATAAACATAAAGGTAAAGATAACAGGAAGGAACTGCATCATCTTTGCCTGTGTTGGATCAAGTGATGAAGGGCTCAGCTTCTGCTGAAAGTACATGGAGACACCCATAAGCAGGGTAAGCACAGGTATTCCCCCAAGGTACGGGATCTCAACCCCTGGAATCATAAGCCTGTCAGGAGCGGAAAGATCGTTGATCCACCACATGAAAGGGGCATGGCGAAGCTCAATGGCCTGCAGCAGCACCTTGTAGAGTGCAAAGAACACGGGTATCTGCAACACCATGGGTAGGCAGCCGCTCATTGGATTGACCTTGTAGGTGCGGTAAAGCTGCATCATCTCCTGCTGCATCTTCACCTTGTCATCCCCATACTTTTCCTTGAGCTTTTTAAGCTTTGGCTGCAGCTTCTGCATGGTTTTCATGGACTTTGCCCCCTTTTGGGCAAGGGGAAAGAATGCAACCTTCATGAGTATGGTGACGATAATGATGGACCAGCCGTAATTGTGGGTGTACTTGTAGAAAAACTGGAGCAGGTACAGAACCGGTTTTGCAATAACGTCAAACCAGCCGAAGTTGATGGTCTTTACCATGTCGTGGCCGATTGTCTTCAGGCGCTCAATTTCCTTGGGCCCAAAATAGAGCCCTGCCCGGAATATTTCAGTGCCGCCTTCAGCAGGATGGGGGTGTGGCTTGAGGTTTGTAAGCTGCAGATGGGTAAGCCCTGCTTCGTCAAGCTTTCTTATCTGGAGATCATATGGGCCTGATGCAATGGCAGGAATAATGGTGGTACAGAAATAGTTATCCCCATAACCTGCCCAGTCCAGTGCCCCAGTGTAGGCAACTGCCTCACCGGGATCAAGCTTAACCTCTTCAAGTTTACCATTGGCAACATAACTTGGACCGGAAAAGATGTAACGGCTTGTCTCGCCAAAGGGCATGTTGTACAGGGCAACGGAGCTTACCATTGCAGGCCCCCCGGTAACCACTATCTGCATATCAACAAGATATCTGCCCCTTGTGAAGGTAAAGATTTTTTTAACCTTTAACCCGTCGGAAAGCTCGGCTGTAAACCGGAGCTTGCCTTCAAGAGAATGCCCTGTGATGTCGAGCCCCTCTTTGTCTGCCTTGAAAAGCACTGTACGCAGATCAACAGGGGGATTTGAGCCTACCTGGAGCACAAGGGGGAGATTGGGCGGGGTTACAGTTACAAGATCAACCAGTTCCGAATCCGGTTCAATGCTTACGCGGTACTTTTTGAGCCTGTAGTGTTTGACAGCCCCCCCAAGCTCTGAAAATACTGCACTTACCAGATCGGTCTCTACTGTAATCTCCCTTCCCTTCTGGCCAATGGCAGTATCAGACACCTTGACAGTGGAAGGCATGGCGGTTGTTGAAGCCGGTGATGCGTTTGCTCCGGCTGGTGCAGTGCCCTGGACACCTGATGAAAGCTCTGCTGTTTGGGCAGAAGTTGAGTTTACCGCCGTGGCGTTCTGGGACATGGGCGCCTGCTTGGGGGCGTTAAGGGACATGTAGTACTGAAAGCCCATAAGAACGGCAAGTGACAGTACGATTGCAAGTAATGGTCTGGTTTCCATGTAAATTTCCTGAAACAGTCACAGGCCCTGATCAAATGCCAGAGCCCGGCATGCAAATTAGATAGCTGACTTAAAAAGTACTTGTAACTGTTCAGCATACTTATATTAATAAAGGTTGGTAAAGGGTCTTGTTTTTCCGTTCCGGTGAACAATTTCTTGTTTTTCTAAGGCTTGCTACGCCAAAATCGCAAAACTCGCTTGTCCCTCGCTCAGACAGACGCGATTTTTGTGGCTTCGCTTCGCCAATAAAAAATACGAAATTCTTCAAAGTCACTCCAAAACAAGACCATTTACCACGCTGAATAGATACAAAGTACTTTAATAACTTGTGTGGTAGCTGAAAAATCTGAGAGAAGCGGGCAGGTAAAATGCAGCCGGCAAGATCAGATGTTTCTGGTAGTCCATACACTAAAAACGGACATGAGTTTTTAAAACTGGCCCGTTAAATGAAACAGCGGTTGATCTGACGACTACTGAAGTACCTTACGGGAGTGGATCGTATCCTCCAGGATGCCACGGATGACATTTGAGAAGCCTTCTTAAACCAAGCCAGACTCCTCTAAACAGGCCATATCGAAGAATGGCATCTTCCATGTAGGTGGAACAGGATGGATAAAATCTGCACGTACGGGGGAAAAGAGGCGAAATGATCAGGCGATACAGGTGAATCGGAATAATAAACAATCGTCTTGTTGCACCCTGAAAAGTATTTAGGCGGGTGAACAACAGGGAATCTGTATGATTTTTCATCTTATTTTACAGCCATTTGACCGTCAAGGCTAAACTCTTATACATAACCAAGGCTCTTGGACGGCATCAGTCTTTGGGCACAACTGTAAAGGCAGCAGGTTTAAGATTCTCTGCCCTGTTCCTGGTCTTTTTTCAAACTGTTTGACCACAGATCTTGCTCAAAGCCTTTTTTAAGCAGATAGTTGTGACGATTTCTTATGCGTCTTGCTGCCTCGACGAACTGTTTCTGCTGAATCTCATGCCCGACATCAAGAAACTTTTTGCCGGGAAGAAATACCACGTCAATTCCCTGAGGAAAAATTCCCTTGCGCTTGCGGTACAGTTCCCTGATTATCCGCCTGACGCGGTTGCGTTTTACTGCATTTCCAAATTTTCTGCCTACGCTGGTGCCAATCCGATTCCATGAATAAGGATTGAACAGCCATCGTACGGTAAGGTCGTCAAGCCTTACCTTTTCCCCCTCCCTGAATATCCTGGAAAAATCTCTGCCGCTTCTTAACCTCTCGAGTCTTGAGAGGGTTTCAGCTCCCTTTCTGAGCTCCAAATTTTCAGGCTGAAAGGCGTTTTCTTCCCTTGGCGCGCCTGCGGTTAATGACACTGCGCCCTGCCTTGGTACTCATGCGTTTACGAAATCCGTGAGTTCTCTTTCTCTTGATGTTGCTTGGCTGAAATGTACGTTTCATTTTAACAGTTATAACTCCCTTACTATATTTTTTGGCAACAAAATGTCCTGATTGTCTTATTTAAACTGCAGAAGGAAACAGGCGTTTACTGTTTCACAGTCTCCAAACTTCCAGGCATTTATCTGAAATGTGGCAGCACCAATGTCACTGGCTTTACATGATTTCGGACCTGTTGGGAACCACTTTTCTCAGACCGCCTGCAAGCTCTAATTTCATAATCATATCCACCGGTCATGTCAAGAATTTTGCAACTGCCTCAAAAACCGTAAACACAGGCTTCACATCACTCCCTGTTCCGATGCCACTTGCCTGTAACAGAGCTTTGCCGTATATAGTGCTTATGGCATCTTATGTGGATGTATTGTGCCTCTATCACTTCAACTACGGAGATAATGCAACTTGCTGACTATATTAAAACCGTCTGACAGGGGAATCCGCACCACCAGCACCATTGATCAGGGCTGCTGGATAAATCTGATTGCACCAACAGAAGAGGAGCTTCAGAGACTCAGGGATGAACTGGGTATTCTGGACGAGTTCCTGCGCTATCCCCTGGATCAGGAGGAAACATCAAGGGTTGAAACAGAAGATGATCAGCTCCTTATAATTGTAAAGATTCCTGATCCCCAGCACCACGAAAATATTATACGTTTTGAAACGGTCCCCCTGGGTATAATCCTTACAAAGGGGTGTATTGTCACCCTGTGCAACCACGAAACCCCTGTGCTGCAGGATATTACTGCCACACGCGGTGCACTTCAGATACTGCACGATCAGGTACATTTTATATTTACCATTTTCCTCAGGGTAGCCAATGCATACCTGCGACAGCTTCGGCTCATAGACAGGCTTACTGATGAGTATGAAGAGGAACTCCAGCGCTCTCTCAGGAACCAGGAGCTTGTAAAACTCTTCAACCTTGAAAAGAGCCTTGTCTATTTTAATACAAGCCTTAAGGCAAATGATATTGTAATGGCACGGTTAAAGAGCGGTCGCTATCTGCCAATAAGTGATGTCAACGAGGACATCCTTGAAGATGCCCAGATTGAGAATCAGCAGGCAATCGAGATGGCAAAGATATACAGTGACATTCTAAGCGGCATGATGGATGCCTACGCCTCGGTGATTTCAAACAACCTTAATATAGTTATGAAATTTCTCACATCAGTAACCATCATACTGATGCTCCCAAACCTTGTTGCCAGTATCTATGGAATGAATGTGGCCCTGCCCATTCAGAACTCCCCGCACGCCTTTGCCATTACCATGAGCGTGGCATTTATTCTGTCACTCATAGTGGTATTCATCTTTTACAAGAAAAAACTTTTCTAAGGCATATTTATTATGGAATATCCTCCAATTCCCAAACCCGGCACTGACCCGGACAAAGACGCTTGGATAGCCAACTTCTACATGGAGAACCACCTTGCCTATGAGGCATTTCCTGAGGAGGTTGCATCGCCTGAACAGCTTAAATTCATTGTCTGGCTTGAAAATGAGCCCTATTTCTACCCCTGCACCGATGAGATTTTCCACTCCATAATAAACAAGACCGCCGGGGACAGCCTGGTAATGCGCTACATGAAGGTGTGGGAAAAGGTTGAGCCCCTTGTTAAATCCCTTGTGGAAGACAAGTACCGCCGGGACTACCTGCTGGCAATGCTCAGGATCAAATTCCGCAGGGAAACAGCGCCCCTGGTAATGCTCCCTACAAGGCTTGAAAAACGCCTGCTACAGATCTTTGTTAGGATAAGCGAGATTTCAAGGCCCCTTGCAAGAGAAAAGGAGGCAATGAACCGGAGGGCTGCAGAGCTCATTGAATCAGAGGCATTCAGAACGGCTCTGAATGACCTGGAAGGACTGGACGAACAGTCAGGGACAGATCTTGAAAAACTTAACATTGAGATAATCTTTCTGCAGCTTAAGCGATTGCTCTGCCTTACCTGTCATCCTGAACTGTGGCAGGGAAGCGCTGATACCTCTGTGGAAAATCTTAGAAAGCTCTTGAAGGGCCCGGAGTCGGATATTGCCAGGGAAAAATTGGAGAGGTTAAAGAAGTTTATTCAGGAGGGCGTAAGAAACAAGGAGACAAGATATTATCTCTGGATGGACCCGGTTGCAGGCTCTGTAATCCTGGACATAGCCATAATAAGGATACTGATAAAGCTTAATATAAAGGTTATCATGAGCGTAAAGCACGCCTTCTATTACAATTCAGTTACAATGGATGACGTAATAGAAGACCCGGTGCTCCAGGACGCACTGGGCGATGCTGATATTATCACCAAGACAAATATTTCCAAAAATGACCTGCTTGACCATTTGAAAAGTGACAAGAACCTGTTTGTAATCTCAGATGGCACCCAGGAGCGGTTTAATCCTCTCCTCACCTCTGTTACCTTTGCCAGGGCATTCAAGGAATGTGACCATGTAATAAGCAGGCACCCTGATGACTCTCCCTGTCTGCTCAAGACCAGGTTTCAGTTTACCCGTGACATAACCGTGATAACCAGTGAACGGCCAGGT
Source organism: Deltaproteobacteria bacterium (assembly GCA_015494395.1). Lineage (GTDB taxonomy): Bacteria > Desulfobacterota > Dissulfuribacteria > Dissulfuribacterales > QOAL01 > S144-17. The sequence continues at coordinate 12,344 of WGBG01000043.1, forward strand.
TCCATTATAATAGAAACAAAGCCGCATCATCCCGGTGTCATAAGGTTTTCTGAAAAGGACCTGAGGATGAAGGCAGAGTCCATGATCATGCACCTTCGCATGGCCAAGAAGCAGGGCAAGACAATTATGTTCTACAGTGCAATTGTAGGCAGCATCCCGCATCAGATAGAGACTGCCAAACGCATCCTAAATGTATTTGTCAACTATCTCAGGGAGAAGCAGGAAGGTGTTGTTGTTATCAACCCTGGTGAACACTTTGAGAAGGGAATGGATGCCGATGACATCATGTACATGTGGGAGATTGTCCAGCGAAGCGGTGTCATTGATATCTGGCGCTTCCAGACCGTGCATGACATTGAGAAGGCATTTGAACTGATGGGAGAAAAGGTGCCGCCTGAATGGGTAGGAAAGGACGCAACCTACAGCACCGGCTGCACCAAGGAGATGCAGATTGCAATGGAAGTGCAGAAAGAGCACCCTGAGATGCAGATAATCGGTCCTCCCTGGGAAAAGTTCATGCGCAGGAAAGAATACGGTGTTGGAAAACTTTATGACCGTGCGTTTGGAGAGCTGTGACATGCAGCAGTTTGACTTTGATGACAACAGCCTTGCCCTTGCCCTTTACGGGGAGCATGGCGGAAACCTCAAGCTCATGGAAGAGGCGCTTAGAGTAAATATTGGCGCCAGGGGGAACAAACTTAACATTTCAGGTGATGAAAACGCGGTTCAGCTTGCAGGCCTTGTTTGCAAACAGCTCTATGAACTTCTGGAACACGGCTATCCCCTTCACTCCACAGACGTTGAACAGGCAATCACCATACTTTCAGAGGACAGCACCATATCCCTTGCGGATATATTCCTGGACAGGCTCTCTGTAAAGTCAGGCAGAAAACTCATAACCCCCAAAACCCTTGGGCAAAAGCTCTATGTAGATGCGATCAGGAACAATGACATAGTATTTGGCATAGGGCCAGCGGGCACAGGCAAGACATACCTTGCAATGGCCATGGCTGTCCATGCCTTTCTTCACGAAGAGGTAAACAGGATTCTGCTGGTAAGGCCTGCGGTTGAGGCTGGAGAAAGGCTTGGGTTTCTGCCCGGTGACCTTGAGGCAAAGGTAAATCCCTATCTGCGTCCCCTATACGATGCCCTTTACGACATGCTCTCATTTGAACGGGTTGAACGCCTGCTTGAAAAGGGCATAATTGAAGTTGCCCCCCTTGCTTTCATGCGGGGAAGGACATTGAACGAGGCATTTATCATCCTCGATGAGGCACAGAACACCACTTCCGAGCAGATGAAGATGTTTCTCACACGGTTGGGTTACAACTCAAGGGCTGTGGTTACAGGTGACATTACACAGATTGATCTTCCTGAAAAAAAACATTCAGGGCTCATTGAGGCCTGTGACATACTCCAGGGAATAAAGGGAATCTACTTTGTTAAATTTACCCGCCGTGATGTGGTGCGCCACAGGCTGGTAAAAAAGATCATCCAGGCCTACGAAAATCTTGAAGAAGGGCGGTAAATTAAAATATGCCTGTTTCTGTCCTCTCAAAGCCAGACTTCCCATATCTTTGCCTGATTAAACGGGCGGCTGAGAGGCTTCTTCGTTTCTGCAACCGTCAAAAAGACGAACTGAACATCCTCATAACCAATGATGCGGGAATAACAGAGATTAATAATCAGTGGCTGAATCGGCCCTGGCGCACCAATGTGATATCGTTTACCCAGGATGCCAGAGGGTTGTTTGGTGATATTGTAATCTCATGGGAGACTGCAAGGCAGGAGGCAGAAAACGCTGGCACCACACTTCGCACAAGGCTTGTTGAACTTCTTGTACACGGTGTTGTGCATCTGCTGGGAGAGGACCATGAGCTTGGAGAGGAAGCTGCAAGGCGCATGGCAGAAAGGGAGCGCGAGCTGATTTCATACCTTTTAAAGGAGGAGATTATGGCAGATCTTTGTATAAATGTTGATCACATTGCTACCATAAGGCAGGCCCGTGGAGGTAACGAACCCGATCCTGTGATAGCCGCAGGGATTGTTGAGCTTGCTGGCGCTGATGGCATAGTGGTGCATCTCCGGGAAGACCGCCGACACATCCAGGATCGTGATGTAAGGATTATAAGAGAAGTTATCAAAACCAGGTTGACCCTTGAAATGGCTGCCACAGACGAGATGATTGGCATTGCCGGCGAAATTAAGCCCGATATCGTAACCCTGGTTCCTGAAAAGCGCCAGGAGCTTACCACCGAGGGCGGACTTGATGTAAAAGGGCTTGAAGCATCGGTTACCGATGCTGTGTCCAGGCTTCACCACTACGGCATACCGGTAAGCCTGTTTGTCGATCCTGAAACAGACCAGATAGAGGCTGCTGCCCGCACAGGAGCCGAATGTATTGAGATTCATACTGGGCGATATGCCGATGCTGAAAACGCAGAAATCCAGGACAGGGAATTTGAAGCAATTGCATCCATGGCATCCCTTGCATTTGAACTTGGGCTCAGGGTGCACGCAGGTCATGGGCTTAACTACCAGAACACGGCACGGGTTGCGGCAATAAGCGAGATTTCAGAATTCAGCATAGGCCATGCTGTGATAGCCAGGGCTGCACTGGTAGGGCTTGATCAGGCTGTACGCGAGATGCTCAAGCTTGTAAAGGGTTGATTAACAAACATGAAAAAACATGCTGTTATAACAGGTGGAAACAGGGGCATAGGGCTTGAACTTAGTCGAATGATGGTTGAGTCAGGCTGCAGGGTTACGGTGATTGCCAGAAATTTTTCTGACTTTCCGCTTGCTGACCATAAAGAGATAAGCTGTGTTGAATATGATCTAACAGATATTTCCGGCATTAAGAATTTGATGTCAGGGATACCCCATGTGGATATCCTGGTAAACAATGCCGGTGTCATGTACTCTCTGCCCTACGACCAATATCCTGACGACAAAAAACAGTCCATCATGAAACTGAACCTGGAAGCCCCTGTGGAACTTATCAAGGCAGTGGCTCCGGGCATGATCAAAAAAGGTGCCGGACGCATAGTGAACAATGCATCAATTGCCGGGCAGATAGGTCACCCTGACATCTGGTACGGCATAACCAAGGCCGGGCTCATAAACCTTACCAAAAGTTTTGCCAGGCTGCTTGGCCCCAAGGGTATAGTAATAAACGCCGTTGCCCCTGGTCCTGTTGAAACAGCAATGCTGTCGGTTATCCCGGAGGAGAGGAAAAAAGCCATAAAAAAAATGGTGTACACCGGCAGATTTGCAAGGGCAGACGAGGTGGCAGGCGCGATGTTCTGGCTTGCCACAGAATCCCCGGAGTATATAAACGGCACCTGTCTGGACATTAACAACGGTGCCTTTCCCCGCTGACAATTCCCTCACACTCTATTTACAACACTCCCCTCCTGATGATACCCAGGAATCACTTTGAAACATTTGACCATGGAGCAGATATAGGAATAAGGGGAATTGGCTCAAGCCCGGAGGAGGCATTTGAACACGGGGCTGAGGCAATGTTCTCCCTTATGATAGAAAATTTTTCTGAAATCCGGCCGGTAACTACCGTTAAAATCCAGTGTGAATCCTATGACCTTCCCGGTCTTTTTACCGAGTGGCTTAACAGCCTGCTTGCAGAGTCAGACATAAGTGGAATGATCTTTTGCAGGTTCCGTGTAAAAATTAATGGCCCTACCCTTTCCGGCACTGCTTCGGGTGAACCTTTCAACCCTGAATTACATGCCCGTGGCATAGAGGTAAAGGGCGCCACGTTTACCGAGCTTAAAGTTGAGGAAACAGAACCTGGACGCTGGATAGCCCAGTGCGTGGTTGATGTGTGATGCCCCCATCCCAAAACACAGTTGACAAACAATTAATTCGGAACCACAATGAAACCATGCTACAACCATAATTATTTAAGGAGGTTTGCATGACGACAATAACTGTAAAAAATATTCCAGACAGAACATACGAACTATTGAAACAGCTTGCTGCTTCGCACCATAGAAGCATAAATAGCGAAATAATCTATCTGATAGAAAAGTTTACCGGCAGCGCAAAATATTCTCCTGAAGAGCACTTGTTCATGGCCAGAAAAATGAGAGATAAAACAAGAAAAGTTATTGCAGCAGATGAAATATCAGATGCAATAAATGCCGGTCGTCCATGATAGTGGTAGACACAAATATAATCACATATTTTTACTTGAAAACTGAATTATCCCAATTGGCAGAGAATCTTTACAAAAAGGATTCGGACTGGGTTGTTCCAATACTATGGCGTAGTGAATTTAGAAATGTTCTCACCACCTTTATAAAAAGGGAATTCATTTCGCTAAATCATGGTATTCAAATATTGGAATTGGCTGAAGCGTTATTTGCTGAAAAAGAATATGCAATAAATTCAGCACAGGTCTTAAACCTGGCATATACAAGTGGTTGCTCTGCTTATGATTGCGAATTTGTGAGCCTGGCAGAGAATTTAAATGTTCCCCTGGTTACAATGGATAAACAGGTTTTAAAAGCCTTCCAATCCTTGGCATTATCTCTTCAAGATGTAGCTACTCACCCCTTCAGGGATGAAGTCTCATAACAATAAATGCTTTTCATGCAATATGACTCCTAACTCTGGAGGCATCATCAATGGATATACACAGCCTTATTCGCCACAGTGACAGCCATTGGGAGATTCCCAGAGAAGGCTCCATGCGGGTGCCGGCCTACATCTTTGCACATCAAGGCCTGGTTCTTGAAATGGATGACCAGGTAAAGCGCCAGCTTGTCAATGTAGCGTCCCTTCCGGGCATCGTAAAGGCGGCAATGGCAATGCCCGACGCCCACTGGGGATATGGATTCCCAATAGGGGGGGTTGCAGCATTTGATCCTGATCAGGGAGGGATAATTTCTGTGGGTGGCGTTGGCTACGACATCTCCTGCGGGGTTCGCACCCTGCTTACCGGCATGAAACGGCCGGATATAGAACCCTGGCTTGAAACAGTTATAGATGGGCTTTTTAAGGTGGTGCCGTCAGGGGTTGGTTCAGAGGGCAAGATAAGGCTTACCGAAAGGGAACTTGATGACGTACTTGTTGGAGGTGCACACTGGGCAGTGGCGAGGGGCTACGGTATTCCTGAAGACCTTGACCACGTGGAGGAGAACGGAAGGATTGCAGGGGCTGACCCGTCCTGTGTATCCTCAACAGCCAAAAAGCGCCAGCACAGGCAGGTGGGTACGCTTGGCTCAGGAAACCACTACCTTGAAATCCAGTATGTGGAGGAGATTTTTCATGAGCCATCTGCAAGGGCACTGGGAATTGAAGAGGACGACGTTGTAATTGCCATTCACTGCGGTTCAAGGGCACTGGGGCATCAGATAGGCACTGATTACATTCAGATTCTTGGAAAAGCTGCCCGGAAATACAACATACCTATAAAGGAACGGGAACTAGTCTGCGCCCCTATAAACTCGCCGGAGGGAAAGAGATACTATGGGGCAATGGCGTGCGGCGTAAACTGTGCACTGGCAAACCGCCAGGTGATTTGTCATCTGGTCAGGCAGGTATTTCATGAAATCCTTCCAAGAACAAAAATAAGCACACTATATGACATCAGTCACAATACTTGCAAGATAGAAGAACATGAGGTGGATGGTGAAAACCGGCGCCTCTATGTCCACCGAAAAGGCGCCACCAGGGCGTTTGGTCCCGGAAGAACTGAGCTTCCTGAAGAATTCAGAGATGCAGGCCAGCCTGTCTTTATCGGAGGGACCATGGGGACCTGCTCCTACATAATGATTGGCAGAAGCTCAGGTGAGGAACTTGCCTGGGGATCAGCATGTCACGGAGCGGGTCGTGCCATGAGCAGGCGTGCTGCTCTTAAAAAGTGGAAGGGGAAAAAGGTAATTTCAGAACTGAGACACAGGGGGATAATTGTACGCACCGGAAGTTATCGAGGAGCAGCGGAAGAGGCACCCTCTGCCTACAAGGACGTAACAAGCGTGGTTGATTCCACTGACCAGGCAGGGCTTGCAAGAAAGGTCGCCTTATTACGGCCCATGGCATGTATAAAGGGCTGATTGCCACGGGCCGCAAAGGTCAAATAAACCTAGATTGAGCGATTGTCGGATTTGCTGCAGATCCGCGAAAGAGGAATTTCCATAATAGTCGGCTATATGGGGATTCCTCTGACAAAGGAGATGCAGTAAATACGGCAATCCCGAAGGGTTTCAAAACTGGAAAGCTATAATCAACATAACTCCTTTTAATTTCGTTGAAAAAATAATTTTCCAGATTTTGAAACGCTCAATCTAGGTTTGAAACGCTCAATTCAGATTAATTTTTGGAAGGGTAATAAAGGCAGTTATGGCAGATTCATTTACACTAAATATTGACGGCACGGAGGTAAGGGCCCTGCCCGGTGACACCATACTTACCGCTGCCCGTAAAGGCGGGATAGAGATACC